>JAEWZO010000012.1 GCA_023458415.1 Bacteroidota bacterium
TGAATAAATGCCGCTTTCTGCGACGGACAGAACGTTTTCCGGAAGCAAATTTTTTAAATCCACCGAATGCTGCAAATCAACTTCAAAATTTTTCAGATTCCGGTTGTTGATGCCCACCAAATCTATATTTGAATTGAAATGTCTAAGTTCTTGTTCGGTATGAATTTCCAATAAAACTTCGAGGCCAAGCTGATGTGAAAGTTCCGTAAACTCATGAACCTGAGCCGGCGAAAGGCAAGCCGCGATAAGTAAAACGACGTCGGCTCCCATAGCCTTCGCTTCGTAAAACTGAAATTCATCCACCATGAAATCCTTTCGTAAGATTGGAATTTCAACAGAATTTCTCACAGCAAGAATATCTGCCGAACTTCCGCCAAAATATTCGTGGTCCGTCAAAATCGAGATCGCGCTGGCACCGTTATTTTCGTAACTTCTAACAACATCTTTAATTTCAGAATGAGCATTAATGATGCCTTTCGACGGTGATTTTCTTTTAAACTCAGCGATGATACCGCTTTTGGTTTTTAAATTTTGTTTTAAAGAAAAAGTTTTACGCCCAAAAAATTCTGAATCTTTCAGTTCAGAAAGGCTTTTCAGCTTTTGCGAGGCTGCAATTTCCTGTTTTTTGGTTGCAATAATTTTATCGAGGATGTTCATTTTAATCAATTAAAGATTGCAGGGCTTTTAATGCTTTTTTTCCGAACAAACTGTCTTTTGCCATTTCCAGACAATCTGTATAGCTGCCGTATTTTCCGGTGTTTTGCAGGGCAAGAGCGGCATTGGCAAGTACGACGCTGTTCTGCGCTTCACTGCCTTTTCCTTCGAGGATTTTTACAAAAATGTCTGATGCAGCCTGCTGAGTCTTTCCCCCGAAAATTTCTTCAGCATCTATGTTTTTGAAATGAAGGTCTTCTGCAGAATAGATTTTTTCACCGTGTTTATCGATAATTTTGGTATCGGAAGTGAGACTGATTTCGTCGTAGCCGTCCAATGAGTTAACGATCATAAAGTCGGCGTTCCGGTTTTGAAGAAGATACTGATAAATACGCCCGATTTCGGGATTTGCCACGCCAATCATGCTGTATTTCGGCCTGGCGGGATTTACCAACGGTCCGAGGAGATTGAAAAACGTTTTCAAACCGAGATTTTTACGCAAAGGCGCCACAGAGCGCAATGCCGTGTGAAATACCGGTGCGTGCAGAAAACAGAAATTAGCCTTTTTCAGATCATTTTTCAGGTCTTCTTCGTTGTTTTTGAATTTATAACCCAGATTTTCCAGAACATTGGAAGCGCCGCTTACGCTGGAAGCACCGTAATTTCCCTGTTTCGCAACTTTTTGTCCGGCACCTGCCACGCCCAGGCTCGCCAACGTTGAAATATTGAATGTATCCTTGCCGTCGCCGCCGGTCCCTACGATATCGACGAGGTCATCTGTACCCAGATTTACGGGCTGAGCCAACTGCAGAAGTGCGCTGCTGAAACCTTCGAGTTCATCAAGCGTGATGCTCCGCATCAGAAATACCGTGACGAAAGAAGTGACTTCATTTTCGTTGAATTTGCTGTTGGCAATTTCAATCATGATCGATTTTGCTTCCGCCTTCGAAAGGGTCTGGTGATTAAAAAGGTATTGTAATATTTCCTTCATTTTTAGGGGCGTAAGAAGTTTTCCATTATTTTTTTTCCTTCCGGTGTCAGGATGCTTTCAGGATGGTATTGTACACCGTGCACATCGAACTGTCTGTGTTGCAGAGACATGATCATATTTTCTCTGTCAACGGAGGTGATTTCAAGTTCGTCAGCGAAGAACTCAGGATCCACAGCCCAGCTGTGATATCGGCCCACTTCGATAGTCTCAGGCAAACCACTCAGCAGTTTCGCGTCAGGTTTTGTTTTTTTTGCTTCGGTGGCCACGCCGTGGTAAATCTCTTTTAAGTTGATAAGTCTTCCGCCAAAAGCTTCTGCAATTGCCTGCTGACCAAGGCATACGCCGAAAATGGATTTCGTGGGCGCATAAGTTTTTATTACGTCCAGTAAAATTCCGGCTTCGGAAGGTATTCCGGGACCGGGAGACAGGATGATTTTGTCGTATTCCGCGATTTTTTCAAGCGGAATTTCATCATTCCTGTAAACATCGACTTTATGCCCGACAATCTGCTCAATCATCTGAACGAGGTTGTAGGTGAAACTGTCGTAATTATCAAATACCAGTATTTTCATTATATTTAATTTACCAATTTACCAATGTAAAAATTTACCAATCCTAAATTTTCACATTGGTAGATTATTACATTGTTATATTATATTTTTTCTGCTTTACTAATCGCTTTTTTCAGCGCACCTAATTTATTGTTCACTTCCTGAAGTTCATTTTCCGGAGAAGATTTTGCTACAATACCGGCACCCGCCTGGTAAAAAAGTGTATTGTTTTTGCTGAGAAATGTGCGGATCATAATGGCCTGGTTGCAGCTCCCGTCGAAACCTACAAAACCGATACAGCCGCCGTAGTAGCTGCGCGGGCTTTTCTCGTATTCGTCGATCAGCTGCATTGCACGGTATTTTGGCGCACCGCTTAAGGTTCCCTGTGGGAATGTAGCGGCAATCACCTCAAACGGATTCTGCTCTTCGGCTAAATCGGCCGTCACTTCACTGACCAAATGGATGACGTGAGAAAAGAAATGGATTTCCTTCAGTTTCGTAACCGTGGTATTTTTTCCGTAGATGCTTAAGTCGTTGCGCGCGAGATCTACAAGCATGGTATGTTCGGCGTTTTCTTTGGCATCTTTTTTTAGATTTTCGGCCGATGCAAGATCGGTTTCCGTATCGCCGGTTCTGGCAAAAGTCCCTGCGATTGGGTGGATCACCGCTTTTGAACTGTTGATGATGAGCTGGCTTTCCGGGCTGGAACCCATCAGTTTATAATCACCGTAATCAAAATAAAAAAGGTATGGCGACGGATTGATATTTCTGAGTGCACGGTAGACATTGAAATCGTCACCACGGAATTTCTGTTCGAAACGCCTGCTCAAAACCAGCTGGAACACATCGCCGCGATAACAGTGGTACTTCGCTTTTTCTACCAAATCTTTATATTCTGCATCGCTTAGATTTGAAGTTTCTTCTTCAATGGTTTTGAAGGGAAAAACGGGCGCATTTTTTTGATAAATAATATTCTGAAGTTCCAGGGAGTCAGATTTTAGTCCCGGAATTTGGTTTTCAATCAGAAACATCTCATCATTGAAATGGTTGATCGCAATCACGTACTGATAGAGCCTGTAGCGCAGCAGCGGAATCTGGTTTCGGTCAGTTTTTTCTTTAAATTCGATATTCTCAAAAAACGGCACCGCATCATAAGCTGTGTAACCGAAAAGCCCCTGCGCAGTTTTTCCCAACGGATGGTTTGGAACTTCACATCTGAAATTTTTAGAGAAATTGTACAGCAAATCCGTCAGTTTCACCTCTTTTAGCTTAATTTTTTCAGAATTTTCGAGCGGGAATTTTATTTCAGCTTCATTCTGGTTGCTGATTTCAATTCCGGCAATGGCGTTCACGGCAATGTACGAGAAATTGTTTTCGCTGTTTTGGTTTCCGGCACTCTCAAGCAGTACCGTGTCGCGGAATTTGTCGCGGAGTCTGAGGTAGATTCCAACCGGCGTGAAGAGGTCGCTCATCACAACTTTTACCGTGGTTTTTACGGAAATATTTTTTTGAGTTTTCATATCATTTTAAATAAAAAAAAGACTTCAACGCTATCGTCAAAGTCTTACTTATGCTATTGCAAACAGGATACACGGTTAGTGCGCCAGACCCGACGAGAGTTTGAGCGGCCACCACCAAGTATTGTTTGTGATTGCTTTCATTGGGACAAATATAAAAATGATTTTGGATTTTAAAAATAAAAATTAAAAGTTTTTTATTCCCCCTTTTTAAAATTCAGAATGATTTTAAAGTGATGACTGAGTCGGAAAAAAGAATAATGCTGCAATCTCCAATTATCACAGGGCAAAATAAGTTTTGCGATTTTTTTAAAACTTTTATGTTCTTTAAGAGACAGTACTTTTCACTATTTATTTAAAATAACTTTTTGTGGTTAAAGAAAGGCAATAGGTTATTCTTTTCCGGCCTTTCTTTAAAAATCACTATTTTTGCAAGTCTAAAAATTTAAAGAAACTGTCTTTATCCGAACAGGAAATCATCCGCCGCGAAAAATTACAGAAACTTACCGAGATGGGAATCGATGCATTCCCTGCTGCAGAATATACCATCAGCGATACGACGAGATCGATAAAGGAAAATTTTGAGGAAGGTAAGAAGGTGAAGCTCGCCGGAAGACTGATGTCCAGAAGGATTCAGGGAAAAGCAAGTTTTGCGGAGCTTCAGGATTCTGAAGGCAGAATTCAGGTTTATTTTAACCGCGATGAAATCTGCCCAAACGATGATAGAACTGTACAACGAGGTTTACAAACACCTTTTGGATATCGGAGATATTATTGGAGTTGAAGGCGAACTTTTCAAAACACAGGTTGGTGAAATGACGGTTATGGTAAAGAATTTCACGCTTTTAACCAAATCCTTAAGACCGCTGCCACAGGCAAAAACCGATGAAAACGGCGTGGTTCACGATGCTTTCAACGATCCGGAACTCAGATACAGACAGCGTTATGTAGATTTAACGGTTAATCCGCAGGTAAAGGAAGTTTTTGTCAAAAGAACCAAATTGTTCAACGCGATGCGTACCTTCTTCAATGATGCTGGCTATTTTGAAGTTGAAACACCCATCCTGCAGTCTATTCCGGGAGGTGCGGCTGCAAGGCCGTTCATCACGCATCACAATGCTTTGGATATACCGCTTTATTTACGAATTGCGAACGAACTTTATCTGAAAAGACTGATCGTTGGTGGTTTCGACGGAGTTTACGAGTTCTCCAAAAACTTCAGAAACGAAGGAATGGACAGAACCCATAACCCGGAGTTTACGGCAATGGAAATCTATGTGGCGTACAAGGATTACCACTGGATGATGGATTTCATTAATTTTTCCTGATACTCAAATGCCGGAAGATAATCCATCACGCCAAGATCACGGAACTCAACTTTTCTGTTTTGGGTTGCTGTCATTGTTAAAATTCTGTCTGCAAATTTAAAGAATTAAATCCTATGTAACGAATAATTAATTGAAAAGAAAATTTTTCAGAATCTCTTTGCCCATCGGAGTAAGAATGCTTTCCGGATGATACTGAACAGCGTGAATGTTTAAGTTTTTATGTTTCAGCGACATAATCATTCCGTGTTCATCAACCGAGGTGATTTCCAGTTCTTCAGGAAAGTTTTTCGGATCTGCTGCCCAACTGTGATACCGGCCAACCTGAAGTTTTTCCTGGAGATTCTTGAATATTTTGTGCTCTGCAATTTGAGTGGCTTCTGTCGCAACACCGTGGTAAATTTCCTGCAGGTTAATCAAACTTCCACCAAAAGCTTCCGCAATAGCCTGCAAACCGAGACAAACTCCAAAAATGGGTTTTCTCGAAGCTAATTCTTTGATGACGTCCAGTAAAATTCCTGCTTCAGAAGGAACTCCCGGTCCGGGTGAAAGAAAAATGTAATCGAAATCATTAATTTCTTCGAGCGAAATTTCATCGTTTTTCGCAACAGTAACGGTTTTATCTGCAATCTGCTCAATCATCTGAACAAGGTTGTAGGTAAAGCTGTCGTAATTGTCGAAAACAAGAATTTTCATCGCGCAAAAATAGCAAAATGGAGGTGATAATCTTTGTGGAAATTTAATTGTGAAATTTTGAAACAAAAAATTAAACACGCGCAAAACAAGGTTTTTACCTGAAAAATTCTATTTTTGTGAAACTAAATATTATAAAAATGAAAAAATTATTGGCTTTTGCATTTGTTGCGGCGGTGGCTGCAAGCTGTAATAAAAAAGAAACATCTTACGAACAGGACAGCACTATTATGCTGGAAGAACCAAAAATTGAAGTGGTGGATTCTGCTGATGCAACAAAAGCTGCAGACCAAACTGTTGTTGCGGCTCCGGATTCTGTGGATGTTGTTTTGGATACTGTGAATGTAAACTAATTATTGTGAAGAAAACTTTCTTACTTCTTACTTTTTCCGTTTTTGTGGCTTTTTCATGCTCAAAAAAGGAGGAGCCAATTGATGAAAATGCAGCTCGAAATGCAGAAATGGCTCAGCAAAATGAAGCTCAGCAAAAAGTTTTAACACCGGAAGAAGAAGGAAAATCTTTAATTGAAACAGCAAACTGTTTAACCTGTCACAAGACAGACGAGAAGTTAATCGGTCCATCGTACAAAGAAGTAGCTGCCAAATACGAAAACACACCTGAAAATATGGAGCTTCTGGCAAGCAGAATTATTGAAGGAAGCAGCGGTGTTTGGGGTTCTGCGGTTATGACGCCACATTCCGGATTAACTAAAGAAAATGCTAAAAAAATGGTGGCTTACATCATGACATTGAAGTAATTATTCACAATATTAAACAATATTAAGGCAGCTTCAACGCTGTCTTTTTTTTTGTGAAAAATCCGTATTTTTGCAACTTCTAAAAGAAAAAGAATGTCATTATCAGAACAGGAAATCATCCGCCGGGAAAAACTGAATAAACTTACTGCCATGGGAATCAACGCATTTCCGGCAGACGAATATACAATTACAGCTACTACAAAATCCATCAAGGATAATTTTGAGGAAGGTAAGAAATTGAAATTAGCGGGAAGACTGATGTCCAGAAGGATTCAGGGGAAAGCGAGTTTTGCGGAACTTCAGGATTCGGAAGGCAGAATTCAGGTGTATTTTAACCGTGATGAAATCTGTCCGGGTGAGGATAAGGAGCTTTACAATGAAGTCTACAAGCACCTTTTGGATATTGGAGATATCATCGGAATTGAAGGTGAACTTTTCAAAACTCAGGTTGGAGAAATGACCGTGATGGTGAAAAATTTCACACTTCTTACCAAATCTCTCCGTCCGCTTCCGCTTCCAAAAGTAGATGCTGAAGGAAATATTCATGATGCATTTGTTGATCCGGAACTGCGTTACAGACAGCGTTACGCCGATTTGGTGGTGAATCCGCATATCAAAGAAATCTTTGTAAAAAGAACGAAACTGTTCAATGCGATGCGTCAGTTTTTTAATGAAGCAGGCTATTTCGAGGTGGAAACTCCAATTCTTCAGGCAATTCCTGGAGGTGCAGCTGCGAGACCGTTCATTACGCATCACAACGCTTTGGATATTCCGCTTTATCTCAGAATTGCCAATGAACTTTACCTTAAGAGATTGATCGTTGGAGGTTTCGACGGTGTTTATGAATTCTCGAAAAACTTCAGAAATGAAGGGATGGACAGAACGCACAACCCGGAATTTACTGCCATGGAAATTTACGTGGCTTACAAAGATTATAACTGGATGATGGATTTCACCGAGAAACTATTGGAATTCTGTGCTGTTCAGGTGAATGGAACGACAGAATCGCAGTTTGGTGAGCATAAAATCAGCTGGAAAGCGCCATATCCAAGAATTTCGATGACGGAAGCTATTCAGAAATTTACAGGTTTCGACATTACTGAAAAAACAGAGCAGGAACTTTACGATTTCGCAAAATCTATTGGAATTGAAGTGGATGCAACAATGGGTAAAGGAAAACTTATTGACGAAATTTTCGGTGAAAAATGTGAAGGAAACTTCATTCAGCCGACTTTCATCACCGATTACCCGATTGAGATGTCGCCATTGACGAAGAAACACAGAAGCCAGGAAGGTTTAACAGAACGTTTCGAACTGATGGTTTGCGGTAAAGAAATCGCGAATGCTTATTCTGAATTAAATGACCCAATTGATCAGCGGGAAAGATTCGAAGATCAGCTGAAACTTTCCGAAAAAGGTGACGATGAGGCGATGTTTATCGATCAGGATTTTCTCCGTGCGTTGGAATACGGAATGCCGCCAACTTCCGGTTTAGGAATCGGGATGGACCGTTTAATTATGTTTTTAACGAATAATCCTTCGATTCAGGAAGTTTTATTCTTCCCGCAAATGAAGCCGGAAAAATCAGCTCCACAAATCGAACTTGGTGAGGATGAAAAAGTAATCCTGGAAATTCTAAATTCTCAGGAAACTCCGATGCAACTTTCGGAAGTAAAAGAACGCAGCCAACTTTCCGGAAAGAAATGGGACAAGGCTTCAAAAAATCTTACAAAGAACAACCTTGTGAAAGTTGAAAAAACAGATGATCAACTGTTGATGTCGGCACTTTAAAATCCCGACTAATAAATATAAAAGCGAACCTAAAAAGTTCGCTTTTTTTGTTCTTTTTGGTGTTAATCGAATCATCGAATCAGACAAAATTTCAGGGTTTTTATGTTGATAACTTTTAAGGTTTTTTAAGATGGGTTTGCTTTCATATCTCGTTAATTTTTCCGATATTTGCTAGTCTTTGCATTTAGCGAAAACATTCGATTTTTTTAAACATTTTTAAGTTTGCCGGGTTACAAAATCGACGGCAGAAATCAAAAAAAATATGAGTCAAAAACAATATACAGCAAATAATATCCAGTCTCTGGAAGGAATGGAGCACGTGCGCCTTAGACCATCAATGTACATTGGTGACGTAGGGACAAGAGGGCTTCACCATTTGGTTTATGAAGTAGTGGATAACTCGATTGATGAGGCTTTGGCAGGTCACTGCGATACGATCAACGTTGTAATTCATGAGGGAGACGGAGTTTCCGTGAGAGATAACGGACGTGGTATTCCGGTGGATTTTCACGAGAAAGAACAGAAATCTGCACTTGAGGTTGTTATGACCAAGATTGGAGCAGGAGGAAAATTCGATAAAGATTCTTATAAAGTTTCCGGAGGTCTTCACGGTGTAGGTGTTTCCTGTGTTAACGCACTTTCCAACTCTCTTGTTGCTACCGTTTTCAGAGAGGGAACTGTTTATCAGCAGAAATATTCCAAAGGAAAGGCACTTCAGGAGGTGAAAGAAATCGGCACTACCGAAGAAAGAGGAACAGAAGTTTTCTTCCAGCCGGACGATACTATTTTTCAGGAACTGGTTTACAACTACGATACTTTGGCTGCGCGTTTGCGAGAACTGGCTTTTCTTAACAAAGGAATTACGATTACTTTGACTGATGAAAGACAGAAAGATGAAGAAGGAAATTTCAAAACCGAAACTTTCTTTTCTGAAGGCGGTTTGAAAGAATTTGTTCAGTATATCGACGGAAACCGCGAAGCCATCATGGAGAATGTAATTTTCATGGAAGGCGAAAGAGAAGGAATACCTGTTGAAGTAGCTATGCGTTACAACACTTCATTCAACGAAAATCTTCATTCCTACGTAAACAACATCAACACGCACGAAGGAGGGACGCACCTGGCTGGTTTCAGAAGAGCTTTAACAAGAACGCTGAAAAAATTTGCTGATGAATTGGGGCTTCCACAGAAAGAAAAAGTTGAAGTCACCGGTGATGATTTCCGTGAAGGATTAACAGCAGTGATTTCAGTAAAGGTGATGGAGCCGCAATTTGAAGGGCAAACCAAAACTAAACTGGGGAACTCCGAAGTTTCCGGTGCGGTGGATAAAATTGTGGGCGAAATGCTTACAAACTTCCTCGAAGAGCATCCAAACGAAGCGAAGCAGATTGTGCAGAAAGTGGTTCTTGCGGCAAAAGCAAGGCAGGCTGCTAAGAAAGCAAGAGAATTAGTTCAGCGTAAATCTCCAATGGGAGGTTCCGGATTACCGGGAAAACTGGCTGACTGTTCATCCAAGGATCCTGAAATTTCTGAAATTTTCCTTGTAGAGGGAGATTCTGCAGGTGGAACAGCAAAACAGGGTAGAGACAGACATTTCCAGGCAATCCTTCCGTTAAGAGGTAAGATTCTGAATGTGGAGAAATCAATGCTACATAAAGTTTACGATAACGAGGAAATCAGGAATATTTATACAGCACTTGGAGTTTCCGTAGGAACTGAAGAAGATTCAAAAGCCTTGAATTTAAGCAAGCTGAGATATCACAAAGTGGTTATTATGACCGATGCCGATATCGATGGTTCTCACATTTCTACGTTGATTCTTACATTCTTCTTCCGCTACATGAAAGAGCTTATTGAGCATGGTTATGTGTACATCGCGTCGCCGCCGCTTTATCTGTTGAAGAAAGGAAATAAGAAAATCTATGCTTGGAACGAGAAAGAACGTGAGGAAAAAACTCTCGAAATGGCAGCCGACGGAAAAGGTGTTGAAGTTCAGCGCTACAAAGGTCTTGGTGAAATGAACGCTGAGCAACTTTGGGAAACAACACTGAATCCTGAAAACAGAATTCTGAAGCAGGTAACCATTGAAAGTCTCGCTGAAGCAGACAATGTATTCTCGATGCTGATGGGAGATGAGGTACCGCCACGCCGTGAATTTATTGAGAAAAATGCAGTGTACGCCAGAATTGACGCGTAACATTTAAGCAAATAAATAGAAAAGCCACTCAGTAGTTGAGTGGTTTTTTTGTTCCGAACATTATTATTATCATGTTATTGGAAAAAGCTTCACAAATACTTTAGTATTTATACTAAAATTTATAATTTGCAACAGTATTTAAGTAGTAATGAACAAAATTTATCTATTGGCTGCTACAACAGCTTTTGCGACATTTTATGCGCAAAATTTTACGGTAGCCGAAATTCCCGCAGAGCTGAGGAAGAATGCAAATGTGGTGATCAGGGAAAATGCTTCAGTCCTCAATATTTCCAAGGTTGATGCAATGTCGCTGAATATTCGAACTGTGATGACCGTTCTCAACAAAGAAGGCAGCAATTATTCTACACCAATGGTTTCCTACGAAAAAGGAGACCGTGTTGGAAATGTAAAGGTTGTAGTATACGACCAGAACGGAAACAAACTGAAAACCTACGGAAAATCAGACTTTAAGGATTATTCAAACAATTCCGGCGGAACTTTTCACAGCGATAACCGCATAATGGTTTTACCGTTTGCCGCTACAGAATATCCTTACACCGTTGAATTTTCTTACACCTACGACACAGAAAACACCGTTTTTATTCCGGATTTCACTCCTTTCGAATCCGAAAATATTTCATTGGAAAAAAGTTCGTTCACAGTAAACAATACTTCAGGAATCGATCTTCGTACGAAAATTTATCCATCCGTTCATAATTACGCCAATGTAACTGCGTCAGAAGACGGAACAAGAAAAACGTATACTTACGAAAATGTTCCTGCTCTGAAAGATGAGACTTTTGCGCCGGAACCCGAAAAAATTCTACCTAAAGTAAGTTTTGCTCTTTCGTCATTCAATCTGGAAGGTCACAAAGGCGGACTTACAACCTGGGAAGATTTCGGTTCTTGGTATTACAGCAGTTTACTGGCGCCGGTTTCTACCGTAACTCCGGAAATAAAAGCTGAGGTTGCCGCTTTGAATCTGCAGGGAAGTACGGCTGAAAAAGTGAAAACTTTGTATCAATTCATGCAGAATAAAACACGATATATTTTCGTGGCATTGGGAATTGGTGGTTGGAAACCTATGACAGCCGATGAAGTTCAGAAAAAAGGGTATGGTGACTGTAAGGCTCTAACCAACTACATGAAAACTTTGTTGGATGCCGCTGGAATTCCGTCGTATTACAGCATAATTACGATGAACAGTTCGCCGGTTTCCTTCGATGCAGATTTTCCTAAAATGGGTGGGAACCACGTTGTATTAGTGGTTCCAACCGAGAACGGAAATATCTGGCTGGAAAATACGAGCCAAACTATCGCTTTCAACCACATGGGATTTTCCACAACGGGTAGAAATGTTCTTGCTGTGAAACCGGACGGAATTGATATTTTACAAACGCCGGTTTATTCCGCGGAGGAAAGCAAGGAAATTCTTTCAATGAATCTTAAACTGAATGAAGACAATTCAATAACATCAAAAGCGTCGGTTAAACTTACAGGCAGTCAGTACGATTTCGGAATGCCTGTAGTCGGGCTAGATGCTAAACAGAGAACCAATTATCTGAAATCTCAGTGGAGCACGTTAAGTCTGGAAAGTATCGGTCTTGAAAATCTGGTGAACGATAAAGATAAAGCGGTGATCAGTTTCGCAGCAGATTTAAAAGCAGTGAATTATGCAAAATCTGTAGGTTCGGATAAAATTTTCCGTGCGGTTCCGGTTTTTGCGGATATCAGCTTGCTAAACGATGATGAAAGAATGCTTCCTGTGGAAATCCGTTTTGATACTCAGGACGAGTATAAGTTCACATTCCAGATGCCGGAAGGATATACAATTTCTGATATTCCGTCCGATGTGGATCTTTCAACAGAGTTCGGTAACTATTCATTAAAGATCAAAAGAAAAGACGATTCTAACCTTTTGGTAGAGCGTGTTCTTAGGCTTAAAAAAGGCGTTCACCCAAAAGAAAAATACAACGATTATATTGCTTTCCGCAAAAAAATCATGAGCAACGACAACGCAAAAATTCTTATCACAAAAAAATAAAATGAAAAAGATTTCTATCCTTTGCTTTGCAATCTTCAGTTATCTGGTGATGGCTCAGCACAAATTTCTTAATCCACCGGCATTTTCAGACGAATACCTTACAAAAACTGCTTCAGAAATAGATTCGAAAGCTCCGGCTGAAATTCTATACCGTTCAATTCATTTCCGTATCGATCCTGAAAGCGGTACACTGGAAAGAAATTATCATTATCGCGTGAAAATCTATAACAAGGAAAAAGCAGAATATATGCTGAACCTTGAGATTCCTGTAAGTTCCTCCAAAGACCACAGAACTGAGAAAATTATCGGTCTGAAAGGTTTTACACACAACCTTGAAAACGGAAAAAAAGTTTCTACCAAAGTTGAAAACAGTTCCAAATACAAATCGAAGGAAGACAAATACGTTACTATAAACAAATTTGCTTTTCCAAACGTTAAGGACGGTTCCGTAATTGAGTATTCTTACACGGTTTCTTCACCGTTTATTTATGCAATTCCGGAAATTACAATCGAGTTGGATGTTCCTTCTGTTTATACAGAGTATGTTTTCGATACACCGGAACACATCGCTTACGGTATCAATTATACAGGAAATTTACAACCGCATTTTCGTGACGTGGCCAAAACTAACCTTTACACCCGTGTTTATCAGACGTACCGTTTCGGTTTTGCGAACGTGAAACCTTTCAAATCGGAAAACTTTGTTAAGAATTCTGACAATTACCGAACAAAAGTGAAAGGAGAACTTCATTCAACCGTTTTCAATAATCAGTTTACATCGTATTCAACGAGTTGGACGGCGATTAACGAAAGACTTCAGAAAGATGAAGAGTTTGGGTTGGAGCTTGCTAAGCAGAGACTAACCAAAGAATTTATTCCGGCGGATGTTGCAGCTTTAGCTTCAAAACCGGATAAAGCAGATAAGATTTTCAGAATCGTACAGAAAATGTTTACGTGGGACGGAAGCAGCGGAATTTTTACTGATAAAGGTTTCAGAAAACTGATTGATACAAAATCAGGAAACGCAGCAGATATCAATCTTTTCTTGGTTGCAATGCTTAGAGAAGCAGGTCTTAATGCGAACCCGATTGCAATTTCAACCGTTGAAAACGGAGCGCTGAATATTTCTGCACCCAATATCGCAAGTCTTGATTTCGTAATCGCAGCGGTGGAAGAAGGCGGAAAATTTTATGTGTATGATGCCACTTCTAAGCAATCGGCTACGAATGATTTACCTCCAAGAGACTGGAACGATTTGGGCGTGCTTTTGAAAAAATCCGAAGCTACTCCAATTGTTTTGGTTAATACGACACAAAGCGTAAATACGCTGAAGCTGGATGCAAAAGTAGATGAAGACGGACTGGTTTCAGGAACTTATAAAGACCTCGACACCGGAGCTTTTGCGATGCGAGCAAAAGCCAACTACGACGAAAACAACGAGAAATACAAAAAATCGTATCCGGAAAATTTCGGGATCAATTTTACTGATATCAATAGCGATATTGTAGATAATGGTGGTTTTGAAAGTTCGATGAAGTTTGAAGCCAACAACTTCGCAGATAAAGTAGGTCAGAAAATCATCATTAATCCTATGCTTTTCTTAGGAAAAACTAAGAATGAATTCGACCAAACCGAAACGCGTCTTTACCAGATTGACCTTGTTTCTCCATTTGTAAGAGAGAAAGTAGTGAACATTACAATTCCTGACGGATACACGATTGAGGAACTTCCGAAAGGAAAGAAAATCTCTACTCAGGATAAGGAAATTACTTATTCTTACAGCGCTTCACAAAAAGGAAATGTTCTGGAAGTAGTGAGTAAAGTGGCCGTTGCAAGTGCTGATTATCCGAAAGAATATTATCCGGCCTTCAAACATATTTGGTCTACAATTCTTCAGTCTGAAAATCAGGCAATCAGCTTGGTGAAAAAATAACTGACTTATAAAGTCTATTTAAAATGCTTCTAAAATGGAGGCATTTTTTATTTTTATTGTGATTTGGAATTTTATTTGCTTCCTATGCACTGACTAAAAAATAAGTAAATGAAAAACACGATTATCATTGCAGCGGCACTTTCATTAGTCGCCGTTTCATGCAAGCAAACTAAAACCGAAAACCATACTACAACCATCGATCAGACGGACAGCTTATCAACTGGAAAGATTAGTATTGATTCTTTGCGTGTGCAGGATTCTCTCGTCGTTTCTGAAACGCTGACTCTCGATTACAACCATAAGCTTCTAACATTTTCAGGACTGGAAAAACCAATGCTCGACAGTTTATACAGCAAGGAATTCGATGAAAAAGTAACTATTCCTGCAGATTATTCCAAAGAAAATCTTTACACTGCGCTGAAGCAGGATATGCAGAATTATTTCAACATTATGAAAGGCGATTCCGGTGAATATATGCCTACATTTCCGCAAGTTTGGGATCAGGTGGCCGAAATGAATGTTCATTCCGAACAGAACGGTTTCCTAACGGTAAATTATTCCGGATATGGCTACACAGGCGGCGCCCACGGTTATGCGTACGAAAACTATAAAATTGTGGATACGCAGAATCAGAAAATTGTAAAATTGGAAGATATCGTAGATGTTTCTAAAGTAAACTGGAATGAAATACTTCTAAGCAGAGTAGAAGGCGGCAAAGACATGCTTTTTGAACCAGAAAAAGTTACGTATAATCAGAATTTCTACTTCGATAACGAGAAAATAACCTTCGTTTACGGACAGTACGAAATCGCGGCGTATGCGGCCGGAATTATTCCAATTGAAGTTCCGTATTCGGCAATTTCTGCAGCACTGAAGCCGGAATTCAAAAGCAGAATGTCAGTTAAGTGAAATTAATGCTTCCCTAACCGGAAGCATTTTTTATTTTTGAGCCGTGAAAAATGTCGCTTTCATCATCAACCCTTTTTCTGCCAAGAAAAACTACCATCCTTTTCTGAATGAACTGAAGAAGAAGGTTGAAAATCCCAATTTCTATATTTCTGAATCTTTTGAAGGAACCGAAAATTTCATCAAAGATAATTTTGACCGAACAGAGATTTTTGTCGCAATCGGTGGTGACGGAACGATTTCGTCTGTTGCGCGAAAGCTGATCAACACGGAAAAAATTCTGGCCATTTTCCCTGCGGGTTCCGGAAACGGATTCTCTAACGAGACCAATTTTCACAAAAACCTGGATGAACTGCTGGAAAAAATCCAGACAAAAAAATCCAGGAAAATTGACACTTTCACGGTAAACGGTAATTTTTCTATCAATGTTTCCGGTGTCGGTTTCGACGGAAAAGTGGTGAAAGAATTTGAGAAAACTTCGCGCGGATTTAAAAATTACATCAAAGTTTCGATTGAGACTTTTTTCCAGTATAAACCGATTAAGGTGAAATTTTTTGATGAGAAATATAAGATCCACAACGGAAGATATCTGATGCTGAACGTTGCCAATACGCGCCAGTTCGGGAACAACGCATACATCGCGCCGCATGCCAGCAAAAGCGACGGCTTGCTCGACGTGGTTTTGGTGAAAAAATTTCCACTGTATTATTCGCTGCTTTTTGCACTGAAAATGTTCACCAAAAAACTGAAAGACGACGATTATCTTACCTATTTGTCCGTTCCTGAAATTGAATTTGAAGTGAACACCAAAAACTGGCATATCGACGGCGATTTCAAAAAGATTAAATCGCCGGTGAAAGTGAAAGTGCTTCCTAAGAGTCTGAATATTTTGGTCTGATTATTCTACCGCAACGGAATCATCTCCGCGTCCGTCAGCAACTCCAATTATGGTTCCGTTTTCATCGATGATAATCATTTCTGTTCGTCCAATAGCGGAGATTCTTTGAATTTTATAGCCCATTTTTTCAAGATCTGCAATGGTGGTTTCGGGAAAGTTTTTTTCAACAGACACGGTTTCTGGCAGCCACTGATGATGGAATTTCGGAGCATTAATAACCATATTCGGAGAAAGTTTGAAATCAATTACATTTACTATACTTTGGTAAACAGAAGTTGGAATTGTAGTTCCACCCGGCGTTCCAACAACCATGAAAGGTTTTCCGTTTTTCAGAACAATGGTCGGCGTCATCGATGAAAGCATTCTTTTTCCGGGCTCAATTTTATTGGCTTCTCCGCCCACCGCACCAAACATATTCGGTACGCCCGGCTTGATGGAGAAATCGTCCATTTCGTTATTCAGGAAAAATCCAGCGCCGGCAACCACAACTTTACTGCCGTACAGTCCGTTGAGCGTGGTGGTGACGGAAGCAGCGTTTCCTTCTTTATCGAGAACCGAAATGTGTGTCGTTTCTGTAGATTCTGAAGCCGGTTTGATGATTTTTCCAACAGCTGAACTTGGAGTTGCCTGATTCGGATTGTAGGATTTCCAGCGGTTTTCTAGATATTCATCAGAAATCAGCATCTCTGTTTTATCAGTGATGAATCCGGGATCGCCCATAAATTCAGCGCGGTCGGCAAAAGCACGGCGTTCGGCTTCAACCATAATCTGCACCGCTTTTGTTGAATTGTGCTGAAATTTTTCCAGATTTTCAAATCCACTCATTTTCAGCATTTGCGCTAAAAGAATTCCGCCTGAAGAGGGAAGCGGCATCGAAACAATTTCATGATTTTTATAATTGAAGACCATCGGTTTTCTAACGACAGCTTTGTAATTTTTCAAATCCTGAAGGGAGATAATTCCGTTTCCGTGTTTCATTTCTTTGGTAAGCAGTTCTGCGGTTTTACCTTCGTAGAATCCTTTTATTCCGTCTTTCTGAATACGTTTCAGGGTTTCTGCAAGTTCTTTTTGAATCAGTAAATCGCCGGCTTGCCAATTTTCATTTTTCACAAAAGCGGTTGGCAACGAATTATGTTTCAGAAAACTTTCGCGAAGAGAATTCAGCAGATTGGCTTCCCGTTCGGTAATTGCAAATCCCTGCTCAGCAAGGTCGATTGAGGGCTGAATCAAATCCTTCATCGAAAGTTTACAGTGCTTCAAAGTTTCGAAAAATCCTGCGACAGAGCCCGGAACTCCAACAGCCAACCTTCCGTTTTGCGACAGATTGGTGTCTGCATTTCCTTTCGCATCGATGTACATGTCTTTGGAAGATTTTGCCGGCGCCGTTTCGCGGTAATCAATCGTGAATTTTTCACCGTTATTTTTCACGCCAACCAAAAAACCGCCACCGCCGATATTTCCCGCCTGCGGATAAACCACCGCTAAAGCCAGTTGTGTTGCAACCGCTGCGTCATAGGCATTTCCGCCCATTTTCAGGATTTTTGCGCCGGCTTCACTCGCCAAAGGATGCGCGGAAACCACTACACCTTTGTTTTTTACGCGGACTTCCTTCACAGTATTGAATCCGGTGAACTGCGCTGAAACGAAATTTACAAAAAGAAGAAGCAGTACGATTTTGAATTTAAATTGATTCATTTTAGTAATTATGAATTAATAATCTTTTTCATTAGCCATTTTCAGGACATTCAGATAGGCGGCTTTGGTAATGTTGATGAGTTTTTCCCAGTTGATTTTTTCAGGCGTGTCGCCTGGTCGATGATAATCCGGATGTCCGTCCGTGTGATACCATAGAATCGGAATTCCGGTTTGTGCAAACGAACTGTTATCACTTCCGCCAACCGGATTGTCCCATGCGCGGTAATCGGGTTTTAATTTCAGATGGTATTTTTTGATATCGGAACGAAGCCAATGTTCAAAATCTTTGTTTTTCGCAGTGTAGAAGAAAACGACATGTTCCGGTTGATCTTCAATGTTGTTGCGGCCAATCATATCGAAATTCAGGTAACTTTTCACTTGGTTGATTTGAGGAAACTGTTCCACAAAAAATTTCGAACCTAAAAGACCTTTCTCTTCTCCGTCCCAAAAGGCAAAAATCACCGTTCGCAGCGGTTGTCGTTTCGTTTCTGCCATGGTTTTGGCAATCTGAAGAACAGCCGAAACGCCTGAAGCATTATCATCGGCACCGTTGAAAATTTGGTCTCCGGAAAGTCGATTATCTATACCTAAATGGTCGTAGTGTGCACCGACAATCACGAATTCATCCGTCCGTTTTCCCGGAATAACACTCAGAATATTATTCATTTGAAGTGAACGGTACAGTTTTTCAGATTTTACAGCGGACACCGAATCGGCTGTCGATTGCCATCTCAAGTTCTTTCCAGAAACGCGCTGAAAGGATTCAAAAGGTTGCAAATACGACGTTCCCAATGGCTGAATTCCGTTTTCCTTCAGTTTTGAAATAATATATTCCGCTGCAACTGTTCCGCCTTTGCTTCCGGCTTCACGGCCTTCAACAGCATCAGAAGCTAGGAAACCGATTATGGCTTCTGCATTTCCACGCGTAATTTTTTCGAGATCAGATTTTTGACCCAACGAAAAAACAAAAAAGCTCAGAAAAAACAGACTGAAAAAGCGTGAAATCATTTTGATTTGAAATTAAGAATCTAAAAGTACTAAAACTAATTGACTGCTTTAAAAAAAGGAGAGCGGAACTTGCTTACAACCTTTCGGCTGAGCATAATTTTTATTATTTTTGTTCGCATAACTATAACAGAAAAAAATGAGTTCATCCACGGAAAAAATTCTTAT
>JAEWZO010000013.1 GCA_023458415.1 Bacteroidota bacterium
TTGATCTGTTCGGAAGCAAACCAAAAATCAAAGAACTTCATTTGGGAGGCGGAACACCTACTTTTTTCTCTCCCGAAAATCTGAAAATTTTACTGGAAGGAATTTTTGCCAAAGCAGAAATTGCTGAAAATCCCGAATTCAGTTTTGAAGGTCATCCTAACAATACGACCAGGGAACATCTTCAGACCCTGTTTGATTTAGGATTCAGGCGCTGCAGTTTCGGTGTTCAGGATTATGATCCGCAGGTGCAGAAAGCCATCAACAGAATTCAGCCGTTTGAAAATGTAGAAAAAGTAACAGAGTGGGCCAGAGAAATAGGTTACAAAAGTATTTCGCATGATTTGGTTTTCGGATTACCGCATCAAACCTGGGAAAAAATGGAACATACCATCCGCAAAACCATGGAACTGAAACCTGACCGTCTTGCGTTTTATTCCTACGCACACGTGCCGTGGATCAAAGGTGTCGGACAACGCGGCTTCGATGAAAACGACCTTCCGAGTGGTGAAGAAAAACGCAGACTGTACGAAAACGGAAAACAGCTTTTGGAAGAACTTGGTTACCGTGAAGTTGGGATGGATCATTTTTCTTTGGAGCACGATGATCTGTACCAAAGCATGCTGAACGGCAAAATTCACCGCAATTTCATGGGCTACTCATCCAGCAAAACGCAGCTGATGGTAGGTTTGGGAATGTCGGCAATTTCCGATTCGTGGTATGCGTTTGCTCAGAATGAAAAAACTGTGGAAGACTATCAGAAAAGAGTGGAAGAAGGCAAAATTCCGGTATTCCGCGGTCATATGCTGGATGAAGAAGATCTCATCATCCGACAGCATATCCTGAATCTGATGTGCCGACTGGAAACTTCCTGGGATGCGCAAAATTTCGTTCCGGAACTAGAAAGTTCGCTTGATCAGCTTAAAGAAATGGAGGATGACGGTTTGGTTAAAATTTCCGAAGGTTCAATAACCATAACTGAAAAGGGGAGAGCATTCACAAGAAATGTCGCAATGACTTTTGATTTAAGAATGCTTCGTAACAAACCGGAAACCAGAATATTCTCGATGACGGTATAAAAAAAGCTGGCAAATAGCCAGCTTTTTCATTCTATAAAATAGATAATAATTATTCCAAAGGACGAACAAAAAATTGCCTTTCGCCGGAAATATCATATCTTGTATGTTTGGAAACGTCTTTTACATAGTAGGTTTTATTTTGCTCCAGATAGATCAATGAGCCGCTAGGCGGACTAACCGAATCTGCATTTACTGCAGCCCGAAATTCGTATACGATGTTACCGGCATCAAGATTTGTATCAGGGCTGTCGGAAATTACCACCCTGAAATGTGCAGCACCCAAATCGGTACTACCCTGATTACTAGATGTATTTTGAATGTAATACCACCTGCTGATTAGTGAATACCACCCTGTTGGATCGGTAAAAACAGCTTGCTTTATTCTTACCGTATAATTATTATCAATAACGGTGAGATTCTGATCTGTTTGACGAGGAGTATCAGAATTTGCAAAAAGTTTTCGTGCTCCCGGTGCAGCTTTTAAAGTTGCAGTTTTCCACTGTGCTCTTCCGTTTGCATCCGATGTAAGAACTTTGCCTTCACCCTGTGTCGTATCATCCATTCTGAACGCATTACCAGGGGCAACAGACTTCACATCAAGTCTTGTTACAGGTGATTCATTGTTAATTCCCACAAGGTTATTATTCGTAATTGTCATCGTTGGCACCTTCGAGTTATTACGGATATACATTCCTCCGCTTCCGTAATCGAAGTAAGTAATTCCGCTACTTGCTCTTGGTATCAGAAAGTCTTCGTAAGCACCAGATGCATTTTTCGCCGCCATTGCAGCATTGTTTTCCATACCAAAAGTTGCTCGGCCATTTCCTCCAATAGAAAGATCTGGATCGTTTGCACTTACATGTGCCTTTGCAATTCCCACTTTACCGTTCTGGTAAATGTTTTGATTATTGTCTGTGGCAGGTGAATCGTCTGCTGCGTTTCTCCACGGTTCAATCGCAGAAAGCGTGATAGGAACCCACTTGTTAATTGCTGCAGCACCGTTAAAATAGTAATAACCTACTGAAGTAACATCAACTGTCTGACCTGCAGGTGCAGTATCAGCTTCAGAAACATAAACCAATGCACCGGTTTGAGCATCGGTGTACGTTTTTGCCCGAAGTTGAGCACCAGTTATCTGTGGTGCACGCAATCCGTCTAAAGAAGTTGTAACATCGGGTTTAACTGCAACATCAAGAGTTACTTGTGGCAAAGGAGTATTAACTCCCACTTTTCCATCAGTTTGCGCATTTATTCCTATAGCTGCAGCAACTGAAAAAACGAGTAAAATTTTTTTTATTTCAATTATTTTTTTTCGGCTGCAAAATTACAACTTATTAACTGCTTGGCAATCAACCTTGATAGATATTATAAATGACACTTATCAGTTTGTTTCTCAAACACCTTTTAACAGGCGATACAGGGGGAATCTCCGCTTTATGGTGGTTTGTAAAGCAGAAGAAAATCATACATCATCTCTTTCGTGATGATCTTCCAGCTTCGTACAGAATTTCGGGTCAAAAAATAGGGTGTTAATAATTCTTAATTCATTTGGAAATCATTATATTTGCGCCCTATAATTTTAATGTTGTAAACTTTATACAATGCAAGGAAAAGGACTAGTTACACTGGTTGCCATCATTTTGGGGATTATCTGCCTTAATGAACTGTTACCAACTTGGTACACCAGCAAAATTGAAAATCAGGCTACTGCAGTTTCAGCAGGCGATCCGGTAAAATACCAAAAGGAACTTGACAGGCTTTCTAAAGACACACTGAATCTTGGTCTTACCAAGCTTTATTACACGAAAGCAAAAGAGAAGGAGATGAAACTAGGTCTGGATTTGAAAGGCGGTATCAACGTATTGCTGGAAATCAACCAAAGAGACCTGATTAACAACCTTACCAACTACTCGGAAAATCCTGTTTTAGTAGAAGCACTGAACAGAACTGATGAGGTACAGAAAAGTTCTACAGGTAGTTATATTGATAATTTCTTTACTCAGTTTGATGCGGTAAATAAAGAAAAAGGTACCAACCTAAAACTTGCTGATCCGGAAATTTTTGGAAATACCAATATTTCAGAAATTAAATATAACACTCCAGATAACGAAGTTCAGGAGATTGTTAAAAACAGAATCGAACTTTCAACAGGTACTGCGTATGAAGTAATCAGAACGCGTATCGACAAGATGGGTGTTGTGCAGCCGAACGTACAGAGAGTACCAGGAACCGGAAGAATTTCTGTGGAAATGCCGGGGATGAATGATGTCGACCGTGTAAAGAAAATGCTTGCCACATCCGCAAAACTTCAGTTCTGGGAAGTACAGCAAATTAACGAGATTTATCCTTATTTCGAAACACTTTCAACGGCGGTTGCTGCAAAAGGAGATTCTATGGGTGTGGCAAAAAACACCAATCTTCTGAATTTGCTTCAATTGAATTCTTTGAGAAATGCAGGTGTTGCAAACATCAAAATTTCTGACACAGCTGCAATCAACAAAATTCTAAAATCTAAAATCGCTCAAGATCTTCGTCCGTCCAACATCAAATACACCAAATTCATGTGGGGCTACAAGCCGGAACTAGGTGACGAAAGCAATCTTACACTTTATGCGATTCGCAGCAACATCAGCCAGAAAGCTCCGGTAGACGGCGCCGTGGAAACTGCAAGAATCAACTACGATGAGTTGGGTAGAATTGTGGTAGATATGCAGATGGACTCCAAAGGCGCAAAAGAATGGAAAACAATGACGGAGAAAAACGTAAATAGACCAGTTGCGGTTACTTTGGATGAAGTGGTTTATACAGCACCAAACGTAAACGAGCCAATCCCGAACGGAAGAACACAGATTTCCGGTAACTTCTCTCAGGATGAGGCGCAGGATTTGGTGAATGTTTTGGGTGCAGGTAAACTTCCGGCAGGTGCAAAAATTGTTCAGGCCGAAGTTGTAGGACCATCTTTGGGAGCTGAATCTATTCAGTCCGGACTTTGGTCTTTCATTATCGCATTTATTATCATGGTAATTTACTTGGTTTTCTATTACGGTGGAGCTGGTATTTATGCTGTAATTGCGATGGTTCTGAATCTTTTCTTCCTGATGGGAATTATGGATTCCGTAGATGCCACTTTAACGCTTCCTGGTATTGCGGGTATCGTACTTTCGATGGCGATGGCAATTGATGCGAACGTAATTGTTTACGAAAGAACCAAAGAAGAACTTTTCTTAGGAAAAAATATTAAAGAAGCATATAAAGAAGGTTTCAACTTCTCGCTTTCCGCGATTATTGACGGTAACATTACCTCTTTACTTACAGCAATTGTATTGTATATTTTCGGTACAGGACCAATCAAAGGTTTCGCCGTTACTTTAGGTATTGGTATCATCATGTCGATGTTTACGTGTGTACTTCTTACAAGAATTATGATTTTCAACCGTCTTCAGAAAGGAAAAGGACTTTCTGTTTGGACACCGATGACCAAAAATTTCTTTAGAAATACATGGTTCGATTTTATCGGAAAAAGAAAATACGCATATATTATTTCTGCAGTTATTATCCTTGTTGCTCTTGGATCAATTATTACATCCGGCTTCAAATTCGGTGTGGATTTTAACGGTGGTAGAAGTTATGTAGTTCGTTTTGACAGAGATGTTAATTCTGAAGATGCAGATGCAAGTTTGCAGAAGCAGTTTGTAATTAATGGTGAAGAAAGCGCAGTTGATGTGAAAACTTTCGGAACAGCCAACCAATTGAAAATTACAACTGACTATAAAGTAGATCAGGAAAGCCTGGAAGCGGATCAGGAAGTGGAACAGAAGCTTTTTGAAGGTCTGAAAACTTACCTTCCGGCGAATGCGTCACTTCAAGGGTTTAAAGATTCCGGTTCAAATTACGGTATCATCAGTTCCGTGAAAGTAGGACCAACTGTTGCAGACGATATT
The DNA here is from genome assembly GCA_023458415.1 of Bacteroidota bacterium. Taxonomy (GTDB): domain Bacteria; phylum Bacteroidota; class Bacteroidia; order Flavobacteriales; family Weeksellaceae; genus JAEWZO01. Next base: position 5,018 of record JAEWZO010000013.1, read on the forward strand.
AAAACCGGTGGTTTCCTTGCTTGTGCCATTGCACTGATCGGTATTTTCCTCTACATCCTTTTCAGATTTAAGAGATGGCAGTTTTCAACAGGAGCAATTGCTTCACTTGTTCACGATGCCATTGTAATTCTGGGTGCATACTCACTTCTGAAAAATATTATGCCTTTCAACATGGAGGTGAATCAGGATTTCATCGCGGCGATTCTTACCGTTTTGGGTTACTCCATCAACGATACCGTAATTATCTTCGACAGAATCCGTGAATATCTGAACGAGAAAAAAGCTCTTACGCTAAAAGGTCTCTTCAACGATTCTATTTCAAGTACGTTGGGTAGAACCTTTAACACGGCGTTCCTTACTTTCCTTGTAATTTTGGCCATCTTTATTTTCGGTGGTGAAAATCTTAGAGGATTTATGTTTGCGTTGTTAATTGGTGTTGGTTTCGGTACGTATTCAACGTGGTTCATCGCTTCTGCGGTATCCTACGATTTACTGAAGAAAAAAGGTATCGAAGGAACCAAAAAAGACCTTATCAAAGAAAAAAAACCGGTAGAAGAAGAAACAGCTTAATCTACTCAGAATACAAAATGTCTCCGAAATTCGGGGACATTTTTTTATGTTTAAATGTCTAAATTCGCAGGATGAAAAAAAATCAGAAATCGGCTGCTATCGGTTTTATCTTCATTACGCTTCTGATTGATATTACCGGATGGGGAATTGTAATTCCCGTAGTTCCGCAGCTGATCCAGGAACTGATTCATAACGACGATCTCAGCGTTGCTTCGCAGTACGGCGGTTGGTTGAGTTTTGTCTACGCATCCATGCAGTTTGTTTTCGCTTCTGTTTTAGGTGGGTTGAGCGATAAATATGGACGCCGTCCGATCATTCTTTTTTCACTGTTGGGCTTTTCCATAAATTTTATGATTCAGGCATTGGCGCCAACCATTTTTTGGCTGTTTGTCGGACGAATTTTCTCCGGAATTACCGGCGCAAGTATCACAACGGCAAGCGCATACATCGCCGATATTTCCACAGATGAAGACCGCGCAAAAAATTTCGGAATGATCGGAGCTGCTTTTGGTTTAGGCTTTATCATTGGTCCGGTTTTAGGTGGCGTTCTGGGTTCTTATGGTTCAAGAGTTCCTTTCTATGCGGCTTCTATTTTATGTTTAGTGAATTTTCTTTACGGAATTTTTGTGCTTCCCGAAAGTCTTGAAAAAGAAAACCGACGTCCGTTCAATTGGCGCCGAGCAAATCCGGTCGGATCATTGCTTCAGCTTAAAAGGTATCCACAAATTCTTGGACTGATTGTCGCAATGATTTTTATTTATATCGCCGGACACGCAGTACAGACCAACTGGACGTATTTTACAATGTACAAATTCAACTGGACAGAGAAACTCGTAGGAATTTCTCTCGGTGTTACAGGTTTGATGGCTGCGTTGGTCCAGGGATATTTAATTCGGTTCATTCAGCCAAAAATCGGGAACGAAAAAAGTATCATCTACGGTTTAATGCTGTATGCAATTGGGATGATTCTCTTCGCATTTGCGAACGAAAGCTGGATGATGTTTGCCTTTCTTATTCCGTATGGTTTGGGCGGAATTGCAGGTCCTGCGATACAATCCGTGATTTCGGGAGAAGTTCCGAAAAACGAACAGGGCGAACTGCAGGGAGCTTTGGCCAGTTTGGTAAGTTTAACTTCCATTGTTGGACCGCCATTAATGACGCAAACATTTTACTACTTCACACACGGTTCGGCACCGTTTCTTTTTCCGGGAGCGCCGTTTTTCCTGGCTTTTATCTTAATGGTCATCAGTGCTTTCATTGCACATTACACTTTTTCGAAAAAGAGAAAATTTTAGGAGTAGTAACTTTCTAAAATGATTAAACTGGCTTTTCGTCAACATTTTTGTAATATTGCAATATGGAACTGAGTATTGGCGAAATGCTTCTGATTGCTTTGGCAATCGTTGTTTTGTTCGGACCGGATAAACTTCCGCAAATTGCGCGCGATTTAGGGCAGGGTGTGCGCAAAATGCGCGGCGCCATGGAAGATGTGAAGACCGAAATTATGAAGGAAACCGATAATCCTGTTGCCGAGATTAAACGCGAAATTGATAAGGTGAAAGATGCCGCGAAAGAATTTAATCCGGTGGAAAATATCAAGAAAGACATTCTTTCGGAACCTCCAAAACCAAAGGAAAACCTTGCCGAAAACGACAGTTACGAAGGTCCAGTAAGCCGATAATATGCACGAAGTTTTACAGGAAGATCAGGAACTTTTTCTTTACCTTAATAATTTGGGCGACCGCAGGTTTGATAATTTCTGGCTGATGGTTTCCGAAACATGGATTTGGGTACCGCTTTACGTTATTTTCCTTTATCTTCTTTACAAACAATACAAGCTCAAAAACCTGTTGTATATCCTTGTTTTTATTGCCTTGGGTGTTACTGTTTCAGATCAGCTTTCCGGGATTTTTAAATACGGAATTGCGCGGCTTCGTCCATGCCATGAACCCGGGCTGGAAGACTTAATGCGCGAAGTAAAATGTGGAGGACAGTTTGGTTTTTATTCAGCACACGCTTCCAATACCTTTTTTATTGCGACTTTTATGAGCATCATGCTCAGAAATAAACTGAAATTTTTACCGTGGATTCTTTTCGCATGGGCCGCAATGGTTTCGTACAGCCGTATTTATCTGGGTGTTCATTATCCTGCAGATATTATCATGGGCGGTGCAATGGGATTTTTAATCGGCGGATTTTTCGCCACGTTAAGTTTGAAAGTAATTCACAAAAGAAAAATTTCACAAAACCTAGCTTCGCGAAACTAATCGTTATGATAGGGTTTTCCCTGTAGAATCTGATCTGCGCGGTAAAGCTGCTCTGCAATAAAGAGCCGAATCATCTGATGCGTGAAAGTCATTTTCGATAAAGAAATTTTTTCATTAGCACGCTTGTAAATTTCATCTGAAAATCCATATGCGCCGCCAATAAAGAGTACAACTCTTTTAATTGAAGCGTTCATCCAAATATCAATTTTCAGGGCAAATTCTCGACTGGTAAACTGTTTCCCTTTTTCATCCAGCAGAATTATATAGTCGGATTTTTCGGTGTGGCTCAGAAAAAGTTTTGCCTCTTCTTTCTTAAGTAAATCGGGACTGAGATTTCTGGCATGCTTCACATCAGCAATTTCCGTGATTTCAAAATTCCAGTGTTTTGGAAGGCGACTTTGGTAATATTTTACGCGGTTTTCTATTTCGCGGTCATCTGTTTTTCCGATGTATACCAAATTGATTCTCATTTCTTATATTTGTTCTGCAAATATAGTCTGAATGGCGGTAAAACTCCCGAATTTTATCCGAAAAATCCACAGTTATCTTGATGATCTGCACATTCCTTTTTTGGGAATTTCTCTGTGGAAAATGTTCGAGATTTACGGGCAGGGCGTTTTTAAAATGCAGATCGGAAGATTGGCCGCAAGTATTTCCTGGAGCTTTTTTCTAAGTCTTTTTCCGCTGATTCTGTTCCTGCTTTCGTTGCTGCCGCTACTTCCACATTACGACAAACTTCAGTTTTATGTATTTGAGGTTTTGATGGGTAATGTTTTCCCTTCGAATATCCAGTCGGATGTTACAACGTATATTCAGAAATTTATCGTTCCGAATATGCAGAACATCAGCAACATCACGATTATTTTTGCTTTGATTTTTGCCACCAACGGGACGCACTCGCTCATCAATGGATTCAACGAAACAACCGATTTAAAAAGGGGAGTAGTGAAAGAATATTTTGTGGCTTTCTTAATTACCATTGCGTTTGTTGTGCTTATAATGGCTTCGCTTTTAGGGATTTATTACAGCGAGGTCGTACTGAAACTTTTTACACCGGAAATAGATATTTCTTGGTTTGTGGACAACCTTTCGAAAATCATTGGTTTTATTTCCTTTCCGTTGTTTTATTTCTTTCTATTGTCCTTGTTTTATTGGGTCGGCTGTCTTAAAATTACAACGCTGAAACAGGCTTTTCCGGGCGCGGTATTGACGACTGTTTTGTTTATTATTCTTACCTATTTCTTTGCAATTTATGTGAGAAATTTTGCACGATACAACGTTCTTTATGGTTCCATTGGGTCCATAATTTTACTAATGGTTTGGGTGAATATCAACATTATACTTATTCTTTTAGGAAATGAACTGAATGTTGCCATCAAGAAAGTTCGGGTTGAAAAAATGATTGCAGAAGAGATGAATTCAACCACCGACAGTTTCGATGCCGATTTACTTCCGGATCTTGAGGAACCGGGTGATAATCATAAAATTATTGTCGAAAAAAGGTAAGGTTTGTTTTATTGTTGTTCTAAATGCTTTTTCTTCGAAAACTTTAGAACCATAAACCCTAAAGAACCTGCAAGTATTGAAGCAATAAGAATCGCAAATTTTGCTTCCGACTGAATTTCTGGATGCCCTTTGAAAGAAAGGAGCGCGATAAAAATCGACATCGTAAATCCGATACCTGCCAATAAACTTACACCAATCATCTGAGTCCACGATGCAAAAGCAGGAAGCTTACTGATTTTCAGTTTGATTGCAGCGAACGAAAAAAGACAGATTCCCAACATTTTTCCTAGCAGTAAACCAAGAATAATTCCCATTCCGAAGCGAGTGAAAAGTCCGTCTACCATTCCGTTTTGAAGAACTATATTGGTATTTGCTAAAGCAAAAATCGGCATAATGATAAAACTTACCGGTAAATGAAGTTTCTGTTCCAGTTTTTCAAGTGGTGAAATTTCAGTGGTTGAGATATTGGTCGGAATTGTAAAGGCCAACAAAACACCTGCAATAGTCGCATGAATTCCTGAATGGTGCATAAAATACCAAAGTAGCGCACCGGGAATCAAGTAGAAAATATGCTTTGTAACTTTGAAATAGTTTAATGCGATAAGCAACAGAACAATTCCGGCAGAAATCAATAAATATTCCAAGTGCAACTGTTCCGTGTAAAAAATGGCAATTACCAGAATTGCTCCCAAATCATCGACGATAGCCAATGCAGCAAGGAAAATTTTGAGGGCTGCAGGAACAGATTTCCCAAGCATTGAAACAATAGCCAAAGAAAATGCAATATCTGTAGCCATCGGAATTCCCCAACCTTTGCTGTACGGTGTTCCTGCATTTAAACCGTAGTAAATAAGCGCAGGTACGACCATTCCGCCAATCGCTGCAAAAATTGGAAGTGACGCATTTTTAAAACTGGAAAGTTCACCTTCAACAATTTCACGTTTTATTTCCAGACCAACTAATAAGAAGAAAACGGCCATCAGTCCGTCATTTATCCAGATGCTTACTGGATATTTAAGATGAAAAATATCGGTGCCGATTTCTTTATCCAGCAGATTTTGGAAGTGCACTCCTGCCGAAGAATTCGCTAATAGAAGCGAAAAAACTACGCATAAAAGTAGAATAACTCCTGATGCCTGATTGCTGTGAAAAAATTTGCTGAAATACTTTGTTAACTCCATTTATTGTCTTTTTACTTTGGAAACTCCGCTGATGTTTTTAAGTTGTTTTATGGTTTCTTCGAGCTGATTTTTGTTTCTAACTTCAAGGTTGATGTGGCCAAGAAAAATACCATCGTTGGACTCAATCGACATACTTTTCATGTCCATGTTCATGGAATTACTGATCACGGCAGTAATGTCGTTAATCATTCCCATTCTGTCCAGTCCTTCAATTTCGATACGAACTCGGTTTTTGAAGCTTTCTTCGTTCACCCATTTTGCAGGAAGTACACGGTAATCGTATTGTGCACGAAGATTTATGGCATTCGGACAGTTGTCGTTATGTACTTTAATTCCATCAGAAATCGTAATAAATCCGAAAATTTTATCACCCGGAATTACGGTACAGCATTTTGCGAATGAATAGTTCATTTTTTCTTCATCCTTGCCGAAAACGATAAGATCGAGGTTAGAGTCGAAGGTTTCGCTCGTAATTTCTTTTTTGTCAGAAGACTTTCTGAAACGCTGCAATAGATTGCTGAAAAGTCCTTTTCCTTCAGAATATTTTTTAATGTCTCCTGTGTCGAGCGTGCCGTTCTGGAATCCCAAAAACAAATCCTGCGAGGTTTTCAGGTTGAAAAATTTCTGCATTTTATTAATTTCATCATCATTGAAATTAAGCTTTGCGTGGCGCATTTTTCTTTGCAGAATTTCTTTTCCTTCCTCAACCAATCGGTTTTTCTCGGAGTTAAGAATGGCCTTGATTTTAGATTTTGCTTTCGATGTAACAACAAAATCCAGCCAGTCGGCTTTCGGTTTTTGGTTTTGTGAAGAAAGAATATCGACCTGATCTCCGTTTTGCAAAACATACGAAATTGGTACCAGTTTTCCGTTCACTTTGGCGCCAAGACATTTCATTCCCAGATCGGAGTGAACGGCGAATGCAAAATCGAGCGCAGTTGAACCAATCGGTAAACTTTTAGTGTCACCTTTCGGTGTAAAGACAAAAACTTCTTTGGAATAAAGATTCAGTTTAATGTTGTCCATCAGTTCCAGTGTCGACAAAGACTGCGGATTGTTCAGAACCTCACGGATTTCAGTTACCCAACGGTCAAAATTTCTGTCGTCCTGACTTCCTTTAAAACCTTCTTTATAGCGGTAATGAGCTGCAACACCTTTTTCAGCGATATCGTCCATTCTTTCGGAGCGGATTTGAACTTCAATCCATTTTTTATCCGGCCCCAAAACCGTAAGGTGCAAACTTTCATAACCAGTGGAACGCGGCTGCGTAATCCAGTCACGCATACGTTGCGGATTGCTGTGATACAGGTCGGTAACGATAGAATAAATTTTCCACGCCAGAAATTTTTCATTTTTCTGGTCTGATTTATAAATGATTCTTATGGCATAATTATCGAAAACCTCATCAAACGCAACACCCTGTTTCAGCATTTTCCTGTAAATGGAAGAAATGGCTTTTGCACGGCCTTTAATGGTGACGTTTAATCCTTCTTCAATTAGCTGTTCGGAAACTTCTTTCTTGAATTCTTCAACATAACGTTCACGGCTTTCCTTGGCAAGTTCCAACTGATCAACAATTTCATGATAAACATCCGGATTATTAAACTTCAGCGAAAGATCTTCAAGTTCTGATTTGATGTTGTATAAACCGAGGCGGTGCGCAAGCGGAGCGTAGATGTAAACCGTTTCTGACGCAATTTTTTTCTGCTTATCAGGAAGCATGCTGTCAAGCGTTCGCATATTGTGAAGTCGGTCGGCAATTTTTATAAGAATTACTCTGAAATCTTCTGATAACGTCAATAAAAGTTTTCTGTAATTCTCAGACTGAATTGAAATATTCTGACTGTTCATCACGGAAATCTTGGTAAGTCCGTTCACTATGTCTGCGATTTTCTTTCCGAAAATCTTAGAAATATCGTCGTATGTATAGTCAGAATCTTCAATTACATCATGAAGAAGTGCGCAGGCAATGGAGGTGGCGCCCAAACCGATTTCATTGGCAACAATTTTCGCTACTTCAATCGGATGGTAAATGTAGGGTTCGCCAGTTTTTCTGCGCTGATCTTTATGCGCATCCAAAGCAATATCGAACGCTTTGCGGATGAGTTTGTTGTTTTCTTCATCCAGCGTTCGGTAGGTATTGGAAATTAAGTCTTTATATCTTGCGAGGATTTCCTTGTTCTCCTGCTCTAAATCGTATACCATTTCATCATCATATGAGAATTACGAAAATAGGGAAAATTCAGTAAAAACGGAAATTTAGGACTAGTTAAACTCAAAATTTTTTAGCGATTTAAATTACTATGAATTCCTTGCTGTTTCTTATTCTGAGAGGGCAACGTGCGTAATAAACCTGAAAATTAATAGTTATATTTGAATTAAATTTTATTAATGAACAGATTACTTCCGTTTTTTATAGCGACTTCACCTTTGATTTTTTCTCAAGGAATTGAGCAGAAACTGGACGTAGCCACAAAAAATTTACTCAATTCTTCTGCAGCATATTCCGCAAATCTTTCTTTTTATGTTTCGGACGAAGCCGGGAATTTCATATATGAATATCAGGGAAACAAAGGACTTTCATCCGCATCAATACAGAAAATTTTTACAGCCGCCGCTGCTTTGGAAACTTTAGGAAAAGATTATAGGTATACTACAACTATTTCGCATTCAGGTAATATTTCTGCAGGAAAACTGGAAGGTGATCTCTATCTATTTTCCAATGGCGATCCAACTTTAGGAAGCTGGCGATATGATGGCTACAAACCCGAAAATTTTCAGAAGAAATTGGTTGATGCTTTGAAGAATAAAGGAGTGTCTTCCATTACTGGAGATTTGGTTCTTGATGATTCTCACTTTGATTTTCAGTCTGTTCCCGGAGGTTGGCCGTGGGACGATATGGGAAATTATTACGGAGCTGGAGTTTGGGGAATTAACTGGCGAGAAAATCAGTTTGATCTTAACATGAACGGCAGCCAAATGAAATCTGCCAACATCACGCTTCCTGGTGTTAACTGGGTGAATGAAGTGAAAACGGGTGGAAGTTCAGACCAGAGTTTAATTTTTACAGCACCACACTCAGAAGTTGCGTACATCAATGGAACTTTGCCCGGAAAAAACATAACAGTTTCTGGTGCCACGCCAAATCCACCTCTTACTTTGGGAGAAGAAATAAAATCCTGGCTAAAATCTTCGGGGATTTCTTTTAACGGTAAAGTCGTTTCCGCTTCGCAACAAACTATCCGTTCAGAAAAAGTTCAGAAAGCTCCTAAGAATAATGTCTTACTTAAATATCAGTCGCCGACGATGGACAAAATTGTGTATTGGTTTATGCGTAAAAGTGTAAATCTTTACGGCGAAACTCTGGTAAAAACAATGGCTCGTGAAAAAAAGAACAGTGGAACTTTTGATGCAGGAATCAGTTATATGAAAGATTTCTGGAAAGGAAAAGGCATCAACAGTGCGATGATTAATTTTGCTGACGGCAGCGGACTTTCTCCACAGAATTATGTTTCGGCAAGGGCAGAAGTTCAGGCATTGCTATGGAGCAAAAAACAAAGTTGGTTCAGCGAGTTTTATGATGGGTTTCCGACGCAGGGAAACGGCATGAAAATGAAAAGCGGAACAATGAAAGACACGAAATCTTTCGCCGGATATCACACTGCTGCCAACGGAAAAAAATATGTTTTCGCTATCATCATCAACAATTATCAGGGGAGTGGAATCAGTGATGCGCTTTACCGTGTTTTAAATGTTCTGAAATAGAAAAATATGAGGATGCGAAGCCGCAGTTTTCTGTCTAAAATCAACAACTGGTTTATCTATCTGCTTCTAACTCTTGCAGTTGGAGGAGTTGTGGTGGCTTCAATTTTTCTTGTTGATTATCTCCGGAAGGAAGAAATTAAACGGATTGAACTTTTTGCCACCGCGATTAAATATCAGCAGGATACTGTGGTTCAGGATCTTGCGGCGCTTGATTTAATCTTACAGATTAATGAAACGAACAGCACAATTCCTGTTGTCGTTACAGATAAAAACAGGATTCCAATAGGTCCTGATTTTATGAGAAATGTTCCGGAAGATATTCAGAATAATTCTCAGAAAATGAAAGCGCTGATTTCCAGAATGGGAGATTCGTACGATCCAATAGAACTACAAATGCCCAATGGAAACAACCAGTATGTGTATTACATGAACTCGACGCTGTTGAACAATCTCCGTTATTCGCCCTATATTTTAGGGACACTGATTTTGGCGTACATATTTTTCTCTTTCTGGTTTTTGAGAACCATAAAAAAAACTGATGAAGGTTATGTTTGGGCAGGTTTAGCGAAAGAAACTGCTCACCAAATCGGGACTCCACTTTCGTCGATGATTGGCTGGATTGAAATTCTGCGTATGGAGAATGAAAACAGCGAAGGCGTAAAAGAAATTGAGAAGGATATTTCCAGGCTTAAAACCATTTCGGAGCGTTTTTCCAAAATCGGCTCAGTTCCCGAACTGAATGATTTAAACATTAATGAAACGCTGCAGCTGAATTACGATTATCTGAAATCACGAATATCAACTAAAGTGGCGTTCACTCTGAAAATGCCGCGCGAAGAAATTCTGATTCCGCACAACAGAATACTAGTGAGCTGGGTTATTGAAAATCTTGTGAAGAATGCAGTTGATGCAATGAAAGGCGACGGTACACTGAATATCTCGCTATATGAAAAGAACAAAAATGTGGTGATTGATTTCAAAGATTCCGGATCCGGAATGACGCGTGCACAAAGAAGAAAAGCTTTTAAACCAGGCTATTCCACCAAAAAACGAGGATGGGGTTTAGGTCTTTCACTGGCGAAAAGAGTAGTGAAGGAGTATCATAAAGGTGATATTCGAGTTGCTCACACCGAAATTGGAAAAGGAAGTACGTTTCGAATTACAATGAAAAACAGTTGATTTTGATCCTAAATATTTTCGGCGGCAGCGAAGCCGCCGCCGAAAAAACAATCTATTACTTTACGTAATTTACAAAATAGTTTTCATCAAATTGTACCGGTGACTGATCTTTTAAAGTCACAGTTTGGTACTCGTTTGTTGGATTAATTTTTAAGTTGCTGTTTTTTAGAATTAGCGGTAAATTCAGATTTTCAACCGTATTCGTGTATCTGAATTTCAGTTGATTTCCGATTTGCTCATATTCAAGTGTTGGAATTTTTGTCGTTCGCAAATATTGGTCGAAAACAGTAGAAAAATCAATTCCGGATTTCTGACTGATATAATCTTCAACCTGCTTGGAAGTCACAGTCTGATGATAAAAATCTTTACCCAAACCGCGTAAAATTTCTCGGAATTTTAAATCATTATTAATCACTTGACGAATAGTATGAAGCATATTGGAGCCTTTGTAATACATATCTCCACTTCCGGATTTTCTTACGCCGTATTCGCCAATAATCGGAATATCGTTCTGGATATTTCCGCGGGTTCCGATGACATACCTGTTCGCTGATTCCTTATCCATGTAATTCTCCGTAAACAGCGTTTCTGAATAGGAAGTGAATGCCTCATGAATCCACATATCCGCATGATCTTTAGCGGTGACATTATTGGCAAACCATTCATGTCCGGTTTCGTGAACGATGATGAAATCCCAGTTCAGACCAACTCCGGTTCCAGATAAGTCGCGGCCACGATACCCATTGCGGTAACCGTTTCCGTAAGCCACATTGCTTTGATGTTCCATCCCGAGATAAGGCGTTTCAACAATTTTGTATGAATCTTCGTAAAAAGGATATGGTCCCATCCAGTATTCAAAAGCCTGCATCATAGGTTTTACCTGCTGAAACTGTTTTTTTGCGGCATCAAGATTATAATCCAAAACCCAATAATCCAAATCGAGATTTCCTTTTTCACCGTTGTACGTGTCTTTAAAGTTTACATATTTCCCGATATTCGGAACAATAGAGTAGCCGTTAATCGGATTTGTAACTTCCCAAGTCCATATTTTTTTCTGTCCGTCATTTTCTTCAGAAATAAGTCGGCCGTTTCCTACACCCACCAAATCTTTTGGAGTAATGATTTTCATTACGATTCCGTTGTCGGGTTCATCATTCCAGATGTCTTTCATTGGAAGCCAAACCGAAGTCCCAATTCCTTCCTGTGCCACGCTTGCGAAAGGATTTCCGTTGATGTCGAGGTTAAAAACCCAACCGCCGTCCCAAGGCGCATTTTCTGCAATGGTTGGATTTCCCGAGTAGGAAATGTCCATCGAAAATGTTTCTCCTTTCTTAAACTTTTTTGCAGCAGTGATAAAAATGAAATCTTTTTCGTGCTTAAAGTTTTTTACAGGAAATGAAGCAGTGAGATTTTCTACTCTCATCGGCTGCTGAAGATCTACCTGAAATACAGGATTTGTGACGTCTCTGGTGATTTCAAAAGTAATTCGGTTGGTTCCGGAAAGAGATTTTTTTTCGAAATCGGGTTCTACAGACAGTTCGTATTTTTTAACATCCCAAAAGTTACGGAATTGGGTGTCGGATCCTTTCAGCGAATCTTCGGATGTATATTTCTGCGCACAGCTTGTTGTGGCGAACAATATCAATAAAAACGGTAACTTTTTCATGAGAAGGAAATAAATTCTGGAAATCCAAAGATAGAAAAAATGGTGGAGCGAATATATAAACTTCAGCTCAGCCCCGATTGAACGGTTTGTTTGAGCTCTTTTTACTTGTGAAGCAAGTGAAAAAGCGAGGAGTGAAAGCGGGGCCCGAATTCAAAGAAAAACAAATAGAAATGCTGCAAAAAATTAAGAAATATTCGCAGCTTCGGCCTCTCTTTTCAAAACTTTTTTATGGGTATATGCACACATTACGATGCTGAATTCGTAAAGAATCAGCAACGGAAACGCTGCAGCGAGCATACTCAAAACGTCGGCCGGAGTTATGATGGCAGCTACAACCATAATCAAAACAATAGCGTGACGGCGATATGTTTTCAGAAATTTTGGAGTAAGAATTCCGATATTAGTGAGAAAATAAACAATTACCGGAAAAAGGAAAATGATTCCCATGCCTAAAACCACCTGCAGAAAAAGTGTGGTATAATCTGTAAGATCAAAAAGTTGGGTAATTGAATCTGAAATCTGAAACAACATTCCGAAGTTAATCACCAAGGGAAGAATCAGAAAATAGCCCGTTAAAATCCCGAGAATAAAAAGAATCCAGATAAAATTGATAACGAAAACTGAGTTTTTTCGTTCGTTGGGGTGAAGCGCCGGACTGATAAATCTCCAAAGTTCCCAAATGATGTATGGAAACGCCGCCACGATGCCTCCAAAAATAGAAACCGACATCATCACATTGAACTGCTGCATCATTTTTTTCTGCTGCACAGCGAAATTTTCAGGAAGTTGAATGCTGTCCGCACCGGTGAATTTCTGAGAATAATGGTTAATCAGTTCAAACGTAACAAAACTGTTTTTGGTTGGACCAAAGAATATATGATCCATAATCCAGTTGATGTTAATCCCCACCAGAATTGCGCCGATAACAATTGCGATGATGCATCGGATAAGATGACCACGAAGTTCGCCAATGTGTCCGAGGAAGGACATTTCTTTATCGTTGCTCACAGAAGGACTGGATTGATTTTTCAGTTTGCGAAATTAAAAAATATTAACGGAAAAACAGACTTTCGCAGAAATCTGTCGAAAAACTCATTCAATAAAATCAGTTGATACCTTCATCCAGCAATCTGTGGATATCGATAATTCCGAAGTATTTTCCCTGATCGGTTACTATTAACTGCCCAATATTATTGTCTTTCAAAATTCGCATTGCTTCTTTTGCTAGCGAATCTTTTTCCACCGTTTTAGGATTTTCCGACATAATATCTTTAGCAATAAGACCATCCAGATTTTCTTTGTTCATTAACATTCGGCGAAGATCTCCATCGGTAATTACGCCCAGAATATTTTCATTTTCGGTTACAACAGTTACTCCGTGAGTGGAGCTGCTCACAGAAATAATCACATCACGAATCCCGGCTTTCTCTGAAACCATTGGCTTTTGCGATGAAAGAAACTGTTCCACTTTGGCGGTTAAATTTTTACCTAAATTTCCTCCTGGATGAAACTTGGCGAAATCGTTCTCTTTAAATCCTTTTAATTCCATTAAAACAACAGCGAGGGCATCGCCTAAAGCCATCTGAACTGTTGTAGAGCTTGTAGGCGCCAATTTATTGGGACAGGCTTCTTTATCCACCAAAGTATTCAGCACCACATCAGAACCTTCAGCAAGTTTGGAATTAAGATTTCCCGTCATTCCAATTAGAGCGGAAGAATATTCTTTCAAGTAAGGAACCAGATTGACAATTTCGGGTGAGTTTCCTGAGTTCGAAATACAAAGCACAACATCATGTTTCTGGATTACACCCAAATCACCGTGTATGGCCTCCGAAGCGTGTAGAAATTGTGCGGGCGTTCCGGTGGAATTTAAAGTAGCCACAATTTTGTTGCCCACATGAGCAGATTTTCCGATGCCCACAATTATGAGTTTTCCTTTTGCCGAACTGATGATTTCAACGGTTTGCACAAAAGATTCATCCAGTCGTTGGCTGAGTTTCTGAAGCTCGCTGATTTCTATTTCCAGTGCATTTTTTGCAAGATTAAGGATTGATGATGCCTCCAAAATATACCGCTTTTTTAATGATTTATTAACCCCAAAGAAAATTGAATTATTAATATTTATTTTTTAACTTTGGGTGGAATGCAAATTTAGCAAACAAATTTAGATGAAGACAAAACCAGCCGACTTATCGAAGGAACTCAAGAAATATTTCGGCTTTTCGAAGTTTAAAGGACAACAGGAAAATATCATTAAATCCCTTATGGAGGGCAATGATGTATTTGTGTTGATGCCGACCGGTGGCGGTAAATCTCTGTGTTACCAGTTGCCGGCGCTCATTTCAGAGGGAACTGCGATTGTGGTTTCGCCTCTTATTGCTTTGATGAAAAATCAGGTGGATGCGGTGAACGGACTTTCTTCGGAGGAAGGCGTTGCGCACGTTCTCAATTCTTCTCTTAACAAATCTCAAATTACTCAGGTTTTCAGCGATATCCGAAGCGGAAAGACAAAACTTCTATACGTTGCGCCCGAATCTTTAATTAAGGAAGATTATCTCGAGTTTCTGAAAAGTGTAAAAATTTCTTTTGTTGCTATTGATGAAGCTCACTGTATTTCTGAATGGGGACACGATTTCCGTCCGGAATACAGAAACTTGAAGCTCATTATAGATAAAATTGCCGACGTCCCGGTTATTGCGCTTACTGCAACGGCGACACCGAAAGTTCAGGACGATATTCAGAAAACTTTGGGGATGAATAAAGCCCTTGTTTTTAAATCGAGTTTTAACCGGCCGAATCTTTTTTATGAAATCCGCCCGAAAATTAATATCGACAAGGAAATTGTAAAATACATCAACCAAAACCGAGGTAAATCAGGAATTGTTTATTGTTTAAGTCGCAGGAAAGTAGAAGAGTTTGCTCAGCTTCTTCAGGTAAATGGAATTAACGCTTTGCCTTATCACGCCGGACTGGATCAGAAAACCCGCGTTACCAATCAGGATAAATTTCTGATGGAAGAATGCGATGTAATTGTGGCAACCATCGCTTTTGGAATGGGAATCGATAAACCCGATGTTCGCTTTGTTATTCACTACGATATTCCGAAATCTTTGGAGAGTTATTATCAGGAAACCGGTCGCGCAGGAAGAGACGGTGGTGAAGGTTATTGCTTGGCATTTTATGATCCGAAAGATATCGAAAAACTTGAAAAATTTCTGGCACAAAAGCCTGTTTCCGAACGGGAAATCGGTTTACAGTTGTTAAATGAAGTTGTGGGATATGCCGAAACTTCGATGAGTCGCAGACAATATCTTCTTTATTATTTTGGTGAAGAATTCGATCCGAAAAATGGCGACGGAGCCAATATGGATGATAATTCCGTGATTCCTCCAAAACTGAAAGATGCTTCTCAGGATTTGAATAAAGTGCTTACGATGGTAAAAACTTTGGACGAAAAATTCCGAACCAAAGACCTCATTAATGTAATGGTCGGTAAAGAATCTTCCGTTACAAAATCTTATAAACTGGAAACCACCGAATTTTTCGGAATGGGAAAATCAGAATCCGAAAACTATTGGAAATCGATTATCAGACAGGCAACAGTTCAGAATTTCCTTCAGAAAGATATTGAAACTTATGGTGTTTTAAAAATTGCTGAAAAAGGACAAAAAGTTCTGGATAAAAAATATAAGGAGCCTTTCTTAATTGCAGAAGATCGGACTTATGATTTGGATCAGATTAAATCTGAATCTGGAAAAGTAGAAGTAAATGCCGGTGGCGGTCTTGATCAGGCGTTGTTTACTCAGCTGAAAGAACTTCGAAAAAAAGTGGCTAAAAAACATGGCATTCCGCCTTACACCGTTTTCATGGATCCCAGTTTGGAAGATATGACGACACAGTATCCGATCACTGTTGAAGAAGTTGGAAAAGTGTATGGAGTTGGTGAAGGGAAAGCCAGAAAATACGGAAAAGAATTTGCAGATTATATTGCGAAATATGTAGAAGAAAACAATATTGAGCGTACACAGGATATGGTTCTAAAAGGCGTTGCAAACAAATCATCACATAAAGTTTTCATTATTCAGAATACCGATAAGAAAATTGATTTGGAAGACATTGCGAAAGCCAAAAATCTGACGATGGAAGAGTTGCTGAAGGAAATGGAACGCATTGTTTATCAAGGAACCAAACTCAATATTGATTATTACATTGAAGAAAATTTTGATGAGGACATCGTGGAGGAATTCATGGAGTTCATGGGTGAAAGCGAAAGCGACAGCATGAAAATTCTGACTTCTGAATTCGGAGACGATTTGAGCGATGAGGAGTTACGAATGTTAAGAATTAAATTTATTTCAGACGTAGCCAATTAAATACTATGAAAAAAAGTTTTATTGCCATTCTATGCATTTTCGGAGCAATGACTTCCGCACAGCAAATAGAGATTACGAACAAGGAAAAAAGCGAAGAGAAAGTTCAGCAACAAATGGTAATCTCTGACAAATCCAAAGAAAAGACTAAGCCACTGTATTATTTGGATGGTGAAGAAGTTGCGGAGGGTATCCTAACAAAAATAGATCCTTCAACTATTGAATCCGTTTCGGTTCTGAAAGACAAAAGTGCAGTAGCAATTTATGGCGAAAGAGCTCGAGACGGCGTGATTATTATTAATTCTAAAAGGAAAGCAGAAGCTGATACAATAACGATTTCACGTTAAAATTACCTGATTCCTTAAGTCTTTTTTGCACTATGCAGAAAAGATTTATTTTTTTTATCTGATGAAAAAAATATCGATCATTTTCATTCTTCCCGATCTCAATGCCGGCGGTGCAGAGCGCATCGTGACGACCATTGCTAACCATCTTCCGCGGGAAAAATTCGAGCCGAAAATTCTGTTGATTCGCAAGGAAGGAGCGTATCTGGAAATTCTCAGGGATGATGTGGAAATCATCGACATCAAAACGGAACGCATCCGAAATTCGCTGTTGCCGATTCTGAATGAAATCCGCAAACACAAACCCGATATCGTTTTCAGCGGTTTCGGAGAAGTGAATGCCTACATTTCTTTTTTCATCAAAATGTTTCCGAAAACCCGCTTCATCGCGAGAGAAACCAATGTGGTATCGCAGCACGTGACGAGGAAAGACATCCGTTTTTTCTATAAATTCTACAATAACTTTCATCGGATCATCTGTCAGAGCGATGATATGATGAATGACCTGCTTCAGAATTTCAGAATCAGAAAAGAAAAACTGGTGAAAATCAACAATCCAGTCGATTTTGATTTCATAGAAAACAAACTGGCAGAATCTGAAAAACCAGAAAGTTTCAAAGCTGATTTTAAAAATGTCGTGGCCATAGGAAATCTGTCTGCGAGAAAGGGATTCGATAATCTTCTGAAAGTTTTCTCAAAGCTCAAAAATGAAAAAATCCTGCTCCATATTTTAGGCGATGGGAGAGACCGTGACCTCTTGCTGCAACAAAAAATGGATCTCGCTCTGGAGAATGTCATTTTTCACGGGCAGCAGATAAATCCGTATCAGTACCTGAAATTTGCAGATCTGTTCATTCTTTCTTCACGTTATGAGGGTTTCCCGAATGTTTTGCTGGAAGCTGGTGCTTGTGGAACTTACGCCTTGGCCAATAACTGTCCGGGCGGCATCAACGAAATTATTCGGCCCGGAATTAACGGTGAAATTTCTGACATCGAAAACCCCGAAGCATTTGCCCAAAAAATTCTTGAGGTGCTCAATCAATCTCACAACGTTGAAGCGATCAGAAATTCAATTAAATCCCGATTTTCCAAGGAGATTATTCTAAAAAAATACGAAGATTTGTTGCTTTCTGTAGTTAAATCTTCCCAATAATTGTTTTCTGATATTCATATTAAGAAAGATTATAATAGTTAACTATTGTGATTTAAATCATATTTCAGTTTTTCATATTTGTAAACTTTTTGATTGTTAATAAATTTCAAGTAATTGATTAACAAATTTATACGATAAAAAATTTGTAAACTTTTTGTCATCATTTTTTATTGGCGTACATTTAATCCGTCAAAAAAATATATGATGGAAAGTTCAGTCTCAACAAAAAAATTACACACAGTTTCGTTTGATACGGCCAATGCCGAGACCTTGAAATACTTCAAAGGGGATGATTTAGCCACCCGTGTTTGGGTTAATAAATATGCATTGAAAGACTCCGACGGCAATCTCTACGAGACCACGCCCGACGATATGCACTGGCGTATTGCAAACGAAATTGCACGCGTTGAGAAGAAATATAAAAACCCGCTTTCTGCGCAGGAAGTTTTTGATCTGATTAAGGATTTCAGATACATCATTCCGCAGGGAAGTCCGATGACGGGAATTGGAAACAACTTCCAGATTGCATCACTTTCGAACTGTTTCGTGATTGGAAACGGATCCAACAGCGATTCCTATGGAAGTATTATGAAGGTGGACGAGGAGCAGGTGCAGCTGATGAAAAGACGCGGCGGCGTTGGTCACGACCTTTCCTATATCCGCCCGAAAGGTTCTGCGGTTAAAAATTCGGCGCTTACTTCGACCGGTCTGGTGCCTTTTATGGAGCGTTATTCCAACTCCACGCGTGAGGTTGCGCAGGACGGAAGACGCGGTGCGCTGATGCTTTCGGTGTCCATTAACCATCCTGATGCTGAAGATTTCATCGATGCAAAACTGGAGCAGGGGAAAATTACAGGAGCGAATATTTCGGTGAGAATTGACGATGAGTTTATGAAAGCGGTGAAAAGCGATGGCGAGTACACGCAGAAATATCCGATTCACAGCAAGAATCCGAAATTCTCTAAAACCGTTCACGTTAAAGACATCTGGAACAAAATCGTGCACAATGCCTGGAAATCTGCCGAGCCGGGAATCCTGTTCTGGGACACCATTGCCAAAGAATCGGTGCCGGATTGTTATTCGGATTTAGGTTTCGAAACCGTTTCCACGAATCCGTGTGGCGAGATTCCGCTTTGTCCGTACGATTCCTGCCGTTTGTTGGCCGTGAACCTGTATTCTTACGTTGAAAATCCATTCACGAAAAAGGCAAAGTTCAACTTTGAACTGTTCAAAAAACATATCGCGTTCGCCCAGAGAATGATGGACGACATCATCGACCTGGAAGTGGAGAAAATCGATGCCATTCTGGAGAAAATTGATTCCGATCCGGAAAGCGAAGAAATCAAGGGAACCGAAAGAAATCTTTGGGTGAAAATCCGCAAGAAAACACTTCAGGGAAGAAGAACCGGCGTTGGAATTACTGCAGAAGGTGATATGCTGGCCGCTCTTGGAATGCGTTACGGAAGCAAAGAAGCCGTAGATTTCTCCGTTGAAGTGCACAAAGCGCTGGCTTTGGCTGCGTACCGCTCATCCGTGGAAATGGCAAAAGAAAGAGGTGCTTTCGAGGTGTATGATACCAAGAAAGAGGCAAAAAACCCGTTCATTCTTCGTCTAAAAAAAGAAGATCCGGAACTGTACAAACTGATGTCGAAGCACGGCCGCAGAAACATCGCGCTCCTTACGATTGCGCCTACAGGAAGTACTTCATTGATGTCGCAGACTACTTCGGGAATCGAGCCGGTGTTCCTTCCGGTTTATAAAAGAAGAAGAAAAGTCAACCCGAACGACAAGGAAGTCCGCGTGGATTTTGTGGATGAAGTAGGTGATTCGTGGGAAGAATACATTGTGTTCCACCATCATTTCAAAACGTGGATGCAGGCAAACGGTTACGACATCAACAAGAATTATTCTCAGGAAGAAATCAATGAGCTGATAGAGAAATCTCCGTATTATAAAGCCACTTCCAACGATGTGGACTGGCTGAGCAAGGTGGAAATGCAGGGTGCGATTCAGAAGTGGGTGGATCACTCGATTTCGGTAACCATCAACATTCCGAATGAGGCAACAGAAGAACTGGTAAACGAACTGTATCTGAAAGCCTGGGAGGTTGGCTGCAAAGGAGTTACCGTGTACCGCGACGGTTCACGTTCCGGCGTTCTGGTGGCTGCAGATGACAAAAAAGACGATGAAGTTCCGACGCATCTTCCAAGTCCGTTCCCGACGAAAAGACCACAGATTCTGGAAGCAGAAATCGTTCGTTTCCAGAACAATAAAGAAAAATGGATCGCTTTTGTTGGCTTGATTGACGGTCGTCCTTACGAGATTTTCACCGGTTTGGCAGATGATGAGGAAGGAATTCTGCTTCCGCGCTGGGTGAATGAAGGTGTTATCATTAAGAACCGCGACGAAGACGGAAAATCCAGATATGATTTCCAGTTCAAGAATTTAAGAGGTTATAAAACGACCATTGAAGGACTTTCTCACAAATTTGATCCGGAATTCTGGAACTACGCAAAACTGATTTCCGGAACTTTAAGACACGGAATGCCGCTGGAAAGCGTGGTGGAACTCATCAACCGTATGGAACTGAACCTGGAATCCATCAACAACTGGAAAGCCGGTGTTGCCCGAGCCCTGAAACGCTACATCCCCGACGGGACCAATGCTGCAGGAACCTGTTCAAGTTGTGGCTCAGAGCAGGTGATGTACCAGGAAGGCTGTCTGACCTGTAAGAGCTGCGGAAGCTCGAAGTGCGGATAGAGTAACTACAGATTTTTTTAGTCGTCATTGCGAGGAGCGACCGGAGGGAGCGACGAAGCAATCTCAATAATACTGAATTCTACTAATATGCAAAAAAGGAATTTTTTTGAGATTGCTTCGTGATTCGTACCTTATTCCTCGTAATGACGTACCACGTTAAATGATTTAATAGGTTTTGATTTATGAAACCCGGTTTTGTTTATATAGTTACCAACAAATCTCATTCAACGCTGTATATCGGAGTGACTTCAAATCTACCACAAAGGGTTGTAGAACACAAGGAAAAGCGCTATGAGAAAAGTTTTACAAGTCGGTACAATCTAAATAAACTGGTTTATTGGGAAGCTTTTTAGGAAATTGGTGATGCCATCGGGAGAGAAAAGCAGTTGAAAGGTGGTTCGCGACAAAAGAAAATCGACTTAATCAATGAAATGAATCCTGAACGGGCAGATTTGTTTGACAGCATCCGGGATATTATGAATCCGCTTTAACAACGTGTCGTTGTTTAAATTCTACCGAATGGCGTGACGAAGTATTAATGGAAATAACACGCATTGTCATTGCGAGCGGAACGAAGTGGAGCGTGGCA
Organism: Bacteroidota bacterium; assembly: GCA_023458415.1. Lineage (GTDB taxonomy): Bacteria > Bacteroidota > Bacteroidia > Flavobacteriales > Weeksellaceae > JAEWZO01. The sequence goes on from JAEWZO010000013.1 coordinate 26,368, forward strand.
ATCTAAAATTTTCCTTGATTCCTTCTAAATCTTTGATAGAAGTTTCTTGATTGAGATTGCTTCGTCATTCGCTCCTCATTCCTCGCAATGACGCGACACCTAGCCCTGATTGCAATGAAAATCCTTTTGCTTTTCTTTCGCATAAGGAAAAGCAAAAGATTGTAATGGAAAGCAGGTTCCCGGCTCCTAAAACTTAAAAATCCAAAATTCATAATTCAAAATTCTCTCTGTCGCGGGAGAATTTTGTAATTTTGTGGATATTCAGAATTCTTTTTAAATAACACTAAAAAAATAAAAATGAGTCAATTCGATGTTACCGTTATCGGTTCCGGTCCCGGTGGTTATGTTGCGGCAATCAGGGCGGCACAATTGGGTTTCAAAACTGCAATTATTGAGAAATATCCTACGATGGGCGGTACCTGCCTGAATGTGGGCTGTATCCCTTCCAAAGCGCTTCTGGACAGTTCCGAGCACTTCCACAACGCGGTGCACAACTTTGCGAGCCACGGAATTACGGTGGAATCGCCAAAAGCAGACATTGCAAGAATGGTGGAACGCAAAAATGAGGTGGTGGATATGACGACCAAAGGAATTCAGTTCCTGATGGACAAAAACAAAATCACAGTTTTCCAGGGCGTTGGCAGTTTTGAAGATGCCACGCACGTGAAAGTGACCAAAGACGACGGTTCTTCTGAAGTTCTGGAATCAAAATATGTGATTATCGCGACCGGTTCCAAGCCAAGTTCGTTGCCGTTCATCAATATTGACAAAGAAAGAATCATTACTTCTACGGAAGCTCTGAACCTGAAGGAAATCCCGAAACACCTTGTGGTAATCGGTGGTGGCGTGATCGGACTTGAATTGGGTTCCGTTTGCAAAAGATTAGGTTCTGAAGTAACTGTGGTGGAATATATGGACAAGATCATTCCGGGAATGGATGGTGCTTTGTCGAAAGAACTTCAGAAAGTCCTGAAAAAACAGGGAATGAAATTTATGCTTTCAACCGCGGTTTCAGCAGTGGAAAGAAACGGCGATACCGTGAAAGTAAGCGGAAAAGATAAGAAAGGCGCCGAAGTTTCTGTTGAAGGTGATTATGTTTTGGTTTCCGTAGGAAGAAGACCTTACACCGACGGGTTGGCGCTGGAAAAAGCAGGCGTTGATATGGATGAAAGAGGAAGAGTGAAAGTGAACGAACATCTTCAGACAAATGTTTCCAATATTTATGCAATAGGTGATGTTGTTCAGGGAGCAATGCTGGCTCACAAAGCATCTGAGGAAGGTGTTTTGGTGGCAGAGCAGTTGGCCGGACAGAAACCACATATTAATTACAACCTGATTCCTGGCGTGGTTTACACTTGGCCGGAAGTTGCCGGAGTTGGTAAAACCGAAGAGCAGCTGAAAGAAGAAGGAATAGCAATTAAAGTAGGTAATTTCCCGATGAGAGCTTTGGGAAGAAGCCGTGCATCAGGCGACATCGACGGATTCATCAAAATTATTGCTGATGAAAAAACCGACGAAGTTTTGGGCGTTCACATGATTGGCGCAAGAGCCGCCGATATGATTGCCGCCGCCGTTACTGCCATGGAATTCCGTGCAAGTGCCGAAGATATTGCTAGAATGTCACACGCGCACCCGACCTTTGCAGAAGCGATTAAAGAAGCAGCCCTGGATGCAACGGGTAAGATTGCGATACATATGTAATTAAGATTTTAAATCAAATTCATAAAAGAGAAGCTTCGGCTTCTCTTTTTTATTGATATGATGAGTAAATATTAGATTAGTATTTATGATTTGTTAGATTAATCTAACATTATTATATTTGGTCAAATTTTTTATATGATCATCAACGGGAGAATGTTTTTTTTGATAATGATGCTGTCTGCTACAGCACTTCAGGCTCAAAACATAGAGCTGGAAATATCAGAAAATAAGGATGTTGAAACTATAAAAGATACTGCTGAGATTGACAATAGACGCAATGCTGATATTGATGAAGTTGTGATTTCCGGTACAATGAAAGCGGTTCGTCGTCTGGAAACGCCGGTTCCTGTGGAAGTGTACACACCCACTTTTCTTAAGAAAAATCCTACACCCAATGTTTTTGAAGCGCTGCAGAATGTGAACGGCGTGCGTCCGCAGATCAACTGCAGCGTCTGCAATACCGGGGATATTCACATCAACGGCTTGGAAGGTTCCTACACAATGGTGATGATTGACGGAATGCCGATGGTGAGTTCCCTGGGAACGGTGTACGGACTTTCCGGAATTCCAAATTCCCTTATCGAAAGAATTGAAATCGTAAAAGGTCCGGCTTCCTCGCTGTACGGAAGTGAAGCTGTCGGCGGTTTAATCAATATCATCACCAAAAGGGCACACGCGGCTCCGAAATTCAGTGCCGATGTTTTTTCCACCAGTTGGGGAGAATACAATACGGATTTGGCCTATAAATTCAGCATCGGAAAAACCGCTAATGTTCTTACGGGAATCAATTATTTCAACTACCAGAATCCAATGGATTTGAATAATGACGGATTTACAGATCTCACCCTGCAGGACAGAATATCGGTGTTTCAAAAATGGAATTTCGAACGACCGGAAAACAGGATTTTCAGTATTGCCGGCAGGTTGATGTATGAAGACCGATGGGGCGGAGAAACGAACTGGAACCGAAGTTTCCGCGGTGGAAATGAAGTTTACGGTGAAAGTATCTATACCAAACGGGGCGAAATTTTCGGACAGTATCAGCTTCCGCTTAAAGAAAAACTGATGTTTGGCTTTTCCTACATTCATCACGATCAGGACAGCAGATACGGTGAAACGAGCTACATCGCAAAGCAGAATATAGGTTTTGGTCAGCTTGTTTGGGACAAAACACTGGGGAAGCACGATCTACTCGCAGGTTTGGCACTGAGATATCAGTTCTACGATGACAATACACCTGCAACAGCCACGGCAAATGAAGAAAATAATCCCAATGAAACCTGGTTGCCCGGTATTTTTGTTCAGGATGAAATTGCACTGACCGATAAACACAAAGTTCTGTTGGGAGCGAGGG
>JAEWZO010000014.1 GCA_023458415.1 Bacteroidota bacterium
TCATCCATGGAGTCGATCATCTGAAGATTGTGGCGCTGTCCAATTTCGTAGTCGTTGGTATCGTGAGCCGGAGTAATTTTCAATGCACCGGTTCCGAATTCAATATCCACATAATCGTCTTCAATGATTGGAACGGAACGGTTTGCAATCGGGACGATAACATTTTTCCCTTTCAGATGTGCATAACGTTCATCATTTGGATTGATGCAGACTGCAGTATCCCCAAAAATAGTTTCCGGACGGGTGGTTGCGACCGTTAGAAAATCTTCAGAGCCCTCAATTTTATATTTCAGGTAATAAAGCTTTCCGTTTTGCTCCTTAAAGATCACCTCTTCATCGGAAATATTGGTTTTCGCTTCAGGATCCCAGTTTACCATTCGGTAACCGCGATAAATCAGCCCTTTATTGTATAAATCAACAAAAGATTTGATGACCTGTGCAGAAAGTTTCGGCTCCATCGTGAAGCGCGTTCTTTCCCAGTCGCAGGAAGCACCCAGTTTTTTTAGCTGTTCGAGGATCGTTCCGCCGTATTTATCAGTCCATTCCCAAGCGTGTTTCAAAAATTCTTCACGCGTAATATCCGATTTATTGATTCCTTCAGATTTCAGTTTTGCTACTACTTTGGCTTCGGTTGCAATGGAAGCGTGATCCGTTCCCGGAACCCAACAAGCGTTGAAACCCTGCATTCTCGCACGACGAATCAGAACATCCTGAATCGTGTTGTTCAGCATGTGCCCCATGTGGAGAATTCCGGTAACGTTTGGCGGCGGAATTACAATTGTATAAGGAGGACGCTCATCCGGCGTAGAATGAAAATAGCGGTTCTCCATCCAGTAATTATACCATTTCTGTTCGGTTTGCTGCGGGTTATATTTTTCTGAAATCTGCATAAAATCTATCATTAAGCTTACAGTCTGCAAAAATAGGTGAAATAAAAATTTTTTATGCCTATTTAAAATTATTTTTAACTTTGGCCTTCAATATCATCTAAACATTAACAAAATTTCAACAGATATGAAAAAATTACTTGCTGGATTTGCGATGGTTGGTTTTGCAGCTTTTGCTACTGCTCAAACTATTTCTTTCGACAAAACAACACATGATTATGGTACTGTAAAATACGCTTCAGAAGGGCAAAGATATTTTACCGTAACCAACACCGGTGACAAGCCGCTTATTATTTCCAACGTTCAGGCATCTTGCGGTTGTACAACTCCGGAATGGAGCAAAGAGCCAATTATGCCGGGTAAATCTGCTCAGCTAAAAGTTGGTTACAACACTACGATTGCGGGACCTTTCGCTAAAATTATCGAAGTATACAGTAATGACCCTGAGAACAGCAGAACTGTAATTAACATCAAAGGACATGTAGAAGCTGCTCAAGCTGCTGCTGCACCTGCTTTGATTTCGGCTGATGCTAAACCTGCACCAGCAAAAGCAAACGCTAAGAAAGCAGTATTGCAAAAGGCAGAAGTAAGAAAATAATTTCTCCTGAAATATAACTGATAAATCACCCCACATTGGGGTGATTTTTGTTATTTTTAAACAAATAAAATAATATGGATCTGGATTTTACTGACAATTACATCGTTAAAGGCAAGTTTTCAATCGACAAAGCTGAAACCGAATATAAAGGGCAACTCACCAAAGAAGAAGGGCAGCAAATGCTGAAAGCAGAAAAAGAAAAACTGCACGAGCTTCAGGAAAAACTGTATGCGGACGGAAGTAAATCCCTGCTTATTGTTCTTCAGGCGATGGATGCTGCAGGAAAAGATTCACTGATAGAACATGTTTTCGGAGGCGTAAATCCACAAGGTTGCGAAGTAACAAGCTTCAAAACCCCAAGTTCCAAAGAGTATGAACATGATTTTTTGTGGAGACATTATATGGCGCTGCCAGAAAAAGGAAAAATAGGGATTTTCAACCGCAGCCACTACGAAAGTGTATTGGTTTGTAAAGTTCATCCAGAATACAACTTGAATGAAAAAGTTTGGAAATCAGTTGATGATTTCGGTAAGAAATTTTGGGAAAACCGGTATGAAAGCATCAGAAATTTCGAAAAACACCTTGCCGAAAACGGAACAAAAATTATCAAGATGTTCCTGAACGTATCGCTAAAAGAGCAGAAAAAAAGATTTCTGGACCGCATTAATGAAACCGATAAAAACTGGAAATTCTCCATGGGCGATTTAAAGGAACGTGCACTTTGGGACGATTATCAGAAAGCGTATGAAGATGCGATTCGTGAAACAGCGAAAGATCATGCGCCATGGTTTGTGATTCCTGCCGACGACAAATGGTTTGCTCGTGTCGCCGCCATTCAGATTATTATTGATGCGCTGGAAGAAATGGATCTAAAATATCCTGTCCTGTCGGATGAAGAATTAAAGAATTTGTCTGTAGCAAAAGAACAGCTGGAGAAAGAATAAAAATCCACGGGAAAACCTGTAAGCCGGATTCTGTATTCCGCCGAAACGGACGCCTGTTATTTATCTGCGTTTTACATTGCTGCAAAACTTTAGCTGTTTACCCCTCGACATTGGACGAGCCGCCCTTAATTGCCGATATACTTAACATTGCACCGCATAGAGTTTACCTGGTTTCACTACAGCCGAACTGTACATTCTTTCTGTTGCACTGGTCCTGATCTTGCGACCGGCGGACGTTATCCGCTATGCTGCTCTTTGGTGTCCGGACTTTCCTACCCTCACAAAAATGAAGATCAACAAGCCGGTTTTCCTGTGGAGTGCAAAGATAAATAATTAAATAATGGCAACTTCGGAAAGAAATTTGCTATAAGGAACAAATATTTTACTTCAATTTAAAAATGGAATATCTCGAAATAATTGAAAAAACACTGCAGAACTGGTATGTAAAGTTTGCAGAATTCACTCCAAATCTTATCGTCGGACTTCTCGTATTTCTGTTCTTTCTTTACGCCAGTAAATTTTTAAGCAGAACTGCGCTCAGTCTGTTAGATAAACTATTTCCAAGAAGCCGAAACCAAGATACGATCGCTACTTTAATTGGTTTTTTCCGGTTTCTGATTATTTTGGTCGGAACCTTCATCGCCCTGGAAATTATGGGTCTGAGTGGATTTTTCATCAAATTCCTCGGAAGTTTAGGGGTTGCGGGAATTATTGCGGGTGTTGCTTTGAAAGACATTGTATCATCGATGTTTTCGGGAATGTTGGTAAGTGTAGACAAAGCTTTCAAAGTGGGTGACACAGTTCAAATCAGTAATATATCAGGAAAAGTTGAGGACATTGGCTTTCTCACGACCAAACTGATTGCTGAAGACGGCAAAAAATATTACTTACCCAACCAACAGATTTTCAATGCACCATTCATCAATTTTACGGCTTCGCGAGAGAGAAAAGTAATGATTGATCTCGAAATTCCTAATACCGAAGACATTAACAAAGTGAGAGATGTTTTGCTGGAAGAAATGCGTACTTGTGATTTCGTAATTAATCCTGATGAAGCAGATGTTATTCTTGTGAAGCAGAAACTCGGTGCATACGGACTTCAGGCTCGTTTTAACACGGCGCAGGGCGAAAATATTACCCTCGCCAAAAGCGTTATTCTTCTCAAAATAAAAAACCGACTGGATAAGGAAGGAATTGATACATCTTCACCTATTTCTTAGGAATGTAAAAAAATAAAACGCGCCTCCATGGAGGCGCGTTTTTGCTATCAATAAAGTTCAGCTTAAGACAGAACTTCTTTCACTTTGTTAGCCGCTTCTTCAAGGGTAATTGCTGAGTGAATTGGAAGACCAGCTTCATCAATCAGTTTTTTAGCTTCTTCAGCGTTGGTTCCCTGTAGTCTTACGATTAGCGGAACCGGGAATTCACCGATAGATTTATAAGCATCTACAACTCCCTGTGCAACTCTGTCGCAACGAACGATTCCACCGAAGATATTGATAAGAATTGCTTTTACATTCGGATCTTTCAGAATGATATCGAATGCTGTTTTTACTCTCGCTGCATCTGCAGTTCCACCCACATCAAGGAAGTTGGCAGGATTTCCTCCAGAAAGTTTAATCATATCCATTGTTGCCATCGCCAAACCTGCTCCGTTTACCATACAGGCAACGTCACCGTCAAGTTTTACGAAGTTCAGACCTGCTTCACCTGCTTCTACATCCATTGGATCTTCTTCCCTTGTATCACGAAGTTCAGCAAGATCTTTGTGTCTGTACAGTCCGTTTCCGTCCAAAGTTACTTTAGCATCTACTGCGATAATTTTATCATCAGAAGTTTTAAGAACAGGGTTGATTTCGAAAAGAGAAGCATCAATTCCTACATAAGCGTTATAAAGAGAAGTGATGAATTTTTTGAATTCTTTATTTGCCTGACCTTCCAAACCTAAGTTGAAAGCGATTTTGTTCGCCTGGAAAGGAAGAAGCCCCAATGCAGGATCAATGGTTTCTTTGTGAATAAGGTGAGGTGTAACTTCCGCAACATGCTCAATATCCATACCTCCTTCCGTAGAATACACTACAGTATTTTTTCCCTGCGCTCTGTCCAAAAGGATAGAAACATAAAATTCTTTCGTTTCTTTTTCGCCAGGATAATATACGTCTTCAGCAACCAGAACAGAATTTACCTTTTTACCTTCTGCAGAAGTTTGCGGTGTAATTAACTGCATCCCGATGATGTTCTGTGCGTTTTCTTTCAGTTTATCCATATTCGGAGAAAACTTTACACCACCGCCTTTTCCACGTCCACCTGCGTGAACCTGAGCTTTTACAACCCACCCATCGGCTCCGGTCATTTCTTTCAGTTTGTTGGCTGCATCTACAGCTTCATCAACATTATTGGCCACAAAACCTCTCTGGATGGTAACACCGTACTTTGATAAAATCTCTTTAGACTGATACTCGTGAAGATTCATAATATTTTAATTAGATTTTTTGATTTTCTTTTAAGATTCACAAATTTACAAAAAAGATAGAAGATGGAAGTGCGTGAAGTGAGTTTTTTGAGGATGAAATCAATACCTGCGTCCCACATCCTGACAAACCCGCAGCAAATCTTCGGGCATTTTGGAAAAAGTTCCCTGCTCAAAATATTCATCCGAATGCGGAATGTAAACCGAATACGCTTTTCCAAAAGGAATCAGCGGAATAAAAAACAACTCAAAATACTTTTTGTAAACGGTAATCACGGCATTTACCTCAAAACCGTTTCTCACGATTTTGCGGGTTTCTTTGCCCACCGGCTTTTTATTGAATCCAAAGATGAAAAACATTTTGATGAGATTTTAGATGTGAGACATCAGATTTCAGACCAGACCTGCAGGGTTCCTAAAACTCTGAAATCTGACCTCTCAAATCTATTGTCTAAAAGTTGTATTTCACAAAATAGAAAATCAGCATCACCCAGGAAACCATCATCATCACACCTCCGATTGGAGTGATTGGTCCCAGAAAGCTCAGTTTTACGCCCCAATGTTCCTGAAATGAGAGGAAATAGATGCTCACCGAAAACAGCAGTGTTCCGAAAATCATCAGCCACGAAATCCATTTCTCGGAACCGGTTTCAAATTTCAGGATCCAGCCCACGAAAAGCAGGAAAAAGGCAGCATACATCTGATAGCGCACTCCGGTTTCAAAACTTTCCAGTCTTTCCGGCGATAGAATTTTCCTGAATGCATGCGCTCCAAACGCTCCCAAAATTACCGACATCAGTCCGTATACCGCACCGATTACCAAAGTCAAAGTCTTCATTATATCTTTTTTTTAGATTATTTCATGCAGAATACAGCATTTTTCTGTGCAGTCGCAAACTCACATTCTTCTGCAGATTTTTTATTTATTATAATCAATAAAAATCCTTCCAAGCAAAGTCAAAATTCCTAGAATGATAAGAACCGTGCCCATTTTCCGGGAAGAATCCCATCTCGGATCTTTACTGAACTTTAGAACGAAACCCAACGCAATAAAAATTACCGGTAGGATGTATTGTAAGTAGTGTATCATATCTTAATTACGAATTATCAATTACGAATTACGGTTATGCGATTCCCAGTTTTGATTTTAAAGTCTTTTGGATTGAACCAATAATCCTGGCTATTTCATCAGCATTATTCAATAATTCCGTGCCTTTTTCTGCAGTTAAATAATCAGAGTGAAGCAGCAATTTAATCCAATAGATGGTTTCTCTAATTTCCTTATAAGCAATTGTAATTTTGGCAAAAAAATCACGGTCGCTTTGTGCGCCAATTGCTTCTTCAATATTTGCACCAACAGAAGTTCCACTTCTTAAAAGCTGTTTCGACAATACGAATTCCTTCTTCTCCGAAGATAAAAATTTATACTCTGAAATTACTTTCAATGCAAAATCAAAACTTTTCTGCTGAATAATATTATCCGTTCTCAAAACAAAGTTTGTTATGATTCGTAATTACTAATTCGTAATTAATTTCTAAGTCTTTCCAGCTCCGCAATCACCTCGTGATGACTTACCGTTTTATCTTTGAAATAGGTCACAAAATGTTGCTTCTCCTGTTCGGTTGCATTCATCTGATTCAGGATGTTGAAAAGGTGCATTTTCATATGACCTTTCTGAATTCCCGTAGTTACCAGCGAACGCAAAGCACCAAAATTCTGTGCCAAACCGGAAACCGCTAAAATACTCATCAGTTCCTGAGCCGAAGGTTTTCCAAGCAGCGCCAAAGAAAATTTCACTAGAGGATGAAGATTGGTCAGTCCGCCAACAACGCCCACAGAAATTGGCAAATCGATCCAGAATCTGAAAATTCCGTTGTCGGTTGTGCAGTGCGTCAAAGATTTATATTTTCCGTCGCGGGCAGCATACGCGTGAGCACAGGCTTCGGTTGCACGGAAATCGTTTCCGGTGGCAATTACCACTGCGTCCACTCCATTCATAATCCCTTTGTTGTGCGTGGTGGCGCGGAACGGCTCAATTTCGGCAATCGTAACGGCCTGCTTAAATTTCCATGCAAATTCTTCATTGGAAATTCCGGAGTCGTCTTTCAAATCATCAATTTTACAGGAAACTTCGGCGCGAACAATACAATCCGGTGTAAAATTGGACAGAATATTCATCACCACCTGCAGCGAATCTTTTTCTTCCTGAGTAAAGGTTTCCTCTTTGTTCACCTCATCTTTCAGCGTTTTTCCAAACTGCTCCAGACACGAATTAATAAAATTCGCGCCCATCGAATCCACTGTATTAAAACTCGCTTTAATCTGGTAATAATCAGCCATTTCAGTGGTTTTGTCGATCAAACGAATATTGAGGATTCCGCCGCCGCGTTTGCGCATATTGGCCGTAATGGCTTCCGTAGCTTCAAAAAGCTTCTGTTTCAGTTTGAAGTTGAAAAAATGCTGCAGCTTATGGCTTTCCACCTTGAAGATAAAATGCGTGTGACCCAGCTTTTTGGTATTGATAATGGTCGTTTTGAAACCGCCCTTGTCAATCCAGAATTTTGCTGCCTTCGAAGCAGCAGCTACTACAGAACTTTCTTCCACCGCCATTGGCAACGCAAGTAATTTTCCGTCGATCAGGAAGTTAGGTGCAATTCCGTACGGCATATAAAAATTGGAAATCGTATTCTCCGAAAATTCTTCATGCAATTGCTGAAGCTCCAGATTATCATTCCAATATTGCTTTAGAATCTGTTGGTATTCCACGTTTCCGTCTAAATATTCATTTACAATCCAATCAATTTTCCCCTGTTTTGTCAGTTTGGAAAAACCTTCCACCGGCCGATGATTCATAGTTCAAAAATTTGTTGTTCAAAGATAAAGAAAATGAGCGGGAAGATGAGCCGCAACAGCCGTGAGATTTTCAGAAGCCGGGAACCTGCTCTCCACTGTATCTTTTTGCCTGCCCGCAAACCAACGCAAAAAAAGGATGCCGTTGCGATCAGGGCTATGAGATGCGTATTTTTTATTAAATTTAGTTCAATGAAAAACCTCTTTCCATTTCTAATCGTATTCCTGCTCTTTTCCTGCAAAAAAGAACGGAACAACTTTGTTCAAAAGTCAGAAAATTTAGTCGAGAAAAGTGAGGAAAACCAACCAGTTGTAGAAATAAGCACTCCAAAAATCAACCGTGATAAAAATACCGTTCGCGAACGTTTTGATGCTCCTGAAGGATTCAAATGGAAAGAAAGCATACCCAACTCTTACGGTCATTTCATCGAAAATTTCAAACTGAAACCGTACGGAACAAAAATTTTGCAATACAACGGAACTCCGATTTCAAATCAAAATATGCATGACGCAGTGTTTGATATTTCTGTTGGAACCAGAGATCTGCAGCAATGCGCCGATGCCATCATCAGACTTCGTGCGGAATATTTAAAAAGTACCGGAAAAGAAGACGAAATCGCTTTTCAATACACAAGCGGCGATGTATTAAAGTGGAGTGCGTATAAAAACGGAGAACGCCTTACTGTAAGAGGAAACACAGTTTCCAGAGCAATAAGCGCAACGGTAGATTCTTCGGATGAAAAATTTAAGAATTATCTGGAAAATATTTTCATGTACGCAGGAACGATTTCACAAAACCGCGAGACAAAACCTATTACCAAAAATTCAGATTTAAAAACCGGCGATATCCTGATCACGGCAGGCAGTCCTGGACACGTTGTGTTCATCGCGGGTGTTTCGGAAAATAAAAACGGAGACAGACTTTATCTTTTAGGAGAAGGTTTCACACCTGCGCAGTCTATTTCGGTGATGAAAAATCCAAATCATCCCGAAATTTCGCCGTGGTATGAGCTCGATGTAAATTCGGAAATTATCCGAACTTCACGGTATGTTTTTAAACCGGTAAATTTCCGGAGATACTAATCTTCAATCTGCATCGAAAGGTATTCCCACTCCTGTAAAGCCATGTCGAGTTGCTCTTTTATGGAATTGTATTTTTCCAGGGTTTCTTCAGAAGGATTTTCTTTAGTGAAACCGGCTTCCATTTCCTCTACCTTCAGTTCAAGTTCGGAGATTTTTTCTTCCACTTTCTTGATTTTGTTCTGAATGTTTTTCTGCTCTTTGGACATAAAACCCGAAGACTTTTCCACTTCCAGTTTTGGCGCAGGAACTTCAGTTTTAGGTGTTTCAACTTCTTTCCCTTTCAACTCTGCCAGTTTCGATTTTTCCGCAGAAACTTCGCGGATGGATTCTTTCTGACGGAATTCCAGATACTCATCGATATTACCAAGGAATTCTTTCATTTTACCATCACGGAATTCGAAAATCTTATCACAAAGTCCTTGGAGAAATTCACGGTCGTGAGAAATTACGATTAAAGTCCCTTCAAATTTCTGCAACGCGAGCTTAATAATTTCTTTGGACTGAATATCAAGGTGGTTCGTAGGTTCGTCCATGATGAGCGTATTGAACGGACGTAGCAAAAGTTTACATAAAGCAAGTCGGTTTCGCTCACCTCCGGAAAGCACTTTTGTTTTTTTCTGAACATCTTCGCCCTGGAAAAGGAAGCTTCCTAAAAGATCGCGTACGCGCGGTCTGGTTTCTTCGGTTGCTGAATCTTCAGCTTCTTCCAGAACGGTTTTGTTCGGCGTTAAAACCTCTTCCTGATTCTGTGTAAAATAGCCGATATTCACGTTGTGACCTAAAGTCCAGCTTCCTGAATAGTCGGAAATTTCACCGGAAAGAATTTTTGCGAGTGTCGTTTTTCCCTGCCCGTTCTGCCCTAAAAGTGCAATTCGGTCGCCACGTTCCACAAAGAAATCAACATTATCGAAAACTTCTTTCGTACCGTAAGATTTTCCAAGATTTTCGGCTTCAAAAATAACTTTACCGGGAACCACAGACTGAACGAAACGGATATTGAACTTAGAAACATCCTCGTTATCAATTTCAATACGGTCAATTTTTTCGAGTTTTTTAATCAACGACTGCGCAAAAGAAGCTTTTGTTGCAGAAGCACGGAAGCGGTTGATGTTGTCTTCCATCTGTTTAATTTCCGCATCCTGGTTTTTCTTCGCCTGCTTCAGTTTTTCGCGTCTTTCTTCACTCAGCTCCAGATATTTTGAATAATTGGCTTTATAATCATCAACTTTTTTATTGTTGATATCGAAAGTACGGGTACAAACCGCCGTCATAAACTGTTTATCGTGACTCACCAATACGATAGCTCCATTGTAATCTTTAAGGAAATTTTCAAGCCAAATGATGGATTCCATATCAAGGTGGTTGGTTGGCTCATCCAGAAGCATTAAATCGTTTTTCTGCAGAAGAAGCTTCGCAAGTTCAATACGCATTCTCCAGCCGCCGGAAAATTCGTCCGTAATTTTCTGGAAATCATCTGCTTTAAAACCCAACCCCAAAAGAACTTTCTCCATATCACCTTCCAAATTGTAGGCGTCGTGGTGCATCAGAAGATCGTTCAGTTCCGTCATGCGGTGGATCAGATTTTCGTAGGCATCACTTTCGTAATCTGTTCTGGTCGCCAATTGATGATTCACTTCATCCAGTTCAGATTTCATGGCATTAATCTGTTCGAAAGCCTGCATGGTTTCGTCCCAGACGGTTCTACCTTTCACAAAATCAAGGTCCTGTTTCAGGAAACCGATCGTGATATTTCCTTCCGGAATAATGTTCCCTTCATAGAAATTGATTTCACCTGAAAGCATTTTCAGCAAGGTAGATTTCCCGGCGCCGTTTTTACCAACGAGCCCAATTTTATCATCCTTTTTAATGGTAAAATTTACATTCTGAAAAAGATAGTTGCCGGAATGATGCAAACCTAAACCCTGTACTGAAAGCATATGTGTAAAATTTCTAAAATTAAAAAACCGTCTCTTATCGGAGAGACGGTTTGTAGACCCACAGGGATTCGAACCCCAGATGACTGAACCAAAATCAGTAGTGTTACCGCTACA
>JAEWZO010000015.1 GCA_023458415.1 Bacteroidota bacterium
AATATAGAAATTAACACTAATTTTAAACAATCATGACAGAAATACAACACAACGAAACCGACAAAAAATTTGAAATTTTTCAGGACGGAAAATCCGCCGGTTTTATGACCTACACTTGGGCCGGAGACGACAAATTTATCATTGACCACACCGAAGTTGGCGAACAGTACGGCGGACTGGGTTTAGGAAAAAAACTTGTTGAAGCAGGTGTGAATTTCGCAAAAGAAAAAGGCGTGAAAATTATTCCCTTATGTCCGTTTGCCAAAGCCGCTTTTCAAAAGAACACGGATTGGCAGGAAGTTCTGTAGGTTTCATCCTTTTCAAAAATATTTTGAACGCGCCGCCGAGCGCGTTCTTTCATTTAAGCAAAAAAACTATATTTGCTCATCTAAAAATGTAAGGAATGAGTACAGCAACCATATTGCTACTGTGTGTTTTCGTGTATTTTGTAGGACTTTTAGTGATTGCTTATATCACGAGCCGAAATTCGGATAATCAGTCCTTTTTCATTGGAAACAAAAAAAGTAAGTGGTGGCTGGTTGCATTCGGGATGATTGGAACCAGTCTTTCCGGAGTTACATTTATTTCCGTTCCGGGAACTGTAGGAAAAATGACGGGCGGCGATTATCCGTTCGGCGGATTCGAGTACTACATGATGGTTATCGGCTTTTTCATCGGCTATTTCATCGTCGCATTTATTCTTTTGCCGCTGTATTACAGAATGAATCTCACTTCGATTTACACTTATTTAGGTCGAAGGTTCAATGTTGAGGCGCATAAAATCGGTTCATTATTTTTCATTATTTCCCGTTCAATCGGTGCAACAGCAAGACTTTATTTAGTGGTAAATGTTTTGCAGATTTTTCTTCTACAGGCGCTCGGTGTTCCGTTTTGGGTAACGGCAGGAGTTATTTTGTTGATGGTTCTTCTGTACACATTTGAAGGCGGCGTAAAAACAATTGTGATTACCGATACGTTGCAGACTTCTTTTATGATCATCAGTTTGCTGGGATGTATTTTTTACATTCTTTCGCATTTGGATCTTTCTGCTGGACAGGCTTATCAGATTCTTGCAGACAAACAATATACGCACCTCATCAATTCGGATATTAATTCTAAAACATTTTTCCTGAAAACCGTTTTGGGCGGAATGTTTATTACCATTGCGATGACTGGTCTTGATCAGGAAATGATGCAGAAAAACATCTCCGTAGATAATCTGAAAAACTCCAAGAAAAACATGATCACTTTCGCGGTGACTTTGCTTTTCGTGAATTTGGCTTTTCTGTTTCTTGGTGGTTTACTTTATCTTTTTGCCCAGGAAAACGGCGCTGTATACGACCAAATTGTTAATGTAGTGAACGGCACCGAAAGCATTACGAATGTATTTGGCTTTAAAGATGCAGCCGGAAACATCAACAACATTATGGGAGACGACCTCTTCCCTGCTTTGTCGCTGCAAGGATATTTTCCTCTGTTTATTGCGATAATTTTTATTATCGGATTAATTTCAGCATTGTTCCCATCTGCGGATGGCGCACTTACTGCGGTTACAAGTTCTTACTGCGTTGATTTGCTGAATCTTAACGAGGATAAAACCAGAACTGAGAAGCAAAAGAAGAGACTCAGAATGAAAATTCACCTGATTTTCACGGTCATTTTCTTTATTCTGATTATGATTTTTAAAGCCATCAACGACAAATCTATTGTTTACCTGATTATGGAAGTTGCCGGTTACACTTATGGACCTCTTCTTGGTTTGTTTGCTTTTGGAATTTTCACCAAATATCATATTTCCAAGAAAGGAGCAATCCTGGCTGTAACGTTAATTGCACCAACATTAACTTACTTAATCAATTATCTGGTAACCGAATTTTCCGATTACAGAATTGGTGTTGAACTGATTATCATTAACGGTTTGCTCACCTTCATCGGGCTCTGGTTGATTCGGAACAGAAAGTAATTCATTTAAATAAATTAAATCCGGTAGAAATCTACCGGATCTTTCATTTCCTAAAACGCTCAAAAAAACGTAAATTCGCGTACAAATAAATCAAGTATAATGAGTAAAAGTATTGAAGAGCTAAAATCTCTTACAACACAGATCAGAAGGGATATTTTGCGTATGGTTCACGCGGTGAATTCCGGGCATCCGGGCGGAAGTTTGGGCTGTACGGAATATTTCACTGCCCTGTACGGAAAAGTAATGAACTATAACCTTCCGTTTACAATGGAGGGCAAAAACGAAGATCTTTTCTTTCTTTCCAACGGGCATATTTCGCCGGTATTCTACTCCACTTTGGCAAGATTCGGATTTTTTCCAGTTGAAGAGCTCAAAACATTCAGAAAACTGGATTCCCGACTTCAGGGCCACCCAACAACGCACGAAGGTTTGCCGGGTGTAAGAATTGCTTCAGGATCTTTAGGACAGGGACTTTCTGTAGCTGTAGGCGCAGCTTTGGGTAAGAAAATGGATGGAGATGATTCTTTAGTTTACTCACTTCACGGCGACGGTGAGCTGCAGGAAGGACAGATTTGGGAAGCATTGATGTTTGCTGCGCACAACAAAGTGGATAACTTAATTTCCACAATTGATTATAATAACCGCCAGATTGACGGTGATGTGGATGATGTTTTAAGCTTAGGAAATCTTCACGCTAAACTGGAAGCTTTTGGATGGACCGTGCTTAACGAGAAAAACGGAAACGATCTGGAAGCTGTAATTGCGATTTTGGAAAAGGCAAAAACAGAAACCGGAAAAGGCAAACCTGTTGTAATTATTCTGAATACGGAAATGGGCTTCGGAATCGATTATATGATGGGAACCCACGCTTGGCACGGAAAAGCACCGAACGACGAGCAACTGGAAAGCGGAATAAAACAACTTTATCTGGAAGCACCTGCAGATTATTAATTCTTCAAAACGAAACATGAAATACACATACACAGAAAAGAAAGATACCAGAAGCGGATTTGGAGCCGGCTTAGCCGAACTTGCCGATAAAAACCCGAATGTTGTTGCATTGTGCGCAGATTTAATCGGATCGCTGAAGATGGAAAAATTCATCGAAAAAGCACCGGATAGATTTTTCCAGGTGGGTATTGCCGAAGCCAATATGATGGGAATTGCGGCAGGTTTAACCATCAACGGAAAAATTCCGTTTACTGGAACGTTTGCGAACTTTTCAACCTCGAGAGTTTATGATCAGATTCGCCAATCCATCGCTTATTCAGGAAAAAATGTAAAAATATGCGCGTCGCACGCCGGTTTAACTTTAGGTGAAGACGGAGCAACGCATCAGGTTCTTGAAGACATCGGAATGATGAAAATGCTGCCCGGAATGGTCGTGATTAATCCGTGCGATTACAACCAAACCAAAGCAGCAACTATTGCTATTGCCGATTATGAAGGTCCGGTTTATTTAAGATTCGGCCGACCAACCGTACCGGTATTTTTGCCGGAAGACATGCCTTTCGAAATCGGGAAAGGAATTATGCTTCAGAAAGGAAAAGACGTCACCATCGTTGCAACAGGACATTTGGTTTGGGAATCTTTGGTTGCCGCTGATGAGCTTGAAAAAGAAGGAATTTCCTGCGAGGTGATTAACATTCACACCATCAAACCTTTGGATGAAGAAATTATTCTGAAATCTGTAGAAAAAACAGGAAAAATTGTAACTGCTGAAGAGCACAATTATCTTGGTGGATTGGGCGAATCGGTAGCTGGGATGTTGGCGAGAAAAAGACCAACTCCACAGGAATTTGTAGCGGTGAACGATACATTTGGAGAATCGGCAACTCCTGCAGAACTGATGAAAAAATACAAAATTGATGCAGCTGCTGTAAAAGATGCGGTAAAAAGAATTATGGAAAGATAATTCAGATAACCTCATCAGTTTTTGAAAGTAAAGAAACACGCTTCAGGGCGTGTTTTTTTGTTTTAGAATGTAAAAGTCCTATTAATTGAACTTTTTATCCTATTAACATTAAGGTAATACAGGATAAATTTGACAAACCAAAAAACGCTTTTAATAAAGCACTTTTCAACAAATAGAACAAATTCATTAATTCAAATTAAACTGGACAAAACAATTAAAACTATTTTAGCTGCCCTTGCTGTTATTGCCGCAAGTTTTGTTAAAGGTCAGGAAGCTGCTCCGGCGGAATTCCATAATCCGCCAACGAATACCGAAGTTTTGGTCGGAAGCCGTGGCGTTTCTTCCCAGATGATTACTGACAAGAAAATTAAAAGCATTCCGCAATTGGGATTTTTCAGCGTTGTAGACTTGAATTCTGATTGGGGACAACTGAATCTTGACGATCATATGATTATGGCAAAAGCAACAGTGGACATTGTGAAAGGGCTGAATTCGGAGCGGGATTTCATACCACACCGGTTACAGGAATCCGTCCGTCTGCGGCATTAATTTACTCTTATGCTAATCCGGAATTACTTTTTATTGCAATGCCGAGAGTTGATTTGAGTAAAGACGCTTCAATAGAAACACTGGGAATCGTAGAATACAAACCGGCAATTAATGATACTTGGAGATTTTACAGCCGACTTCAGGGAACGTATGTTCATGCGATGAAGGACGATTTTCATGCAAGAAGTTACATCCGCGGAAGAGTGGGCTTAACCTATAAAGAATTTACATTCGGGGTTGGAGCGAACATGGAATATTACGGCCCAATGAAACACAACGAGAATAATATCGGCGGATTTTTACAGGTTCTGCTGTTTTAAAATACTAAATTACTTTTGTTAGTTTCCGTGAAGAATTTTCTTTACAGGTTTCGGGCGGAGCATTTGGCCCCCCGAAACTATTTTTTAAATACAAAATATACCGCCAAAACCAGGCAGATTCCTGCGTAAAGATGATTTATTTTCAGTTCAACATTTCTGAAAGCTAAAACGGCAAAAGCAGTAAAAACAACTAATGTAATCACTTCCTGAATGACTTTCAGCTGAAAAAGTGAAAACGGACCGCCATTTCCTTCAAAACCAATTCTGTTTGCCGGAACCTGAAACACATATTCGAAAAGAGCAAGTCCCCAACTCAGCAAAATAATTGTGAAAATTCCGGTTTTCTTCAGCCAGCCCATTTCTTCCATCTTCAGATGTCCGTACCATGCTAAAGTCATGAACACATTGGAAATAACCAGAAATAAGATGGTGATGATCGCTTTGGACATTCTGAAAAAATTTCTGCAAATGTAAATTAAAATTCGTCCCAAATAACGGGACGTATTCAACATTAAGCAATAACTAAAAGTTTAGTTCTAAAAACTCAATCAATTATTTTATTTGAAAAACTGCCATTTAGGAATAAAAGCCAATAAGCCAATCCCAACAAACATAAACATCGAAGTAACATCAGAATACAGAAACGTATCTAAAAAATACAGATGAAAGAAAAAATGCAGCGCTGTAGCAATCGGGAATAAATAGACCCCAATTTTTCTGTAAAAGAAAATCAGAACTACTGAAAGCAGAATTAGAAAATCGAGAAGAAAAATAAGGTAGAAATACCATTGCGGAATTAAAACATCTTTGTCCTGCGACTGCAGAAACTGATCACCATCCACCCCAATTCCCATAAATGCAAAAATCAAAAGTGCGCCAAGCGACAGTACGAAACCCATCCCACGTTCGGACGTTTCGCCTTTGAAGTACCCTTTTTCCATATTCTGTAAAAATAAAAAACTTCTGAACGAATTCAAAAGTTTTTCAGTATTAAATAATTGATTGAATTATTAGATCTTAACAGCTTCAATAAGTCGGTTTTTATCAGAAAGATATTCTTCCATAGAAATCATACTCTCTGTTCTCATTACATCCTGAATGTCATCAATTTTGTAAATGATTCTCTTCGCATCGTCTGTATTTTTAGCTTTCACTTTACAGAAGATATTGTATTTTCCGGAAATAACACTGGCTTCAACCACGTTTGGAATTGTAGCAAGCTCTTTCAAAACCTCTTGAGTTCTGTTGGATTTAGTTAGAAGAATTCCGATGAAAGCTGTGAAATGATAATCCAGTTTACCATAATCAATATTCAATGAAGAACCAAGAATAATTCCTGCGTCTTCCATTTTCTTTACTCTTACGTGGATTGTTCCGGCTGAAACATCCATTTGTTTAGCGATTTCAGTAAAAGGAGTTCTTGTATTTTCCACCAGGAAATCAAGTATTTTCTTATCTATTTCGTCTAATTGGTAGCTCATCTTGTGTAAATTATAAAATTATTAACAATCGTTTATATTTGTTGCAAAATTATGAAAAATTATCAAACCAAAAAAAATAAACTAAATATTAACAATTTTTAATAAATAAAAACAGATTTAACGAATTATTCCTACTGAACGGAATCAATTTTAACCGAATCACTTACCACTTCGTTTTCTAAAGCCTTGTCGTTTTTACTTTTTTTCTTCCGTTTAAATATAGTACTGAAACTTTTGCTGTACACCACCCCGACTCCGTAACTCTGATTTGCACTTGCGTTACCTGCGAGGTTTCCGGTCGCCATACCGATGTTGGTTGGTTTGGAATAAGCTCTTAACAAGCGGGTTCCGTCGTTTTTCTTACTCCAATCGTACTCAATAATTCCTTCGCCGGAAAGATAATCGTTGCTTGTATTTTCAGTTTTGGAAATCGGAATTCCTAAACCGGTTTTCACTGTTACTCTTGGAGAAAGCGCAAAACTCACACTTGCATTGGCTCGATCGCCCGAGTTGGAACTTGCATCTCCCTGCAAATAATTAAGATCGACTTGAAATTCGTTACTGATTGTATTCAACACAGAACCAAGCTGTTTGAAGAGCATATTGTAACCTGAAGTTTCCAGCGTGTTTCCTAAATTAATATCAAAACCAGAGTTTGAAACATTGAAACTGTTCATCACGAGAATTGATCCAAACTGAATAATTTTTTCATCTTCATTGCTCATTTTTTCAGCGAGAGTTTCACGCAGATTACTGGAAACGTCTTGTGCGGAAACGCCCAACTCAACTTTAGGATTGTTCAGTGTTTGGGTAATATTTGTTGTAAGCAAAACGTTAATCGGCTGCAGACTTCCCATATTCAGGTATTGTCCGGCGTTGGTAACGGTTCTTAGGTAGGTTGCAGTGATGTCCAGTTGCGGCGCCATTGCATCACCATCCCAACTGATACTGCTTCCGCGGGAAATCTGGAAAGTACGGTTCAGAATCGCCTTCGAAACAAAAGTTCCGTTATCCACCAAATAATCGCCGTCCATAAAAATTGAACCCGTTCTACCCATTACAAAACGAAGTTTCTCGGCTTCTCCTCTCACAGTTATATCTCCAATATCATCACCAACAAGCACATTTACGGTGGTTCCTTTATCTACCGCCAACGTAAAATCAATATTCATATTCGCACTTGTATCCGGTCTTTCTTCCACAGTGACAAGTCCGGTTTCGTCTCTTTTCAGAAAGCGAAGCATTTTAAATTCCTCAACGTTAGATGTTGAATTGGAATTGAATGTAAATACTGAATTGTTTAGCGCACGCATATCCGGAGTTGAAATACTGAGCGCTGAAACCGGTCCGTCAACGAAAAGAGTTCCCGAACCATAAATTCTTCCCCAGAAAAGGTCAAAATCTTTCTGTGTTGTATTCAACATCATAAGGTTATCTGCTCTCATTACGAGGTTGACTCCCATTGATGACAGAGTTTCAAACTGAATTAAACCAGAAATTGTTCCGCTGGAATTGGTGCGACCATCGGAAACTTTTACGTCGTTAAGGATTGCTAAACCTCTTGTCAAAGGAATTACTGTATCCTCAAAAGTATAGTCTACACCGGTAAAGTCGAGTTTCAAACCAAAATCTTTCAATGCGATATCACCACTATAATCCATATCGCTCAATGTTCCGGCAATTTTAAGATCTCCGGTTGCTTTTCCACGTAGATTACTGAACACGCCAACCACAAACTGCTGCCCGAAAGAAACATCAAAATCCCGCATTGCAGCAACCAAATCGAAAGTTGGTGATGCAGTATTGTTATTAATTGTTCCCGTTAAATGAAGGTTGTTATTGCCCAGAACTCCGGTAGAATGCACTCTTGCGTCTACGTCAAAAACATTCGGAACAGAACTGCTGCTTACATTCACCACAAGATTGCCCATTTCTTCGCCGTTCATCATAATATCATCAACGGTGAGGTCAACAATAGGCTCCAGATTATTTTCACTCATCCGGATCTGAAAAGTTCCGTTGGCAATACCTTTCATATCCATACTATTCTCGGTTTGAAGCAGCGCAAAAACTTTTGAAATATCGAGATTCTTGATTTCAGCATCGGCCGTAAAATCTTTCGCGCTTTTAAATACCGATTCTTTTACCAACAGTTCGCTCTCATCTGAGAAAATTCTTAAGTTCTGAATATGGAAATCGCCGGTTCTCTTACGGTATGTTATGGAATGGTTCAGCAGCGGATCGGTATCTACTTGCCACGCTACGTCATTAAAACGTATTTCCGTTGGTTCAAACCTGAAAACATAATCACCGGCTGCATTGGTTGTTTGGTTAAGGTTCACCGCATATTCCTTGAGATTTTGTTTTATTTCTTCTTCCGGAGTTCCGTGTTTGAAGTTGGTAGCAAGATGTAAAACCACATTATTTGAATTTCTTCCGCTCAGCGTAATGTCTTTCAAAATATTATTATTGTACTCCACCCTTGCAATTCGAGCAAAAAGCTGTTCGTTGAGGTTTGCTGTATTAATCCTCACCATTAAACTATCCACCATGGCGCTGTCGCGACTGACCAGATCTCTATCCGTAATGCGGTAATCAGGGTTTGCCACAGCGAGAGCTCTGTCTGCGTCAGAAATTTCTTCCTGCTTGGTCATGATGTATTTCAGCGTCTGAGCATCAATATTCAGGATTAGATTATTTGAATTTCCGTCATAAGAACCATTCACCGTTGCGCCGCGCGGAATTTTTAAATTTGGTTCAAAATAACTTACCAAACCCTGCTCTATATCAAAATCCATCGCAAAACTTTGTCCGCGGTATAACTGTCGTGGCGGCGGACCAACCAAAATTTTCCCAATACCATTTTCCACCATTCCGGCTAAATCCTCCAGGTTAAAACGACCTTCAATTCGGCCATTCACAGCTCCAGGCGCATCAACAGCAACGATTCGGTTCCCGTTTTCGAAAAATGCTTTTACATCGGCGTTTGTAATGATGTATTTCTGTAAACCATTACTGAAACTTACATTGGTGAGTTTAGCATCGAGGTCCAAATCATTAATACTCGTCATCGAAACTTTTCCGTCAACAAGTCCACTTACAATTTGGTTTCCGGCTGTTCCAGTAAAATAATTGATATTGAGATGCTTTACATCGGCTACGACATCGGCCAAAATTCTAGACGTACTGAAATCAATAAATCCGTTCACGTTGGCTTTGGCCTGTTCATCGTTTACTGTAACTAAACCTGTATACGTTCTACTGTCCAACAATCCGTCCAGAAATACATTATTGATTTCCTTATCCATAATTTCGATTCTGGAAATCTCGGAGCGCGTTTTCAAACGCATAGTATTCACATCAAAACTGCTTCCGTCGAAATTGAACTTGCCGGAAATTAAACCCACCGCATCACTTTGGGTAATCACAGTGGTATTTAAATCGTTAACCTCTGCGTAACCACGATATTTAGGTAAGTCAGTACTGTAATCTTCAAGATAGAAATTATTGATTTTTGCCTGCCCAATTCCTGTAATTAATCGTCCATTAGGAACATAAACCTGCGCAGGAGTGACGCGAACCGCACCATCAAATTTCAGTCTTCCGAAATCATCCGCAAAGTTTTTCATTTTAGACGAAATGAATGTCGGCATCATTGCCTTCAAATCAATATAAGTGAAGTCGGTAGAAAGTGTATTGGTTTCAATCCGGAAATTTCCATCCAGAATATTGGCAACCCGCATCACACTTGTGCGGATATTTACATCCGGATTTCTGATCAGAAAATCGCTGAGGAAAAAGCGGTTCAAAGGACCCGCCATTTTCCCTGAAATATTGAATGGTTTGTAATTGTCCCAATCGGTCACAAAATAACTGATATCGTAACCACTCAACTGACTTCCCTGATCAATTTCCATTTCCCAACGAACGCGGTTGGAAAAATCTGACCAAGAACCATTGTTAAGATTAAATTTAATATTTCCCTGAAGCAGTGTTCTGTCAGTATTCAACGTCAAATCCCGTAGCGAAAGAAAATCTTCAGTTAAAGCAAGTTCAGTAGAAAAAGTATCAACAAAGTGTTTTTTACCCCACCGTTCCGTTACAAATGAAAAATTGTTAATCTGCGCATAAACATCACCTTCATTGACACGAATTTTTGGTGCGCGCAAATTTACATTCTCTGCAACCAGCCATCTTCCGGCATCACCTTCACTGTTTTCATTGATGATTGAAACTTTGGAATCAATAATATTAACTCTTGAGTTAAGTTTGAAGCCTGGTTTATTGGGATCGCGCTCTTTTCCGGAATCGAAAAGTTGAGTATACCGAATAAAATTAGAAATGCTGTCGCCTTTATAAGTTATTACACGAATGTCTGCATTGGTAAGAGAAAGTGATTTGAAGCTAAGATTGTTTCCGGAAATACCGCTTGTAGCCAAAGAAATCCAATCTGAATTGGCGCGGAACTGCTTTGCCTTGATAAACTCCAGTCCTTTGTAATCGCGGATTCGGAGATCACGCACCACGACATCCCCAAAATAATCAACAGTAATATCTCCGGTTGTCATTCCCGCTTTAAAATCCTGATTTAGAACTTGAAGAGCCTGGTTGGCTGCCCATCTTTTTGTAACCGGAAGATTAATAGCAATAACCGCTAAAACCACAAGTGTTAAGCCGAACCAAAAAAGGATGAGAAGAAGTTTTGCCCACCATTTATAGTTGGTTACATCTTTTGCTGCCTGTTTGGTAAACTCTTCGGCGGTTTCTACGGGATTGTTGATGGCATCGGACGCAAGTTCGGCGGCATCTTTTACCGTTTCCTTTACGTTTTCCACACCTTTCTGCACGGAATCTCCAATGTTTTCGGCTACAGATTTTTTATTTTCGTTGTGGTTATTATTCTCTAAATTTGCCATTATTATGAGCGAATCTATAATTTTAGGGATCGAATCATCCTGCGACGATACTTCTGCTGCAATCATCCAGGGAAACAAAATCCTTTCCAATATTGCCGCCAATCAACAAATACACAACGATTACGGTGGCGTGGTTCCGGAGTTGGCTTCACGTGCACATCAGCAAAACATCATCCCTGTTGTAGAAAAATCTGTCAACAAAGCAAATATACAACAAAATGAAATTTCTGCCATTGGTTTTACGCGTGGTCCCGGGCTTTTGGGCTCGCTGCTGGTAGGAACTTCATTTGCAAAATCACTTTCGATGAGTCTTAACGTGCCTTTAATAGAGGTAAATCACCTTCAGGCACATATTTTAGCACACTTTATTGCCGATGCAAATCCTATGCCGCCCAAATTCCCTTTTCTATGTCTTACTGTAAGCGGTGGACACACCATGATTGTACTTGTTAAAGATTATTTCGAAATGGAAATCGTGGGAAAAACGATAGACGATGCCGCAGGTGAAGCTTTCGATAAAATCGGAAAATTATTTGATTTAGATTATCCTGCAGGTCCTATCGTGGATCGACTAGCCAAGGAAGGAAATCCCGATGCGTTCGCGTTCAATAAACCGCGTCTTGCAGATTTCGATTATTCTTTCAGTGGAGTTAAGACATCGGTTTTATATTTCATTCAGAAAGAATTGCGTAATAATCCTGAATTCATCCAAGAGAATCTGAATGATTTGTGTGCTTCAGTACAGAAAACCATTGTAGAAATCCTGATGAACAAACTTGAAAAAGCTGCGAAAGATTTTGGCATTAATGAAATCGCTATTGCAGGTGGTGTTTCGGCTAATTCAGGTTTGCGAAAAGCCATGTTGCAGAACAAAGAAAAACTGGGATGGAATATTTACATTCCGAAATTTGAGTATACCACAGATAACGCCGCGATGATCGCAATGGTTGCCCAACTGAAATATGAACGTGGTGAATTTGCAGATCTTTCTGTTGCCGCTGCAGCCCGATACGATTTGGAAGAAGATTTCAGTAAATAAACAAATAATAATGAAGCTTTTTTTTGGTGAAATTTTCCCCGAAATAAAAATAAATGATGAGGAGCAGAACCACATCACAAAAGTTCTGCGCATGAAAGCCGGTGATGAAATTTTTATAACCGACGGTAGAGGAAATCTTGCCAAAGGAAACCTGGTTTTAGAAGGGAAAAAAGTTTCACTGGAGACCACTGAAATGAAAGAAAATTTGCCTGATTTCCCGATCCGGTTGCATATCGCCATTGCACCGACAAAAAACATTGACAGGATTGAATTTTTTGTGGAAAAAGCAACAGAAATGGCTGTTTCCGAAATCACCATTATTCAGACTGAGAAAACAGAAAGGAAAAATCTCAATATTGAAAAAATTCGCAAACAGGCAGTTTCTGCATCCAAACAAAGTCATAGATGCCACTTCCCAATCGTGAATGACACTGTTAAGTTTTCAGAATTTATATCAAATTTAAAATCTGAAAACACTTACGTCGCACACTGTCATGAAAATTTAGAAAGAACAGTGTTGCATGAAATTCCTTTGAGTGATAACCTCACTATTTTGATTGGTCCAGAAGGTGATTTTTCTGAAAAAGAAATTGCGATGCTCGCAGAAAAAGGGATAAAAGCAGTTTCATTTGGCGAGCAGCGTTTGAGGACTGAAACAGCAGGAATTTTTGCCGCAGCGTGGGTTTACTCTAAGATGTTCTGATCGGGAACTGCATTTTCACGAAGATATTTCGAATAGATTTCCTCGCCGCTTCTGATGGAATTTACTGTCCAGCGAATTTTAGTTTCAAGCTGTTTCCGTTCATTGAGCTTATAATCAATCCCGGAACGGATCAGCTTTTGTTTCATTTCATAAAAACAGATGGCCGCTGCCACAGAAACGTTGAAACTTTTTGTAAAACCATACATGGGAATAGCCAGAGTTTCATCCGCAAAATCCAGAATTTCATCAGTTACGCCTTCCCATTCCGTTCCGAAAACGAGCGCTACAGGTTCTTTCAGTTCATAATCAGGTAGTGAAACCGCAATATTCTCGGGAGAAACTGCCAAAATTTTGTAACCGTTTTTCTTTATTTCTTTCAGCGTATCAATACTGTACGGTTTTTTCTGAACCTCAACCCAGGTTTCCGAACCTTTGGTCACCTTGAGATTCGGGTTAAAAATATTGTCGCGTTCCAACGCAACCACTTTATGAAAACCACAAGCTTCCACCGAACGCACAATCGCCGCTGCATTGCGAAACTGAAAAACATCTTCCATCACGGGAAGCACAAAATCTGAGCTTTCCTTCACATAAAATTCAATTTTTTCGCGACGTTCATCTGTGAGAAACTGTTTCAGATAATCGTACGTTTTCTGCAGGCTTTCCATGTAATTTTAAAATCTTTACAAATTAACGTATTTTTGAAATCATGAAACGAAAAGTACTGCTTATCTACACCGGCGGAACCATCGGGATGGAGAAAGATTACGAAACCGGAAGTCTCCATGCTTTTGATTTTGGAAATATTTTCAGAAAAATACCGGAAATGAACCTGATTGAATGTGAGGTTTCAGTTCATCCGTTTAAAAAACCTTTGGACTCATCGGATATGGGACCAAAAGAATGGCAGATTATCGCAGATTATATCGGAAAAAATTATGAAAAATTCGACGGCTTCCTGATTCTGCACGGCACAGACACGATGTCTTACACAGCTTCAGCACTGAGTTTCATGTTAAAGAACCTTAGAAAACCGGTGATTCTTACAGGTTCTCAACTTCCGATTGGTGACTTAAGAACCGACGCTAAAGAGAATTTGCTGACCAGTTTATATTATGCAAGTTTGTACGAAAATGATGAAGCCGTCATTCAGGAAGTTGCCGTTTATTTTGAATATAAACTGTTGCGTGGAAACCGTACTTTGAAGTATTCTGCGGAATATTTTGATGCGTATCAGTCGCCGAACTACCCTCTTTTGGGGCAATCCGGTGTTCATCTTAACGTTGATAAAGATGCTTTGTGGAGACCGCAACCGGAAGCCCAATTCAGTGTTGACCTTCATCTTTCGAAGGATGTTCTATTTTGGCGCATTTTTCCCGGAATGCATCTTGAACATTTTTCAGAAATACCAACTATGAAAGTTCTAATCCTTCAGGTTTTTGGTTCCGGAACGATCTTCAACACGGAAAAAACAACAAAAATACTTTCGCAACTGAGAAAAAATGGTACTGAAATCGTTGTGATATCACAATGTGTTTCCGGCGGAATAAGTTTTGGGAAATATACCAACTCTAATATTTTCACCAAAATTGGAGCTATCAGCGGACACGACATTACCGCAGAAAGTGCTATTACGAAAGCGATGCATCTTCTTGAAAATCCTGCGTATCCAGGTTCATTCGCCGAAAACTTCTCCAAAATTTTATGTGGAGAAATGTCGGCCGACTAAATATTTCGGTAAAACTTTTTCAGTTCTCAATTAAAAGCGTTATTTTTGCAAACCAAATTAGAGAGGTGCTCGAGTGGTTGAAGAGGCCAGCCTGGAAAGTTGGTATACGGGTAACCGTATCGAGGGTTCGAATCCCTTCCTCTCTGCTATTATTAACTATAATCCACTGTTTTTCAGCGGATTATTTTTTTATATACACTCTCTTTCCCCACCGATTCCCCACCATTCTATTATAAAACTAATTTGCAATCAATTCCCATTGCAATAATTACTTTTTTAAAAACGTTATGGAATGAGTCTATTTGAAGTATTTTATCTTCACTTCCTATTGACAAATAATTATTTTTTAACATTTTGATATATAATTATTTATAAGAAAAATACACAATGATAATACAATATTTACTATATACAGTAAGTTGTTAGTAAATCATATCTAATCACTCTTATCCATCGAATTTTGAAAAAACTTGACCTGAAATAAAATTGAAAATGCCCTACCCACTGAAAAAAAACGTTTTTCCTTTTTAGCAATAGGGGTGTATTTGAACTATATACTATTAGGTCTCTTATTTAGTGAATTTTTTTATTTTTGGCTTATACTGTGTTAAGTTAAGCCAATTCAATTTAGGTTTCTCGCCTGTAAAATATTTATTTTTATACCAAAAAATTGGTGACTTAGTCTTTTTGCTATATATTCTTCAAACTCCATTTCAACCCTTTTACTAAAAATCGAAATGGATAGAAAAGAAACAATATTATCAAAAACTGTTAGATAATAACCAGCCAATGCATGATGATGCGGAGTTCATCTTTGTAAAAGCCGACAGAAGAATCTACAAAATACGATTGGGCGACTTGCTGTTTATCGAAGGATTACGGGATTACTTGGCTTTTCAGCTTACAGACCGTAAAATCATTACGAGAATGAGTTTCATTCATCTCAGTAAAATTCTGCCGGAGAAACGCTTTCTTCGTGTCAGTAAATCATATATCATCAGTAAAGACAAGGTAGATTCCTTTAATAATACCAGTGTTTTTATCCAGGATTATGAAATTCTGATCGGTAAATCTTACCAGGAAGATGTGTTGAAGAACATCATGAATCCGTAAAACGTTTAAGATCTACTTCAGGATGCAAAGGTTTTCCATTTTCAATATGTTCGAAGAGTTCTCGGGAGAAATAACATCCATTCAGAATACCTCGAGCGCCCAAACCATTGAAAACATAATATTGAGAAAAATCTTTGTGACTGCCTAAAATCGGTCGCCGGTCTGAAACTGTAGGTCTGAAACCGAAGTTGATTTCTTCAATTTCGTAGGGAAAAGGATAGAATTCTTCAAGTCCTTTCATTAAGCCTTCCTTTGCAGAATCATCAATCTTATCATGTAATTGAAAACGGTCATACGTCCCGCCGTAATAAAAACTTTCAGAATTTAAGGGAAAGAGAAAGTGTTTCTTTTTTAGCGTGAACCTTTCCGCAGGCTGCTCTGAAAGCTTTACAGTGAGATGATGCCCTTTATTGGGATTCACTGGAATTTCTTTAAAGAAAGGATTTTCTGTGACTCCCATTCCCTCACAAAACACAACTGCTTTGAAACTGATATCACGATAGGAATTTCCCTGAAGTTCAGCATAATTAAATGATTCCTGAACGAGATAATCGTTCTCTCTTAGATATGAATTCATTCCGTCAAAAAAAGCTGCGACATTCAATCTTGCTGACTGTTTAACTTTTCCGGAACCGAAAGGATTATTAACAGTATTGAGTTCCGCAAAATCAGTATCCAGAAAAGCTTCTAATTCAGGAAGTGCTGCTTTTTTCAACCATAACTCTCTTTCTTTTTCATCATGAAAAATCCTGTGAATATTTTCCTCAATCAGATAATTTTCACTGGTATACTCAGCAATTTCAGAGAGTGTGCTTTTAAGAAAATCGATTTGCTCCTGAGCAAGCCAGAATGTTGTAAATTTCTTAAGAACAACGGGATTGATAATCCCTGCAGAAACCTGTGACGCACTTTTGTTTCCATCCGAAAACAGTAGAAAACTTTTCTTGTTCCTAATCAACTGATGCGCAAGAAAGATTGCTGCATAACCGCTTCCTACAATCAAATAATCGACATTTCTCATAAAAAAAATCCTGAGTAAATGTACTCAGGATTTTGTATCTATCAAAGCTGTTCGCTTAGTAATTCCACATATCGTTCTCCATCTGTAGAATCTGAGCTTTAATACGCTCACTTTCTTCCAGCTGTGCATCTGCATCATGAGGAATATAATCTTTAATAACTCCGTTACCTAAACCGTTTTCCGATTTATAAATGATGGATGAGAATCTTCTTGCATTCAGCAAATCATCATAAGTAATATCAGAAGCCAGGTTCTTGCTGTTAAAAACGACATTGTTAGCCAAAATTTCTCTTGCATCAGGGTAATAAATCCAGAACAGATCAATCACTTCATCCTGTCCTCCGATCGGTTGACCGTCCGGACCAAACTGTCCCATTGTCGCAGGATCCTGTCCCATCGCGGCGATACCCAACAGACGATATTTCATCTGAGAATCTCTTCTGTCAATGTACCACATTCCCTTAATCTTAAGGAGTTTTACATTTTCGGATTTCGTTTCAAACTGGTCAGTACCTGCAGTTCTGTCTTCTTCTGTAGCCGTACCGTCGTTAATTTTTTCAATTAACCAGTCGGAAACTACAGTGTTCTGAGTTCTTTCTGCAATCTGATTGGCGTCCAATCTTGTCATGAACATTTCGTCATCATAAACCTCAGTGATTTCACCATTGTTCACTGCATCCAAAAGAATTTGATACAGAGATTTGTTCTGTGAAACCAAACCGTCTTCATTGTGATAGAAAGGCTGATTGATTTTTTCGTTCATGTCGATAATCTCCCAAACAACCATGCTTTTCAGGATGTCCTTATCTTCGATAAAGCCATATTTCAAAGGTTCGTTTTTGTTGGAAACTGCAGAATCTCCTTTCATCACCATATTCTGTTCTCTAAGCTGACGGAATTCTTCCGGCGACGTAGCATTGAGAATATTCTGTGCGAATACAAATCCTGAGATTAAAACCAATATACTGCCTGCTAATTTTTTCATGCTAAAAAATGTTCTGTTTTTAACTTGTTTTTTCTAAACGAAAATTACTGTACGTTTATTACAATTGGAGGGATATTTTTAAGCTGTTGATTACCAAGACCTGTAGCGGTTGCCTGGATATCGAACACATAAACAATATCGCCTGCTCTTAAATTCTTAGTCATTCCTGCAACTGATCCCATTGAACTTCCTGAAACCGTCATAGCTGCTCTGCCCGGAACTTTAAATTTAAAGCTGTTAACCGAGAAGCTAACCGGGAAGTCGAAATCCGGCATTGCTGCAGAAACTGTTTGGTTAGCAATAGAGCTTGCAGGCATTGTTACTACGCTGCTTCCTCTGATTTGTCCAACCGGTGGCGGAACATTCTTGATACGGAATGGGAATGATTGGGAAATTGTTTTTCCGTCCGGACCATTTCCGGAAATCGTAAGATTTACCGTTGTTCCACTTCCTGGAGTTACTGTCCATTTTCCTCTTCCTCCGCTAACTGAACCGGACGAAGCAGATAGACGAACCTGAGAATTGTCTGCACCTAGGATAGATCCGGAAATTGGATTCGGAAGACCACGATAAAGAACATTCATCTTATCCGCAGAAACCAATGCACCACTCTGAAGTTTCACCTGTTCTGCACCTGCAATTACATTATAAGTATGTGAGAATGGAAGAGAAATCGTTTTACCGTTCGCATCAGCAAAAGAAATAGTACCGTTGAAAGTATTTGTTCCTACTGATCCTGTACCCAGAGTTTTGAAACCCTGTCCGTTTTCTACTCTGTCTACTCCAGAAATGTTAAGTCCCGGAATTGAACTTGCGTAAGTACCCACTACAACTTTAGCCTGTGCAGCATCACCTTGTAGAACTACTGTTGGTGCTGCTACAATAGCTTCGAATGCGTTGAACTTGATATCTGCATCAACTTTCTCTTGTAGCATCATTACCAAAGCATCAGACTGTACGTTTCTTGCTTCTGACTGCAGAATTTCCAGATTGGAAAGAGCAGCAATCAGCGGCTGTCCGTAAAATTTGTACTGCATCCAGTTTTTATTCTTGATAGTCTGTCCTTTTGGAAACTCCGTGATAAGATTCTTATTAGCACGCGCAATAACTTCCTTCATATCCGGACTGTTACCAAAAGCTGTTACAATATGACTTCTTAATGCTTCAACTTTATTCTTAAGATCTGTCGCAGTTTTAGACGGTCTGTTTTCATCTGTATTTGTAAAGAAAATTTTTGAAGAAGGTTCAGTGTTGTTCAGTGCAGCGAAGTTATCTCCTACATCTACACCCTCAATATAATCGGCTTCTTTTTTAAGATTTCCTTTAATTCCTTCAATAAACCTTACCAAATCATTAGCCTTCACTTTCAGTTCCTGATACTGCTGATAAGGAGCGGCATATGTATCCGGAGAGCTCTGAGCTTTAGCCTGCAGAGTTCTTTCGAAAATCTTGTCGTTTTTCTCTTCAACAAGAGTTCTTGTATCTGTTAAGGTTTGGTTGGTATCGTTATAAGAACGGATAATCTCCTGGTCTATCTGCATTGCAAGCATCGCAATGAAGACAAGATACATCAGGTTGATCATCTTCTGACGAGGTGTCTGTTTTCCTTGTGCCATTTCTTAGTAAATTTTTTAAATAGTTTTAAATTTTATAATGGATTAGGAAAACTTATGATTTCATTGCGGAAAGCATACCGCCATAAACTCTATTAAGGTTGTTTAAGTTAGATGTAAGGCCAGAAAGTTCTTCGTTGAATTTTTCTGAATGCGCAGCCGATTTTTGCATATCTTCTACATATTTTTTGCTGTATTCATTCTGTTGCTTTCCGTGCTCCAGCTGAAGTGCATATAGAGCATTCATGCTTTCAAGATGAGAAGCAGCCAAAGTAAGCTGATCGTTATACTTTGAAGTTGAAGCCGACATATCTACAGTCTGGTTAATCTGATCAACAGAGTTGCTGAATTTATCAATCCCTGTTCTTAGTCTTTCGAAAAGATTAACATCAAGTTTTGCATCTGCAAGCATTTTATCCAGTTTGTCAGAAAGTGAAGTTTCAAGTTCCTTAACTTCTGCTACCTGAAATGAAGTAGTAGAGTGTCTTGGATTTGGTGTTGCATCTCTGTCCAATAGTTCAGGATAAACATTTTCCCAAGCGTATTCCTCTTCCACTCTTGGAGGGTCGAAAGCAAAAATAGTAAAGATGATTGCTTCTGTGATAAGACCAATTGCCAACATTACGTTACCGGACAAAGGACCCAAACTCCAGTGAGTTAATTTGAAAAGTGCACCAAGGATTACGATTGCAGCACCAATTGAATATACAAAGTTGTAGATTCCAGCTTTAGTTTTAAACATGCTAATTGAAATTTTTTAAATAGTTAATATTTCGTTTTTTAATTTGTTCTTCTCTTGAATTTTGCTGCGCCTTCAGGAATATCCTGTACAGTTCTGAAACCGATGTAGCTTCTTGCAGAGTCTTTTCTTTCATAATCTCTGTACCCTGTCATCAACAAATATCCGATATCTTTCCAAGAACCTCCTCTAACCGATTTTCTTGGTTCTCTGTATGCTTGGTTTGACAGATAAGGATTAAGAGTTGACGAAAACTGATACGTTGCATTGTTGTAAGGAGATTCTGTCCACTCCGAAACGTTTCCTGCCATATCATACAGACCAAAACCATTTTTAGGGAATTTCTTCACCGGTGCCGTATAAGTATAAGTTCCTTTTTCTTCGTCTTCAATGTAATTACCTCTTTTTGGTTTGAAGTTAGCTAAATAGCAACCTCTGTCATCCTGAAGGTAAGGACCTCCCCACGGATACGTTGCATTTTCTCTACCACCTCTTGCTGCATATTCCCACTCAGCTTCAGTTGGAAGACGGAAAGCCATTGGTTTCTGCTTTTTCTTTTTCAGAGATTCGTTATAGTCTGATTTCAGTTTCGATTTAAAGTTGCAGTAAGCTCTTGCCTGATCCCAAGTTACACCAACAACAGGATAATCTTTGTAAGCACTATGCCAGAAATACCCGTCGAAAAGTGGCTCGTTGTACGCATAGTTGAAATCTTTAATCCAAACTGTAGTATCCGGATAAATAGCAATACTTTCTTTTTTCAGATAGTTTGCACCTCTGGAATTGTCTTTTACAGCAGACTCAATATCTTCCCACTGGTAGGAGTAAAGAAGTTTTCTGGAGTCGATGACTCTTTCACTGTTAATTCTTTCTGCAGGCGGAATATACATTGATTCCAAAACTTCAGCATACTGAACATCCGGATAGTCGGAAGTATTCCAGTGGATAGGCACGCTCCAGTCTAACTTTTTGGACTCATCGTAACCGTCTCTTCCTCCCTGGGATTCCATAAACTGCTGATAAGCATTTGCCTCATCACCAGCTTTTTTCGAAAGGTATGCGTAGTCACCAATTCCAGTTCCGTCACCATCCGAACCACCGTCACCGGCAGCTTCTGCAAGTAGCGTTCTAGCAATTGAATCTCTTACATAATCAATAAAAACTCTGTATTCAGCATTGGTAGTTTCAGTTTCATCCATAAAGAAAGAAGATACTGTTACTGTTGTAAGAACAGCTTTTTCCGGAGTGTTGGTGAAATCCTGGTCTGCCATACCCATTACAAAAGATCCGGCAGGAATAGCCACCATGCTGTAAGGTCTTTCTGCGGTAAACGATTTGGATTTACTTCTCGGGATTAGTTCTCCTTTCGCACCAGGCTTCCCTGCACTTGCCCTACTGCCTTTGCCACATGATATGATAACCGATGCTGATAATAATACAAGAAATATTCTTTTCATGCTACTTTATAGAAATTAAGCGGTAAATATATTACTTTTTCGAAATACAAACGAGATTTTTTTGCAAAACGAAAAAAATATAAGATTATTTTGTTTGAGCGGTAATTTTATTCAACTGTTACCGATTTTGCCAAGTTTCGAGGTTGGTCTACATTCGCTCCGCGGAAAACGGCAATGTAATAAGCCAACAACTGTAACGGAATTGCCGCAATAATTGGAGAGAAACATTCTGAAGTTTCCGGGAATTCAATCACGTGATCCGACATTGAAGCCACCTGAGAATCTCCGTTGTTAACTACAGCGATAACTTTTCCTTTTCTGGCTTTAATCTCCTGAACGTTACTTACAATCTTATCGTAATGTCCCTGTTTTGGAGCAACAATCACGATTGGCATATTCTCATCGATCAAAGCAATCGGTCCGTGTTTCATTTCTGCAGCAGGATAACCTTCAGCGTGAATATAGGAGATTTCTTTCAATTTCAACGCTCCTTCCAATGCGGACGGATAGTTATATCCTCTTCCCAAATAAAGGAAGTTCTGAGCATTAACGAAATTCTTTGCAATTTCTTTAGTGATATCATGACAAGATTCCAACACTTCTTCAACTTTTTTAGGAAGCGCATCCAACTCAGTAATCAGTCTCATGAATTCCTGATTGCTTAAGTTTCCGTTATGTTTACCCAATTTCAGAGCAATAAGCGTAAGAATTGTTAGCTGAGCAGTAAATGCTTTCGTTGAAGCCACCCCAATTTCCGGACCGGCGTGAGTGTATGACCCTGCGTCTGTAATTCTTGCAATCGAAGAATCAACCACATTACAGATACCGTAAATGAACGCTCCTTTTTCTTTAGCCAGTTTCAGAGCGGCCATTGTATCAGCAGTTTCGCCGGACTGTGAAATAGCAATCACAACGTCTTTATCTGTGATAATCGGGTTTCTGTAACGGAATTCTGACGCATACTCCACTTCAACAGGAATTCTTGCAAATTCTTCAATAAGATATTCACCCACCAAACCTGCATGCCATGAAGTTCCACAAGCGATTATGATGATTCGGCTTGCATTGTTGAATCTTTCAAGATGATCCCAAATTCCGGCCATCTTAATAATGCCTTCGTCAACAAGTAGTCGGCCTCTTAATGTATCATGAATTGATTTTGGCTGCTCAAAGATTTCTTTCAACATGAAATGTTCGTAACCACCTTTTTCAATTTGTTCAAGACTCAGTTTAAGCTCCTGAACAGCAGGATCAATTTTTTCATTGTCCTTTATAGTACGAATTTCCACACCATGCGACAAAGAAATAGTGGCCATGTGACCTTCTTCAAGATATACCGCTTCCTTTGTAAATTCAACAAAAGGTGAAGCATCTGAAGCGATAAAATATTCGTTGTTTCCTAAACCGATTGCTAATGGAGAACCTAATCTTGCCACTACCAAAAGTCCCGGAAAATCATCGTGCATAACTGTAATCGCGTAAGCACCGTAAACTTCGTTCAAAGCAAAACGAACGGCTGTAGGAAAATCGATATCCGATTGAGTATCCATAAAATACTGTATTAGGTTGACTAAAACTTCAGTATCAGTTTCAGAATGAAACTCGAAGCCTTTTTCGACCAACATGGTTTTTATGGAATCGTAATTTTCGATAATTCCGTTGTGTACCAAAGCAATTTTTCCATTGTTGGAAAGATGCGGATGCGAATTTCTGTCACTCGGAACACCGTGGGTTGCCCATCTTGTATGTCCCATGCCTACGTGAGCTTTACCTTTCAGATTTTCTGAAATAGATACAAGATCATCTACTTTTCCCTTAGTTTTTGCTGTATCAAAAGGAGCATCCTGGCTGTCCAGTACAATTCCTGCACTATCATATCCTCTGTACTCCAAACGTCTCAGTCCGTTAATTACTATTTGATAAGCGTCCTGATGTCCTGTATATCCAACAATTCCGCACATATGTTATTTTATTTCGCTTTAAAGTTTATACGTTTTATTTATTTTTTCCCGTAAATGATTCGAAGTTTTGGCCTTCTCTCATTTGCAGGATCTGTCCCAACCATTACCGCTCTGAATGGTGTATAGCTTCTTGTATTGTAATTCTGGCTGTCGTCATAATAACTTCCCAGAAGATTACCGTTAACATCGTAAGTATAATTCCCAACATTCAGAATAAAATCGTGATTGGTAGCTTCTTTTTCGATAACTTCCTTGAAAGTTTTGGTAATTCCGATATCGTAATAGGCAGGATTTTTATCCAAATCGTATGGTTTTACGAGATTGTAAAAAGTTCCGAAAAAAGCTTCCATATCTACCAAATAAGAATAAAGATCTTTCTGCTTCACCGTGAAATAATCAGGTTTCTTGTATGCATTATTCCACAAATCGGTATCGGTATAAAAACGAAGTTTCGCAGAGACAATTCCAATTTTTTCATTAGCATACATATCTTTTATTGCAGCAACCGTTTCGGCAGGAATTCTTAGTCCCATTCCAGGACCACCCATTCCCTGCATAAAAATTTTCGGATCTCCAGTTTCAGCATTGGATGATGCAAGTGCAGTTGCCAACTGCGAGCCGGAACGGTCGTAAGCGATCTGGTTGAAACGGATATTGGATGAACCCAAGTCCATAGTATAAGTATGGGATTCTCTTGTCGTTTCTCCATTTTCCACTTTATCGTTTTTATAATAAAGCGTGAGCGCCATATCGTTCGGTCCGAAACTGAAGATATAACCGTCGTTCTCCTCTACAGACACGCGAATCCCACGAAAATATCTGATGAAAGATGCCGCATCAGTAAGTTCAACACCGTCTTCCTTTGCAATAATTTTGTTACTGAAGAAAGTACTGTCCATCGGGATTCTCAAAGAAACATCTCTGGTAAACAAATCAGAATTATCGCTGTCTCTTGTAATCTTAATTGAATTTACATCTCCATTGAAAACCTTGCTGCCGATTAATGCACCGGTATTTACTGTTTTGTTAGAGAATATTTTGGCGTCGTTAGAAGCAAGAAAGTCTGTCACTTCATGAACGTTGATATTAAAAGTCGTTTTCCCGCCAATTTTGGTTTTTCCGTATTTGGTAACCGGATAAGTACTTACTACCTTCTTCGCTGCAACATCTCCTGTATGGGTATAATCTTCCAGCGTGGTAGTTGTTACAGAATCTGCAGCATATATTGGTTTAATTACCATCACTGCAGAATCCAAAACGGGGTTATCACCAAAATCCGGATCGTACTGAGAAAGTCGGATCTGAGATACGTAAGATGATTTCTGAAGACCGAAAACCGGCTCATTGAAAGCACCTAAAGTCGCACTCTGCAAGCGCGCTGCATCTGTTCTTATTGTGTCGTTATTGTTAACATTATAGGCAACCAAATCATATTCAGCTTCTGTGCCTGCTACTCCGTCCTGAAAAAATTGTGCACCCAGGTTATCTGCTTCTGATTCACAACTCATCAAAATTAAACCTCCAATTGCCATAGAACCGGCAATCTTGATTAATTTCTTAAAAATTTCTGTCATTAAACTTAAAGTTGATTAATATAACTTCTCAATCGAATCTGCTCCCAGGTATTCGGATTTCTCAGTTTTAGTTTTTGTGAAAGCTTTATCGAGTTCGCCTTCCAGAAATTCATCACCTTTCACCACAATATCCACCATATCCATGGAATCTATCACAAAATTCTGGATTGTTGGATTCTTGATGGCTTCAATATCGGTGATATTGTCGAATTTCAGTTTATCGGCAGCTTCCCCACTCAGCGCCATGTCTTCCTCGTTGTATACAGAAAGCACAAGTTTTGAGTTTTTGAAGTAATAGTCGTTTTTGTAATATTTCTTAAGATACAGCGGTACGAAAGAAGACATCCAACCATTAAGGTGGATAACATCCGGAACCCAATTCAATTTCTTAATCGTTTCAATCACCCCTCTTGCAAAGAAAATTGCACGTTCATCATTGTCATCAAAAGGTTTTCCGTCTTCATCAGTATAATAAAGTTTTCTCTTGAAATACTCTTCATTATCAATGAAATATACCTGAAGTCTTTCTCCTGGTAGAGAAGCTACTTTGATAATTAACGGCTGATCTAGATCATTGATAATTATGTTCATCCCAGACAGTCTAATTACCTCGTGCAACTGAAATTTACGCTCACTAATCTGCCCAAACCTTGGCATAAAAACTCTTACGTCATTGCCTTCCTGATGCATCTTTAGCGCCATTTTACTCACCATTGTCGCCATGTTGTTTTCTTCCTGATAAGGAAACATTTCGGTGGTGATGTATAATATTTTCTGATTCGGCATAAATACTTTGTTTCTACTTACCTAAAGCAAAAATACTTTAGGGTGCAAAATTACAAAATTTTAAATGAAAAATTTTCAATTAACAAATTTTAATACTTATGCTTAAATTTTCAATAAAGAAGGGGCAGATTATCTTCTTTTTATTATTTTTACAAGTATATAAATAAACTATGGAAATTTTCAGAAATAGGAAACCACTGCAGGATTATGTGGAGAGACAGAAAGAAATGGGTAAAAAAATCGGCTTCGCACCTACGATGGGTGCGCTGCACCAAGGTCATATTGCACTATACAAAGCTGCACGTGCAGAAAACGACTTGGTAATTTCTTCAGTTTTTGTTAATCCAACACAATTCAACAATGCTGCAGATCTAGAAAAATATCCGAGAGATGTTGAAGGCGATATTCAAATTCTCAAAAAATCAGGTTTCGTAGATGCTGTTTATATTCCACAGATTGAAGATATTTATCCTGATGGCGCTAAAAGTGAACAATACGATTTTGACGGTCTTGAAAAAGAAATGGAAGGCGCTGCAAGACCTGGCCACTTTGACGGAGTCGGGACAGTTGTGGAAGAACTTTTCAGACAGGTTCGCCCGGATAATGCTTATTTCGGCGAGAAAGATTATCAGCAGTTAGCCATCATCAAGAAAATGGTTTCCAAAAAGAAACTTCCAGTAAAAATCTCTGGTGTTTCGACAGTGCGAGAAGAAAGCGGACTTGCGATGAGCTCCCGCAACCAAAGACTTTCATACCAACAGCGTGAAGCCGCAAAGGTGATTCATGAAACGCTTGTGAAAGTAAATGACTGGTTCCGTATTGTAACAATCCCAGAAATTAATGAAAGAGTAAAAGATATTTTTGAAAATGAGAAAGGGATGGTTCTGGAATATTTCAAAATCGTGAATGAAGAAACTCTAAAAGAAACTGATTTTTTCTATAAAGACCAAAGCTTCCGTGCTTTTATAGTAGTGTATGTGGGCGAAGTGCGACTGATCGATAATATGCATCTCGATTAGAACAAAAACATCAAAAGCCCTCCAAAGGAGAGCTTTTGAACACCAAATCACAAAATATTAATATGAAAAAAATTTACTTAACAGTAAATTGTGACCTGGCTGGGGCTCGAACCCAGGACCCATACATTAAAAGTGTATTGCTCTACCAACTGAGCTACCAGGTCTTTATTAATTAACAATTACCTCATCAATTAACAATTATTTTTGTATTCTGTCTGTGCCTGCGACTGGACTCGAACCAGCACATCCATAGGAAACCACCCCCTCAAGATGGCGTGTCTACCAATTTCACCACACAGGCAAAAAAAAACCGTAAAACTTACGGGATTTTTGTTGTGACCTGGCTGGGGCTCGAACCCAGGACCCATACATTAAAAGTGTATTGCTCTACCAACTGAGCTACCAGGTCGGCCACGATTTACAGTAAGATTTTGTCCGCTGTAAAAAGTGGTGCAAAGATAAGGCTTTTTTTAAATTCTCAAAATTTTTTTTCAAATTTGTGAAAAATATAAAAATGATAATTTCACTCACCGGATATATGGGAAGCGGTAAATCTCACATTTCCAAAGTTTTGAGCGCCAAGCTGCAGTACAGGCTCATCGACCTAGACCGTGAAATTACTTTGAAGGCTAAAAGCACCATCGCTGAAATCTTTGAAAAAAAGGGAGAACTCTACTTCAGAAAGCTTGAAAGAGAGGTGTTGGAATCTGTTCTTGATAATCACCAAAACTGCATACTTAGTTTAGGCGGCGGAACACCCGCTTATTTCGACAATATGAATCTCATTAACGAGAAAACAGAAAGCATTTTTCTGCAGGCATCCGTTAAACAACTTTCAGAAAGGCTTTTATTGCAAAAAGGAAAACGACCCCTTATTGCAAAGATTACCGACGTGGATCTTCCGGAATTCATCGCAAAGCATCTTTTTGAAAGAAATCCGTTTTACAGCCAGGCAAAATATACTATCAAAACAGACGGAAAGAATCCTGAAGAAATTGCCAACGAAATTATCGAAAATGTATTTCGGAATTAATCGTCGGAATCATCTTCCATTCCGCTGAAAAACAGATTCCACTCATCATTTTCCATTTCAGGAGAATCTCCAGCAACAAATCCGTCAATTTCCCTTCGGTCTTTCTTGGTCGGCCTTCCTTCACCTTTAATTCTGTAATAGTCCTGAGACATTTTTCTCATTTTCAACAGCTCATACTGCTCTTTGTCTGTTCTGTCTTCAATATGCATCGGAACCAGTTTAGCTCCTATCCTGATTTTCGGGATCTGCAGAACTTTAATTTTATAATCAATCTGGTTTTTGCGGATTCGGATTAAATCACCCTCCTTCACTTCACGCGAAGATTTCACTGCATTTTCTCCAATATGAACTCGGTTTTTCTTAATTTCCTCTGCCGCAATACTCCGCGTCTTAAAAATCCTTACACTCCACAAAAATTTATCGATTCTCATATTTTTTTTTACTTTTGCTGAATTAATTTCGCAGCAAGATAATCATAAAGCTAAAAATGAAAAAAAGTATATTATTCCTCGCACTCTCCGCAATGTTTTTGATCAATTGTAAGGAAGATGAACCTGTAATAGTGCCAGAACCAAGCATTGAAACTCAAAATGCCTACGATGACGAAGCGATTCAGAAATATCTTCAGGACAATTATTTGGACGCCAAAGGAAATATCAAAACTTTCAGTACCACAGACACTTCTGATGACGAGTTTCCTAAACTTGCCGAGATGAACCCTGTAACTTTGCCTTCTGGTGTAATTTACATCGTTCGTGACGGTGCACAACCGGAAAACGGAACACCGATTGGAGCCAACGACAGCATTCAGATTTTCCAGAATACGGTGAGTTATGTGGCTTCCAACACTGACAATGTAGTGTCATTTGTTTCGCCCGCTACGTTCAAAAATTCGGTAGACGGTAACGGAATTCCGGATAATGATCCCATGTATTATTACGTTAGAAATTCAGTTCTTGAAGCGGCGACTGCAGATGAAGCAAAGCAAAGAAGCTATTACGAGATCGAAGGTCTCCGTGAAGCGTTGCCGAATTTCACAGCTTTCAATAAAGCCAACGAAGAAGATTATAACTTGCAAGGTGTGATTATCGTGCCTTCCAGAGCAGCTTTCGCACGCGATGTACACCACAATTATACAGGATTGGCTTTCCGAAACAGAAGTTTTGTTTTCAATTTTCAGGTTTACAGAACTTTTCCGCGGGTGAATCCTTAAAATAAATCCGTCCTGCACGGAGAATGACCAACTTCGACCATGAAGCACGAAAATAATTTCGATTTCCTGAGATTTTTATTTTTTTTCTGGTAGTTGTTGGTCATTTAATCTTACTTAGCGGCATCCCGGAATTTCGGAATGAATTCTTTGCCGCAATGCCTAATTACAGTGTATTTGCTTTCTTCGTCATCAGCGGTTATCTGGTTTGGGGAAGTTATGAACGGCTTCAAAACCTTAAGAAATACTCGAAAAACAGAGCGAAACGCATTTTACCCGCTTACTTTGCTGTTGTAATTTTCTTTGCGTTTTTTCTTTATTTTTTCGCTTCAGATAGGGGAAATTATTTTTCAGTTCAATGGC
Source organism: Bacteroidota bacterium (assembly GCA_023458415.1). Classification (GTDB taxonomy): domain Bacteria; phylum Bacteroidota; class Bacteroidia; order Flavobacteriales; family Weeksellaceae; genus JAEWZO01. The sequence goes on from JAEWZO010000015.1 coordinate 29,490, forward strand.
TTAAATATCTTGCCGCGAATCTCACTTTTGCCAATTTTCTTCAGCCTTGCATCAATTATGTTTTTACTGAAAATTTGTTCTGTGCTGTGAACGGCTCTTTATGGACCATCAAGATTGAACTGATGTTTTACATCACGGTTCCCATTCTTTTTTATCTTTCAAGAAATTTTCAGAAAAAAGCGAAAAACCTTTTGCTGATAAGCCTCTATTTAGCATCAGTAGCGTATTATTATACAGTTCTACATTTTGAACAGTATGTTCTAGTGAAGCAACTCCCGGGTTGTTTTACGTACTTTGCTTCCGGAATTCTTCTATTTTTAAACAAGGATTATTTCAGGATAAACATCAATTATTTTGTAATTCCGGCGCTGATTATAGTGCTTTTGGAAAAAATGGTTATTCATCAAACCATCCTTTTTCCTTTTGCTTTAGGTGTTTTGATTTTCTGGTTTGCACATCTGAAGATTGGCCTGAAAAACTTCGGGAAATACGGCGATTTCTCCTACGGAATGTATCTAATTCACTTTCCTGTGATCCAGATTTTTATTGTGCTGGAAATATTTGAAAAGTATTCGTTTTTAGGCTTTTTCGTCTGTGTTTTGGTAGTTGTTGGGCTGTCAGTTCTCAGCTGGAACTTCGTTGAAAAACCGTTTCTTAAAAAACGACCTCAGTCGTAGATTTGCTGCAAAACTTCCAATGAAGCCGGCTCACGAAAATCAGCGAAATGATATCGATAATACAGCATCAAAGTTTCCAAAAATTTCTTTTTTTCCTGATGCGTAAGTTTTATTTCGTAAGGATTGGATGCAAGGCTAAACTTTATCCAAAGTGCGGAAACCTCTTCATTGAAAAGAATATGTAACGGATCATCGGAAAAAGTTCCGGTTTCAGGGTCCAGAAATTTTCCTTTTTCTGTCAATGGTGCGATTCCCAAATACTTAAGCATGTTAAAAACAAGGGCGAAATGTGCTGTTAAATTCCCTGCAAAAGACTCTTTAACAAAAGACTGAATTTCCTGATAAACCGCCCTACATTCCGTTTCCCTGCGCAAGACCTGATTCAGAAAATCAGCGACAAAAAAAAGAACAGTATTAAGCTTAGGATTATCAAAACTGTATTGTTCACCGCGTTGTTCAATTTTTGAAATGTTTTTCAGCGAAGATGAACTTCTTCCGTCGAGAATGAAAATTCTGATTTCATTCAGCGGAAAGAGATATGCTTTTTTTCTATTCTTTGGCGAATACACACCACGGCAGAAAAAACTTTCAAAGCCGTTTTCGCGGGAGAAACAGTGCAGCACAGCGTCGCTGTCACCATATTTTATGTAAGAAAGTAGAAAACTGTCCTGAGATTGCATCAGTTGACCACTGCGATTTTTGCTGTAGCGGTATCGGTTCCGTTTTCGTTGGTCATCAAAACAAAATAAATTCCGGATGCTACACGCGCTCCACGATGATTGTTGAGATCCCATTCGTAATATCCTCCCCGAACTACTGCCTGATGAACTAAATTTCCGGCAGCATCAGTAATTCGGATGTTAGTTCTTTCCGCAATACCTCGGATTCGCACATTCCCTTTATAATTCGCATGCACCACAGGATTTGGGTAAACCAAAACATCACCAAAATTTTCATTGACGTCCATAACATCTCCCTGATAAACCACCACTCCATCGTAAGTAACAAAATAGACTTTTCCTGTTTTGGTGTCCACTTTTATATCCGTTACGTTATCAGTGGGCAGCGGCGAATTGGCTTTAGTAAAATGACTGATAGTTCTTTCTCCGTTTGCGGTAAAAAAAAACACTCCACCACCGTCAACAGAAACCCATTTCTGGTTACCGCCATCGGTCGTAATCTGTAAAATATTGTTATCTCTGAAAAGTTCTTCACCAAGTCCGTTTTCTTCAATAATAATTTCATCGGTCTGAACGGTCGGATCTCCAACAGCTGAGGTTGCATTATGCAAAACTCTTAGTCCGGTTCTGGTTCCAATCCACGCGTCGTAGTTTTTATCTATTGTAACAGAAACTACACCGTTGGTCGGGAGGTTATTATCGTCATCAATGTGCGTGTAGCTGTCATCACCGGACGAAGCAGTTCCGTTGTAGTTGTATACAATCAAACTTCCATCCGCAATAAATGGTTGTGCAATATAAATATGGTTATCCTGAATAAAAGGTTTTTGCGCAGAACTTGTGTTAAAAATATTCAGGACATTAAACTGCGAACTTGCAGCATTATATCTCGCCAACGCAGATTTTGCAAGCGCACTCCCTCTTGGTTCCACGTTCTGATACGTCGCAAAAAGCTGAGCATTAGAATCAAAGCCAAGCCCAACCGGTTCGTAGAGCCACATATTTGTGCTTAAATTAGGGATCTGTGCAAAACCACCTTCTGCTTCAGACCTATAGATTCCTTTGAAGAGCTGTCCAGGATAAAAATTCACAAAAAAAATCTCTGAAAGATTAGACGGATTAATCACAGCGTCCAGAATATTAAATTTGCTTGGATTGTTAATAAAAAACTCAGGATATTTCCATTCCATACCATCGAAATGATAAAAACCAAGACTTTCAGTATGGCTGACTGTGTTGTACGAATCTCTTCCACCCGAAGAAATAAGAATCTGGTTTTCCACCAAATCCATTTTATACGAGCGGTTATTGTAAGGTCCGTCCGGTTTTATAGGAAGTCCCGACTCACCAACAATTCCGGCAAACTTCGTCCCGGCATAAACCTGATTTGAATAAAAATATCCGGTATTTGTCGCATCATTAAAATTAAATGTCTTCACCGTTGCTCCACTATGATCATACACAGAAACTCTGTTAGGTTCAGAAACAACAATGTTTTGTGGCGTTACCACTAAATCAGTTATACTCGAAAATCCGGATAAAGCTCCACCACCGTAATTAACGGTATTTGAATTGGCATAGGCGAGTGTGTTTCCATTCTGAGCCAAGTGAAGAAAACTTCCCGCAACTGAGGTTTGCCATGTGGAAAACACGGGAAAAGTAACATTGATCTCATGAGATTTAATGCCCGATGAAGTAATAGCATAAACCGTATTTTCGTGAATAACCGCTTCAAGTGAAGGTTCAAAAATACCACCCGTCATAAAGAAAGCAGAATCACCAAACTCCCTTCTTTCCAAATCGAAAACAGAAACTCCATATCCCGATGAAATCACCGCCTGATTTCCGTTGATACTGATATGATTAATCCGCTTATCCCCTTGAAAACCTGTAGCTATCGGAATATCAACAATGAAAAAAATTCCGTCCGGAGTAATCACATCCAAAGTTCCGTTTTGGTAACCTACCAAACCTGTTTCAGTTTGAGGATTGTAATCAAAGGCAGAGATTTTCACTTCATGCAGTCCGTTGGCTTTTGACAACTTGGCTATTTCACCATTTGTAGGGCTGTAAAAGAAAATTCCGTTTTCTGTTGCTGCGATCAGTTTATCTGAAGTTTCGCGAATAACCAGAACATTATTATATGAGAAAAGATCGCTCCAGCGACTGGAGGAAATTGTTTGCGCTGAAATGGACAACGATATGAAAAGAAAAAGAAGTACTGCTTTTTTCATGCTTAATTATGCAATGATGCTTTCATCAATAACTTGATTATTCCATGAAATATTTTGCACCTTCCTGTTTTTATCAAAATAAAAATCAATTCTTCCCAACAAAAGACCTGCCCAACCAACCTGGTTAATCAGTACAGTTTTGCCCATTCGGTTCGTATATTTTTGTGGCTCCGGAAGAAAAGTATGTGTATGTCCACCTAAAATCAAATCAATATTTTCTGTATTTGCAGCCACAATTTTATCAGAAACTTTCTGTGGATTATCGCGGAAATCGTATCCCAAATGCGATAAACAAATAACTAAATCGCATTTTTTCTCATTTTTCAATATATCCGAATAATGCTGTGCAACTTCAATTGGATTAAGATATTCAGTTTCCATAAACTGCTTTTTTCCAACCAAACCTTCAAGTTCAATTCCGAGTCCGAAAATTCCTACACGAATTCCATCCTTATTGAAAATTTTGTAAGGTTGCGTTTTACCGTCAACAATGGTATTCGAAAAATCGTAGTTGGAACAAATGAAAGGAAATTCAGCATTAGGCAAAACTTTCAGGAAACCTTCCAAACCGTTGTCGAAATCGTGATTTCCCATGGTTGCAGCGTCGTATTTCATCATCGACATGAGTTTGAATTCCAATTCACCACCAAAGAAATTAAAATACGGCGTCCCCTGAAAAATATCTCCCGAATCCAGCAGCAAAACATTGCTTTCCTGCTCGCGGATTTTCTGGATCAAAGTGGCTCTCCGCGCAAAACCACCCTGATTTGGGTTTCGCGTATAACTCTCATCAAAAGGCTCGATACGACTGTGTTGATCGTTTGTATGCAAAATCGTAAGCTGTCGTGCCGAACCGCTGAAAAATGATTCTGCAGTTGCCGCTGTAAGCAGATTTGGAGTAACAGCGGCCGCCAAAGTTCCGCCACCAATGGTTTTTAAAAACTGTTTTCTATTCATTTGGTTGCGCTTTTTTATTTTTGAAGGTAAGTCTAACATCGGACGGAACTTTCACTTCCGGATTATTTTTGAATTTTTCGATGAAAAGATCACGCATCTTAATTCCGGTTGCAATCATTTCGCCTTCCTGAAAATAGGTCATATTGTCGCCGCCAAGAGCAAGATAATCGGAGGTTACAATGTAATAGGTTTTGTCTTCATCCAGTTTATGGCCATTAATCAACTGCTGTACAATTTTTCCACCGTCAGTTTCAATGGTAAGTCTGGAAACCGGATTATTTTTTTGTGTTTTTGCATAGTAATCGAAAAGTCCCTGAACGTCGTCACCTTTCATTTTCATGATTACAATTTCGTTCTCGAAAGGCATCACTTCGAAAATGTGTCTTCGCAGAATATCACCTTTTCCAATATTGGTTCGGATTCCGCCAATATTAATTACGGCTGCATCTACTCCGTTCGGAATTCCATTTTTTCTTGCCCATTCATCACCACCTTCAAAAGTATAATCGGCCAGAAGGTTTCCAAGATTGCTGTTATCGCCTGTTTTAGTGAGATCAACATTTGTATGTGAAATCTTTTCGCTCATCACTTTTCCAAGCTGAACTTTATACGGTTCAATTACATTCACCATTTCAGCATCCAAAGGAATATCTGTTGTAAGAAGCTGATTTTTCTGAGGCTGCACGTTGGCAACATTCATCGGAACGCGGCACGCAACCAAAACTAAAGCGGCTAATGCGAGACCGAAAATTTTGTTTTTCATATTGGTACTTCTTGTGCAAATATAAGATATGCCATATTAATTTTATGTTTATTACATGATAAATTCCTTCGGTAATTTTACTAAATTTGAAGAAATAATCACACAAAATAAAATGAACAAATTAAAAGGTGTTGGTGTTGCTTTGGTAACACCTTTCAACGAAGATTTATCAGTGGATTTCGATTCGCTTACCAAACTTGTTAATTACAATATAGAAAATGGCACCAATTACCTTGTGGTATTGGGAACTACCGCAGAAGCAGCAACGCTTTCCAGTGAAGAAAAGAAACAAGTTACTGAGCATATTGTAAAAGTAAATGAAGGCCGTGTGCCTCTGGTTTTGGGAATTGGCGGAAACAACACGCTGGAAGTAAAAAAACAGATTGAAGAAACCGATCTTTCCGCTTTTGATGCGGTACTTTCTGTTTCTCCGTATTATAACAAACCTAATCAGGAAGGCCTTTATCAGCACTATAAAATGCTTGCTTCAACTGGTAAAAACATCATTATTTATAATGTACCATCCAGAACCGGACAAAACATTGAAGCAGCTACCACACTTCGTTTAGCAGAAGAATTCCCGAATTTAATTATGGTGAAAGAAGCCGCTCCAAACATCCTGCAGTATTTTGATATCATCAGAAAAAAACCTGGAAATTTCCAATTGGTTTCGGGTGATGATGAATATACACTTCCTGTAACTTTAGCGGGCGGAAACGGCGTAATTTCCGTGATTGGACAAGCTTATCCAAAAGAATTTTCAACAATGGTTCAACTGGCTTTCGAGAGAAAAGTGGATGAAGCTTATGAAATTCATAACAAACTGGTAGAAATCACGCGACTGATTTTTGCAGAAGGTAACCCATGTGGAATTAAAACCATTCTGGCCGAAAAAGGAATCATCAAAAATTATCTTCGTCTTCCTCTGGTTGCCGCAAGTAGCGGTCTTCAGGACAAGATTAAAGCAGAAATGAAGAATATCTGAAATTGAGATTTTCCGATGAAGATGAGAGAAGCAAATTCTGGGGACATTTCTTTGATTCAGGAACTTGCCGAGAAATCTTGGCGGCATTTTTACCGTGAAATTCTTTCGGAAGATCAGATAGATTATATGCTCAATGAAATGTACGGAACTGAAGAACTCCGGAAACATTTCAGCCAGCAGCATTATCATTATTTTCTGATTGAAAAAAATGGGAAAAGTTTAGGATTCATCGGTTTTGAACATAATTACGAACAGGAAACCACAAAGCTTCACCGCATTTATCTTCTGAAAGAAGCACAGGGAACCGGACTTGGAAAAGCTGCACTCAGTTTTCTGAAAGAAAAAACAGCCGAATCCGGTAACCGCAGAATAATTCTGAATGTAAACAAAGACAACCCATCAAAAAAGTTTTACGAATCGCAGGGTTTTTCGGTTTACGAAGAAGGTGTTTTCGATATTGGCAACGGTTTTGTTATGGATGATTTCCTGATGGAATGTTTTGTATAAATTTTAAATCAGAAAGCATGAACCTTCGGTAATTTTGATTAAAATCACTTGTTTTATTAAAGAAAATTCACCACAATAATGGATATCAGAAATTATTACCAACCATAAATTAATCTGAATAAATCATTATATTTACATCAACAATTTATATTACGATTGCAAATGAAAATGTTTGTAAAATTCGACTTTAGCACACTGTGCAAAAAAGTACTGGAAGAAAAACTTGATGAACTTGGGCTAAAATTCCGTACAGTTGCATTCGGTGAAGTGGAATTTCTTGAAAAAATTACTCCCGAAAAACTTGATGAACTCACCACAAACCTTAATGAATACGGTATTGAGATCATCGAAAATCAAAAAACTGCATTGGTTCAGAAAATCAAAGACACCATTATCGAAATGGTTTTTTCGGAACTGGATATCAACGTAAAAGCCTCAGTTTATCTTGCCGAAAAGCTGAACCACAGCTACGGTTATCTTTCCAATCTTTTCTCTGAAGTCACATATACTTCTATCGAAAACTTCATCATCATGCAGAAGATTGAGCACGCGAAACAGCTGATTCTGAACAACAATCTCACCTTAACAGAAATTGCGTACAGACTTAACTATTCCAGCGTTGCCCACTTAAGCACGCAGTTTAAAAACACCACCGGAATCACGCCGTCGCAGTTTCAGAAAATCATTAAGAAAAGACGCGAGTTTGCCGGAAAATAATTTAGAAAACACTATGAACAAAGAGTATATACACATTATTTTAGCTGATGACGATGAGGACGACAGACTGTTCTTTACCGATGCCTTCAGCGAACTGAAAATGCAGACCAAAGTGCAGACTTTCTTCGATGGTGCCGCTTTGATGGATTATCTGAATACCGAAGACGCCATACTTCCCGAAATTCTTTTTCTGGATTTAAACATGCCAAAGAAAAATGGTCTTGAATGTCTCGCGGAGATCAAACAGAATCCGCGTTTTCAGGATATTGCCATCGCAATTTACTCCACTTCTTCTACAGAGGAACATGTGGAAGAAACTTTTGTGCGCGGAGCCAATATTTACATCAAAAAACCAAACGATTTCAACGTTTTGAAAAAGGTTCTTTCTGATGTGGTAACCATCAACTGGCAATACCATACTTCCGGACTCAACAAAGATAATTTCCTTCTAAGAATCTAAGGAATGCGCCGCTGGGTTTTCGACAAATCTTCCTTTTTCCTCATCCTGATTTTTGTGGTAGCCACTGCATTAATCTTTTTTCTGATGGGACTTACCTACAAGCATTTGGAAAAACTCTCGGACAACATCGATCAGGTTAATCATTCTTACGAAGTTTCAATACTCCTGAATCAGATTAAGTCTGAAATCCGCGGTCTGGAAAGCGATAAGAGAAATTACATCCTTACCAACAATCCGGAAGTTAAGCAAACTACAGAGCTGAAAATTTCAGAAATCCGGAGTTTGATTGACGGATTAAAAAATGAGGTTGATAACAATCCGAAACAGCACGAAAATTCAGACTCTCTCACTTTACAGGTAAACCGTAAAATCGCTATGGTTCAGAATGTTCTGTTAAGCAGTCCAAATGAAACTCAAGAGAATCTCACGCAAATTCTGATTGACGGAAAAGCAGCAACTGACGCGATTAGTAAAAAAGTTGATGAAATGCTTCTGATTGAAGAGTCATTGATGATCAGAAGAAAAGCCGAGTTTGGAGATGCTCAGAAATCTGCCCCGCTTTTCATTTACGTTATTTCCATTTTTGCATTGGGCGTTTTGGGTTTTGCGTTTTATAAAATGCTTCGCGATGTTCGGGAGCAACAAAAAGCCAACAACCAGTTGAAATTGGCATTCGACGCCTCTAACCTCGCAGAAATTGTAGGATTGTTCGGTGTTTGGACCCACAATCTCGAAACCGGCGAGTACACCTTCACCGACAATTTTTACCGTTTGCTCGGACTTGAACCACAAAGTACTGAACTCGATTTTACAAAATTCGCCCGCTTCATTCATCCGGACGATCTCGAGATGATGAAAGAATTCCGCAAGAAAGTAATTCACGAAAATCATACAAAACCGTTTGTTTACCGAGTAATTCTAAAAGACGGAACGATAAAATATTTTGAGTCTTCCGCGAAAATTCTCAACAATTACAATGAAGAAAAATTGCTTTTGGGAATTCTTTCAGATGTGACCGATGAAGTAAATACAAGCCATATTCTTGAAGAAAAAAACCGTACGCTGGAAGCGGCGAATCAGGAATTGATGGCCTTCAACTATGTGGCCAGTCACGACTTGCAGGAACCACTAAGAAAAATTGAAACCTTCATAACCAGATTAAAGGAAAAAGACCGTTTCAACCTATCTGAAGCAGGACGAACTTTTCTGGATAAAATGCACAGTTCTGCAGGAAGAATGCGGGTTTTGATTGAAGATTTACTGCAGTTTTCCCGTACTACACGAAGCGAACAGGTTTTTGAAGACGCCGATCTTAATGAATTGATGGCGCATTCAAAGGAAGAACTGCACGAACTGATTCAGGAGAAAAATGCGAAAATAACTGTCGAGCATCTTCCTGAGATAAAGGTAATTCCCTTCCAGATTCAGCAACTTTTCACCAACCTTCTGAATAATTCTCTTAAGTACAGTAAAGAAGGTGTTCCGCCGGAAATTTCGGTAACAGTTCAGAAAACAAATTCTGCCAACGAACCTGAAATTTCATCAACCAATCCGAACTCGTTCTACAAATTTACCTTTACAGACAACGGAATTGGCTTCGAGCAGGAATATGCGCAGAAAATTTTTGAAGTCTTCAACCGTCTTCACAACAAAGACGAATTTGCTGGAACCGGAATCGGGCTTTCTGTCTGCAAAAAAATTGTCGAAAACCATCACGGCTTTATCTTCGCCAAAGGAGAACGTGATGTTGGCGCGGTCTTCACATTCTATATTCCGGAGCGTCAGTAACCATTTTCAGGAGCTTTGCAATAGCATATTATGTAAAATAAATATGTATTTTTGTGAAAATACTATTCAATGGATTTTGTTGCCTGCCACGAAGAGCAAATACACATCCCCGGTCACATACAAAGTTTCGGCTATTTAATTGGTCTGGATGCGGCATCGAAAACCATTAAATTTTACAGTGAAAATATCAAAGATCTGTTCCGGATCAACGAGGATATTTTTGGTAAAAGAATTGATGAACTTCCAGAAGTTTTTCCACAGATTATCGACTCGGAAATTTTGCAGAACTTAGATTCTCATACCGATCAGGAGATTGATCTGAGTATTTCCCGCATCAGTGTGAAATGGGATTTTTTCCACTGTACTTACTACCGCCACGGCGACATCATTTATCTGGAATTCGAAAAAATCATCGAAAATCTCACCAGCAAAACTTTCATATTCACAAAATACAACAGTTTTGAAACGTGGAAAGGATCAGAAAAAATCTGGCAGGATTTAATTAAGTTGGTCTGCGAAATAACCGATTACGACCGAGTGATGGTGTATCGTTTTCTGGAGGATGGAACAGGAAAAGTAATTGCTGAAACGAAAAAAGAAGGTTTGGAAAGTTTCCTGAATCTTCACTATCCGGAATCTGACATCCCAAAACAGGCAAGAGCGCTTTACCTAAAGAAGACCAAAAGAATCTTCAGTAACGTTCATACTGAAGCTGTTCCGATTCTATCGAAAACTGAGGATGCTGTAGACCTTACTTATTCTTCAGTAAGATCGCTGTCGCCGATACATGCAGAATATTTGAAAAACGCAGGCGTATCTTCAAGTTTCAGTACTTCTATTATTGTTGAAAATAAACTTTGGGGACTGGTTACATGCCAAAATATTGAACCGAAACACCTAGATCTGATGGCGAGAGTACGAGCTGAAATATTCACCAAACTCGCCGCGAACTCCTATCTTACGTACAAAACGGAGAAAAAACTGCAGAGCAATATGAAGTTTACCGAAATGGCTTTCGAACTGAAAGACCGATTACAGCAGCACGCAAACATCAACGATGCTCTTTTCGAAAATATTGACCGCCTGAAAAATATGATTGATTCGGACGGTTTCGCCATCATCACCAAAACTGGAACAAAAACTGTCGGTGAAGTTCCGGATGCAGCAACTCTGGAAAATCTTCATCAATGGGCAAGTACCGAGATTTCTGATGCTGTTTTTCATGATTCTTCATTCAAGAAAAATTATGGCGATGTTTTGTCACTGGACGAAAAATCATCAGGAATTTTGATTGCTAAACCGGTATCCGAAGGAAAAGAAATCCTGATCTGGTTCCGAAAAAAACACGACGAATACATCCGTTGGGCAGGTCACGACAATAAAATAGTGGAAAAGAAAGACCACTTTGGAGAGGAGAAAATTATGGTTTCTCCGCGAACTTCGTTTGATGTTTATATCGAAACGGTTTCCGGCAATTCACGGCTTTGGAAATCTGCGGACATTGCAGCTGCCGAACGCATAATTTCCGTAATCCTGGAAACTTCGTACAACCTGAATCTTCGGATTAAAGATCTCAATGATCAGCTGACTGATTTAAATACAGAGCTGGAAAGTTTTTCATACACCATTTCTCACGATTTGGGAACTCCGCTTTCTGTCATAAAAATGAATGCACAAATGCTGAGCTCGCAATCTTCTGATGTTGAAAAAATGAGAAAAAAAATCTCAAATATCATCGAAGAAGTAAACGGAATGGAAAATATGATGCGGAATGTTCTTCACTTAAGCCGCGCTAAAAGTTCTGAAATTGAACTGAAAAAACTCAGCACAAAACGTTTAATCGAAAAAATTGTACTGGATGCAAAACTCACCTTCAATACAGAAAAAACTGAAGTTGCCTTCGGGGAATTTCCTGATGTTTTTGCTGACGAAACCATGCTGCACCAGGTTTTTCTGAACATCATCAATAACGCGGTGAAATATTCATCGCAAAAAAGCCAACCAACAGTGGAAATTGGCGGTGAAGAAAAAGACGGCAAAATTGTTTACACGATTTCGGACAACGGAATTGGAATCAGCACTGATGAAAAGGACAAACTATTCAAGATTTTCCAGCGAATGAGCAACGCCAAAAACTTCAAAGGCAGCGGAATTGGACTTTCTATTGTGGACCGTATCATGACAAGAATAGGCGGCAGCGTTGATTATGAAAGCACTGAAAACGAAGGATCCACATTTTATCTCACCTTTCAGAAACCTTAGATGAGTATTACCGAAATATTAAAAGAGAAAACAAAAAACCTCCACGATTTAACGGAAGAAAAATTTCAGTCGGAGAAAATTTTCCGCGGAGATTTTACAAAGGAAGATTACCAAAAACTGCTTCTCTATAATTATCACCTCATCAATACCTTTGAAAAACCCGTGTTTGAGTTGCTCACAGAAAATCATTCCGAAAAACTGCAGTTGGATAAAAGAACAAAACTTCAGTTCATTCAAAAAGATCTTGCGGCATTGGCAATTAGCGAAAATATTTCGCTTGAAAAACCTTTATTAAAAAATGAAGCCGAAGCCATTGGAATGCTGTACGTGATGGAAGGATCAACATTGGGTGGAAATGTAATCGCAAAAAATCTGGGCAAACTGGAAAACTTCCGTGGAGTCACTTTTAATTACTTTGGAATCTACGGCGAAGAAACAGGCCCGATGTGGAAAAAATTCAAACAGGTGATGGATGAAAACTATTCTGAAGAAGATCTGAACGACATTCTAAACGGCGCTGAGAGAGCATATCATTTCCTGCTTCAGTCCTGATTGACCCTCTTTCAGGGGAATCTCAATAATCATATAATCTATTTTAGAAATTCTGTAAGGCGCTTCTCTTGCAGATAATACATCTTTGTAATGTTAAATCATTAACAAAAAATAAACTATTAAAAACAAAGTGAATTGCACAGTTTGTTTCTGAAAAAGAGCAGTTGTTCATTCAAAAAAAAAATTATCAATCCGAAGCGGAAACTCTGTAAGAAAACATGAGTAGTTTTTAGAAAACAGAATCATCGTAAAATGGAAAATCAAATTGATAAGAAAATGAATTCTAAGTTATTTTATTACTTGGCGGCTTTTCTCCTCATCCTCTGGTTTCTCGGCTTTATGGTGTTCAACCTCGGTAACGCAATTCATTTTGTTTTTCTTTTTGCAATCGTAGTATTTGTTTACAAACTGATCAACGATTTTAAATAGAAACATTAACAAATAAACAATTTATAAAGATGAAAACTATTCAGACAAAATTAGAAAAATTCGCAGTTTCCGTTATGGCACTGTTCTTCGGAGTACTTGCATTTGCACAGGAAAATCCAGACCTAAAAGTTGATGTAGACGTAGACGACGCTACAGGAGGCGCAATGGGCGGCGACTGGATGAGCAACCCTTTAGTTTGGGTAATCGGAGCTTTGGTTCTGATCCTGATTATTGCGCTGGTTGCAAGAGGCGGCGGAAATAAATAAGACATCATTTACTTACACTTAAATATCGGAACGCAGGTTTAATTTTTATTAACCTGCGTTTTTCTTTTCAAGATATCCTGCCCCATTTGTTTCTACCCTTATACTGTTTCCAGTAGAAATTTCTTAATCCTGCATGAGCCGGATGTTCCAATCTCGGATCAACGCTCAGCATTTTTTCCACCACTTCTTTTGAAGCTTTTACAATTTTTCCGTCGCTTACCAAATCAAGCTTTTTAAAATCCATCGTTCCGCTTTGCTGGGTTCCTAAAATATCACCCGGACCGCGAAGCTGCATATCAACTTCCGAGATCTTAAAACCATCGTTGGTTTCTGTCATTGTCTTAATGCGTTTCCGGCTTTCCGCTGAAAGTTTGTCGGACGACATCAGAATGCAGTAACTCTGTTCTGCACCACGACCAACTCTTCCGCGCAGCTGATGAAGTTGCGACAAGCCAAATCTTTCAGCACTTTCTATGACCATAACTGAAGCGTTCGGAACATTTACACCTACTTCAATCACCGTAGTTGCCACCATCACAGATGCATTTCCGGAAGCAAAATATTTCATTGCTGTTTCCTTTTCATCAGGCTTCATTTTTCCGTGAAGCATTGATACGTTCTGATCTGAGAAATATTCGGCAACATGCTCAAAACCTTCCACAAGATTTTTATAATCAAGTGTTTCGCTTTCTTCAATCAGCGGATAAACGAAATACACTTGTCCTCCTTTCGCGATCTCGTCTTTTGCGAATGAATAAACCGAACTTCTGTCTTTCTCCTTTCTGTGAACGGTAACAATTGGTTTTCTTCCAACCGGCATTTCATCAATTACAGAAACATCCAAATCACTGTAGAAACTCATCGCCAAAGTTCGCGGAATCGGTGTTGCGGTCATCACCAAAATATGCGGCGGAATTTTGTTTTTTGCCCAGAGTTTAGCGCGCTGCGCAACACCGAAACGATGCTGTTCATCAATTATAGCTAAACCAAGATTCTTAAATTTTACGATTTCTTCCAAAACTGCGTGTGTACCAACTAAAATTGAAAGTTCGCCATTCAGCAGTTCTTCATGTATAATTTTTCGTTCAGCTGTTTTTGTGGACCCTGTAAGAAGTCTAATCTTGATTCCTGTATTCTCAAGAAGTTCCGAAATGCCGTTGAAGTGTTGTTGTGCGAGAATTTCCGTGGGAGCCATTAAACAACTTTGCGCACCGTTATCCATCGCAATTAACATCGAAAGAAGTGCGACCATGGTTTTTCCTGAACCCACATCGCCTTGCAGCAAGCGATTCATCTGGATTGGTTTTTTCAGATCGTTGCGGATTTCTTTTAAAACTCTTTTCTGAGCATCGGTAAGTTCGAAAGGCAAATAATTTTCATAAAAAAAATTAAAATTCTCCCCCACTTTGGGCATCGGATTCCCGACCACAGAAGTTTTCTGATGCTGTTTCTTCAAACCATGACCAAGTTGAAAAAAGAAAGCTTCTTCAAATTTCAGACGGCGGTTCGCTTGATCCGCATGCTTCTGATCTTTGGGAAAATGGATATTCAGAAAAGCGTTGCGACGGCTCATCAGTTTTAAGTTCTTCAATAGATAATCCGGTAGATTTTCATCTGTTAAAGAATCAATATTCTGAAGTAAAGCACTGATAATATTCTGAAAAAATTTATTGTTCAATCCTCTTTTGGTAAGCTTTTCACTACCTGGATAAATGGGAAGTAAAGTTGAGGAAACCGCTTTTTTCTCATCAATTTCAATTTCCGGATGCGGCATGGAGAAAGCTCCGTTAAAAACATTCAGCTTACCGAATACAAAAATATCACGGTTTACCGGAAGCTGCTCTTTCATCCATTTAGAATAGCGAAACCACACCAAATCAATCGTTCCGGTTTCATCACGAAATTTTGCTGTAAGACGTTTTTGGTTTCTTCCGTACCCAATTTCCTGAACATCGGTGATACGTCCGCGAAGCTGAATTTCTGCATCCGGTTCATCTTTCAAATCGGTAATTCTGAATACTTTGCTTTTATCGATATAGCGCAGCGGATAGAATACCAACAAATCTTCCAGCGTGGAAATAGCCAATACATTTTTTATAAGTTTGGCGCGTTCAGGGCCGATGCCCTTCAGGTATTCTATGGATGTTTCGAGAGTCAAGTTGTGGATTAAAGACATACGAAAATCGGGAAAATGCGGATAATTTGCAAACAAATAAGAAGGGTTCGCAAAAGAAAAAAGCCGAAATAACTTCCGGCTTGTTTATTAATCTTTAATCTTAGACTTAAATTTTTTCTGATAGTTTTCCCATTGGTCGCGGGTTTCTATTTTTTTGTATTCATCGTTGGCAAAAAACGGAATGTATGGCTCCAATTCTTTAGCCGTTAATGCTCCCTGCAGAATAGTGATTGGCATCGCCTGTTCGTCGAGAAAAACAACGGATGGAACCGCAACCACATTCATAAATCTGGTAAAACCGTGAAGAGAATTTCTCTTTTTTCCAGTTTGAAAATCTGTATTCGTAAAGGTTCGCCCGTAGACTGTTAAATCTTCTTTACGTTCCGCATTGAACTTTACAGGATAATACTGTTCATTCAGATATTGTGCAATTACCGGATGGTTGTAAGTATTTTTCTCCATGATTTTACATGGTCCGCACCAGTCTGCATAAAAATCAATCAGAATTTTTCTGGGTTGAACTTCCTGAGCTTTCAGTGCTTCTTCAATAGTCATCCATTTCACCTGTGAAAAAGCGAAAACAGAAAACACACAAAAAAGGACAACCGAAAATTTCTTCATTTTAATTTTGATGTTTCTAATAGGCAAAAGTTAAGCCATTAACGGGCATCCTGCATCAGTTTTTTAATAAGTGGTGAAATGACAATTAGAATAACTCCACAAATTACTGCGTACAGTGCAAACTGCTGATAACCGTCGGTGTAGATATTCATTTTTTCCAAAGCTCCTGCGTTTTTGTCCGGAGAAATACTTGCTCCAAAAAGTCCGGCAACATACTGTCCGTAAGCGGATGCAAGGAACCACATTCCCATCATGAATCCCTGCAAACGGTAAGGTGCCAGTTTCGTCATCAAAGACAGACCAATTGGCGAAAGGAAAAGTTCAGCAAAAGTTACAACCAAATAACCCAACGCAAAAACGTTGATGGAACCTACTCCTGCAGCGTCAGCCGAAAATCTTATGGTGTAAAACGTGTAAAACCCTAAACCTAAAAGCAAGAATCCTATTCCGAATTTAACAGCAGAATTAGGATCCAATTTTCTTCTCGCCAAACGAATAAACATAATTCCAACCAAAGGTGCAAAGATGATAACAAACATCGCATTGATGGAATTATTCACTGCATTTGGATCAACATTTAATCCAAGCAAATTACTACTGAGATGTTCTGCTGCAAAAAGACTTAAAGAACCTCCTGCCTGTTCAAAAATAGCCCAAAAAACAACAGAAAACAGAATAAATAGTAAAGCGGCAATAAGTTTTTTGTTCTCGGCTGCGTTATTTTTCGTCATTTCATAGAACAAATACAATAAGCTAAACGGACCAATAATGTACATGAACCAATCTGTGTACTGTGTATTTGACACCATAATTCTAATCAGTGGAATCGCAGCTAAAGCACCGATATAAACGGCATATTCTTTAAGCCTATTCGTCTGATTTTTAATTAAAGGAAAATCTCCGATTGGACCGAGATTATTCTTGGTGAACATGAAATTTACTAAGCTAATGAGCATTACAACGGCAGCAATTCCGAATGCCACATTCCACCGAAGATTTTCAGGAACAATATCGGTGAACATGGTTCCCTTTCCAATAGAAATTACAAATCCACCAAGAAAAGCTCCAATATTAATCCCGGAATAAAACAGCAGAAAACCTGCATCTCTTCTTGCGTCATCGTTTTTGTACAACTGACCAACCATTGAAGAAATGTTGGGTTTAAAGAAACCGGTCCCCACAATGTTAAAACCGATTCCCCAGAAAAACAATTCTTTCGGATTAATGGCAAGCAGCACACTTCCCGTAATCATGAGGATTGCTCCCCAGAAAAGCGACCGTTTAAAGCCAAGAATTTTATCGGCAAACATCCCACCAATAAACGTAAATGCATACACGAAAGCCTGTGTTGCGCCATATTGCAGCTGCGCAGTTTTATCATCCATAAAAAGATGATAAACCATGAAGTAGGTAAGCATTCCGCGCATGGCGTAAAAGCAGAAGCGCTCCCACATTTCGGAGAAGAAAAGTCCCCAAATCTGTTTTGGATACGTTCCTTTAAAATCTTGAATCTGTTCTAATGTTTTTGCCATTATTAATTTGTAATTGATGACGAAATTAAATAAAAAAACCTCTGACTGAGCAGAGGTTTATAATATTTTCAGAATAATTCTTAGTGAATTCCTTTCATGAACTTGTTAAGAAGCGGAGAAAGTAGTAAAAGCGCAACTCCGGAAGCCAACATCAGATAAGTGATGAATGGATAAAGCTCGAAGTTGTACGTTTGAAGAATCTGCTCTAGTGTTGCTGCAAGATAGTTACCTAAAGCAAAAGAAGCCATCCAAACACCCATCATAATTGAAGTAATTCTCCCCGGAGAAAGTTTAGTCACCATCGAAAGACCGATTGGTGAAAGCATTAACTCTCCCACAGTTAGCAAAACGTAAACAATAACCAACCACATCGGGCTTACTAAGTTTCCACCTTCAGCAGCGTTACTTGCCTGAGTCATGATAAAGAACGCAACCGCACCTACAAACATCGCCAAAGCGAATTTAACCGGCGTTCTTGGATTCAGCTTTTTTGCTGCCAGTTTCACCCAAAGAACAGAAAAAATTGGCGCTAACGTTACAATCGCAATTGGATTAATATTCTGGAACCAGGTTGTTGGAATTTCAAAACCACCAACAACACGGTTTGTATTTTCCTGTGCGAAAAGGTTAAATGTTCCTCCAGCCTGTTCGAAACCAGCCCAGAAAACAATATTGAAGAATGCAAGGATTAGGATTACAAATACTCTTGTCCATTCTGTTGAACCAGACGTTCCTTTAAAAATAGAAGAACCGATAAAAAGAGCTCCTGCAATACCCAATACCCAAATCATAATGGTATGAACAGTATCGGAAGTATTATTCCAGATCAGCATTACAAGAAATACAAAAGCAACATTGGTGATTGTGTAAAGAAATACATCTCTCCAGTCTTTCGGTAAAAGTGAAGTAATACCTTTTTCTTTATATCCTGGTGGCAAACCTACATCTTCCAAAGTATTTCTGCGACCATAGAACCACAAAACACCAATAAGCATCCCGATTCCGGCAGCCAAATATCCGTACGGCCAACCAACTTTTTCACCTAAAGTTCCTGCGACAAACGGCGAAAGGAAGGCTCCAATATTAATACCCATGTAGAAAATGGTGAAGGCACCATCTTTACGAGGGTCATCGTTATCATAAAGATCTCCAACAATCGTGGAAATATTCGGTTTGAAAAAACCATTTCCTAAAATCAATACTCCCAAACCAAGGTAGAAGAAATTCTTTCTCGATTCCACATCGCCCATCAAATCCGGGAAAGCACTGATGGCCAACATAAACTGACCAATCGCCATCACAAGACCACCAATTAAGATTGATTTTCTCTGACCTAAAATATTATCAGCAAACCATCCTCCTAAAATCGGTGTTAAATACACCAAAGCTGTAAAAACTCCGTACACACTTAAAGATTCGGCTCTGTCCATACCGAAACCTCCGGTCGCCAATTCTGCGGTTAAGAAAATAGTAAGAAGGGCTCTCATTCCGTAGTAGGAAAAACGCTCCCACATTTCGGTGAAAAAGAGAGAATACAATCCTTTAGGATGTCCCTGATTTGATTTTATTGTATCCATATCTAAATTGTTAATTTTTTGTTAAGACTCACAAATATAGTTTTTTTTGCCTACTGCACAAGGATTTCAAAGAAAAACCGCAGAAAGACTGCGGTTTTAGTTATTACTGAAATATTGAAGTTCTAATTGACACCTTTTTCCTTCATTACTCTGTTGAGGCGCTTCAGAATGGATAAACCGAGCAGTGTTGCCAAGAGCAGCAAACCGAAATTCACCCAGAAGAAGTTGGCTTTATCTTCATAATTATACCACATACTGGCCAAAACTCCGGAAAGCTTGTTTCCGATTGAAGTAGAAAGGAAGAAACCTCCCATCATCAGTGCAGTAATTCTTGGTGGTGAAAGTTTCGACACAAGCGAAAGTCCCATAGGCGAAAGACAAAGTTCACCCACTGTAATGACACCATACGCTGCGATAAGCCACCAAGATGAAACTTTTTCCAAGCCATTTCCACCGGCGTATACAGCACCCACCATTACCAAACAGGAAAGTGCAGATATAAATAACCCCAATACAATTTTTGATGCAGTCGTAGGTTCCTTTCCACGGCGCCGCAACATCATGAAAAATCCGACGACGAGTGGCGTTAATGCAATTACCCAAAATGGATTCACCGACTGGAATAATTCGGTGTTGAAGAGATAGACTGGTTTTTCCGGTGTCGCAGCGAGTGCTTCTCTTCGTTCATCTGTGACATTGCGGAAATAAATATCTTTTCCGATTTCTTTTGCCGTTTCACCACCTTCAGTTTTTTCTGCACGGAACTGATCATCATACACCGGAACTTCTTTATCGGTGTAATCTTTTTTCTCTACGAGATAGATAGATTCCAGTGGTTTTTCAACTGCTGCAGGAGCTGTTCTGTCCGTGTAATAATTAGCCCAACGGGTTAATGCGGTTCCATTCTGTTTGAAAACTGCCCAGAACATTAAACTTACCGCAAAAATTGCAAGCAACGCTCCTATTGGTTTTTTATCTTCAGAATTAGCGCGCATGTAAAGATTCACATAGAATAAAACGACAGGAATACACGCAAAAATAAAGGCATCAGTAGAATCGCTTCCGAAAATATTACCCGGAATTACCCAACCGATTAAACCGGCAATAATTGCAGGAACAAAAACTTTCAGCAAAACAGTCGAAAGCTTGGTATCACCTTCCTGAACAGGCTTCATTACATTAGCTGAACGAATGTGCTTCATACCGATGGTGAAAATCACAATTCCTACAAGCATCCCAACTCCCGCGGTGATGAATGCAGGTCCCCATCCGTATTTGTTTCTCATGTAAGCCGCAACAAAATTACAGATCAGTGCACCGATATTAATTCCCATGTAGAAAATATTGTATCCCGCATCTTTGTTGGCTTTGTAAGGTTCTTTCTCGTAAAGGTTACCTAAAAGCGTGGAAATACTTGGCTTAAAGAACCCGTTTCCAAAAATAATTAATCCTAATGAAGCATAAAAAAGAGGAAGTTGCTGAAAAAGCCCCAATCCGATATATCCGGCTGCCATTAGAATACCGCCGATGTAAATTGCTTTTACATAACCCAAAACTCTGTCGGCCAAGAAACCGCCTAGGAACGGAGTAAGATAGGTTAACGCGATAAAAGTTCCGAAGATGTCATCGGCAGTTTTATCCAGAAAAGCAAGTCCTCCAGTATCTTTCGGATCGATCATATAGAGAACGAAAATCCCGAGTATTAAATAATATCCGAAACGCTCCCACATTTCTGTAAAAAAGAGGTACGGTAAGCCTTTAGGATGTTTGGCTGTTGATTTTTCCATATAATAAGTTTTATTTTATTCGATTATTTTAAAGATTCTCAAGGATGAAGTTTGTCATCATCTGATAAAGCTGCTCTGAAGTATTTCCGCCATAAATTCCGTGGTTTTTATCAGGATACGTCATGAACTGAAACTGCTTTTTATTCTGAATTAAAGCTTCCGCAAACTCTGCAGCATTCTGATAGTGAACATTATCATCGGCTGTTCCATGAACCATCAAAAACTTTCCTTTCATCAATTTAGCATGCGTTGTCGGCGAATTATCATCATAACCGGAAGGATTTTCCTGAGGCGTCCGCATAAATCTTTCTGTGTACACGGTGTCATAATATCTCCAATTAGTTACCGGCGCCACAGCAATCCCCATTTTGAAGACATCTGCACCTTTCGTTAAAGCTAAACTCGACATATAACCTCCATAACTCCATCCAAAAATCCCAATTCGCGACGCATCAACATACGACTGTTTTCCAAGCCATTTTGCAGCCGCAATCTGATCTTCGATTTCGTACTTTCCCAGATTCATGTAGGTTACTTTTTTGTACTTCGTTCCTTTTCCGCCTGTTCCGCGTCCGTCCACACAAACCACGATGTATCCCTGCTGCAAAAGATGGTTGAACCAAAGTCCGTTTCTACCGTCCCAAGAATTAGTCACTTGCTGTGATCCCGGTCCGGAATACTGATGCATAAAAACAGGATATTTTTTGTTGGGATCGAAATTTTTCGGCTTCATTATCCAGGCGTTCATCTGATCTCCCACTTCGTTCGGAATGGTGATAAACTCTTTTGCCACCCAATTGTCGGCCTGAAGTTTTGAAAGAAGTTCAGTGTTGTCCTGAAGCTCTTTCACAGTTCTGCCGTCATTGTTTTTCAGAACGTAAGTATGAGGTCGCGTTGCTGTAGACGAAGTTTCAATAAAATAGTTGAAATTATCACTGAAGTTGGCGGAATTATTTCCTTCAGAACCTGAAATGATGGTATTCTTTCTGTTTGAAATATTCACTTTTGAAACCACTTTATTGATACTTCCTGTTTGGTTGGTTTGGATGTAAACTTCTTTAGTTTTCGGATTATATCCGTAGTAATCAGTTACTTCCCAGTTTCCTTTAGTGATTTGTCTCTTTAGTTTTCCACTCGGGTCGTAATGATACAAATGACGGTTTCCATCGCGTTCGCTTCCCCAAATGAAAGAATTGTCTTCCAAAAATTCCATGATAACGTTATCGGTATCAATCCATTTTTCATCCGTTTCAGTGAAAAGTTTAGCTACTTTTCCGGACTTGGTATTCAGTTTCAAAACATCAGAAGCGTTTTGTGTACGTTCTGAAGTTATCAGAATCATTTCATCATTTTTCGCAGTCTGAATCACATTCGGAATGTAATAACTCTTGAATCCGCTCAAATCAATCTGTTGAGACTTCTGCGAATCCAAACGGTAAAGATGAGCAGAAACTACGGAGTTTTTCTCTCCTGCTTTCGGATATTTGAAACGGAAATCGGAAGGATAAAGTTGCTTGGCATAAACCTGCATATTCATCTCAGGAACTTCAGTTTCATCAGATTTAACGTAAACAATAGCATCGGAATTTTTTGTCCATTCGTATTGTCTTGCATGTCCGAATTCTTCCTCATAAACCCAGTCTGCAAGACCGTTCAAAATTGAATTTCTCTTTCCATCAGTAGTGATCTGTACGATATTTCCGGAATTAAGATCCTGATAAAAAAGATTGTTATCCTGGATGAATGCGATTTTTGTAGCATCAGGAGAAAAACGTGGTTCCTGAACGAAATTTCCGTTGTTCAGACTTACCGTATTGCCGGATTTCAAGTCCTTCACATCAAATTTTCCGTAAAAAGAATGTCTGTAAATCGGCTGACTTTCCTTCAATAGTAAGATTTTACTTTCATCATCAGAAAACTCGTAAGAACTGAAGTTTCCGTCTACAATATTTCCCTGTTTCGAAGAAGTTTTGTAATCGTATTTTGCGATTCCGCCACGCTCAATCACCGCATAATGGTTTCCGTCTTTCAGCGATGCAATTCCTGCGATACCTTTTCCACGATAGAAACCGGAGTAAATTTTTTCGATGGTAATTTCCTGAGAAAAAGCCATAACCGAAATAATTACAGCGGCCGATATAAAGAGTTTTTTCATAAAATTTTTCAGTAAGATTCCAAAGATATTAAAATTTAGAAAATTCGTTTCAACATTATCATTTTGTGTTTTTTTGGCTTTAAAATTGAGGTTTCGTTTTCAAATTCACTTAATAATTATAACAATGGAAAAGAGTGCTCAAAATCAGAAACTTAGAAAGTACACACTAAACGACAGAGATATCTACACAGGATTTGCCAGTGTAGCCGATGCGCAGAATTTCGCTGCAGTAAAAGGCGGAACTGTTGTAGAAGTTGGTTTTTTGGATGGAAACGATAACCCACAAATAACCGAAGAAGCAGGACTTGTAGCAAATAACCTTCATTTCAAAGTTGATGCAGGTCCGGAATATAAATTTATTCACTCAAGCGATCCTGGATTCCGTGATTATGCAGATGAACTTCAACAGATTAAATCCAATGAGATTGATAAAAACAGTCCGGAAGAAAAATACATGTCGAACGGCGAAATCGAAATTGCAGAAGATCCGATTATCGTTCTGAAAAACGATCAGTTCGAGAGTGTAACTTCTCGTGAAAGATCAAAATATCTGAAACTTGCCAACGTTTATGAAATCGGTGTAGAAACGGCAACTTCAGAAACTGAAGATTAAATTATAAAAAGAAAATTACTGAGGAAACTCAAAAAAAGGGCCCAACAATTTGTTGGGCCCATATCAATTTAAAGAACTTCAGCTTAAGCTTTTACAAGTTCATTTTTGTAAACTAACTTGTAATATTCATCCGCCATTCTGTCACTGTTGAACTGGCTCTTCACATCATCCATTGCATTATGCTGAATTTTTCTCCATTCATTTTTATTGTCATAATACATCGGGATAATTTCGTCTTCCAATAGATCATAAAGCGTATCCAAATCGTAGTTGTCCATTTCATAAACGCTCATATTTTCATAGTCAGCTTTTGGAACCACGAAAGAGTTAACGCCCGGTTTTGCAAACTCAGGAATCCAACCGTCATCAGTTGAAAGGTTTACAGAACCGTTCATTGCAGCCGTCATACCCGAAGTTCCTGAAGCTTCTCTCGGAACTCTCGGATTGTTTAACCAAAGATCAGAACCTTGCTTCAAAAGTTTTGAAAGGTGAAGTTCGTAACCGGTTAGAACCGCCATATTTTTGTGATACTTGCTTTCCTCAACAAGATTATTGAAAATTGAAATTGCCGAATAATCCATTGGATAAGGTTTTCCGGCCCAAATAATCTGAACAGGATATTTGCTGTTATTCAGCATATTATAGAATCTCTGCTTATCCTGAAGCAAAAGATCGGCTCTTTTATACCCTGCAAAACGACGTGCCCAAACGATAGTGAAAACATTCGGATCGAAAAGTTTTCCGCATTGGTCAGCAACGGTTTTGAAAAGTCTTTTCTTGATGTGTCTTTTTCTGTAATCAAACGAATCATCATCGCTACTTTCTTTGTATTCGTACAAAGGATGATCTGCCCAATATTTAAATTCCTGCGCGTTGGTTACATGTTTTATTTCGCAAATACCGTCATATTTTCCCCACATTGCTCTGGAAACTCTCCCGTGAAGTTCGGAAACACCGTTCGCAACTCTTGCCATACGAAGTGCACACAGTGAGTGGTTGAACATATTCGGATCGTGGTATCCTTCAATCGCCTTAGTTTCTTCTTTAGAAAAACCGGAGAAATAAGACATGCTGTGGCAAAGATCCATACCATGTTTTTCGTTTCCTGCCTCTTCCGGAGTGTGCGTGGTGAAAACCAATTTTTCTTTTACTTTCTCCAAATCTCCACCGAATTTTCTCAACAGATAAAACGCTGCAGGAAGTCCGTGTGCTTCGTTCAGGTGATAAACATCTCTCTCGAAATTCATCATATCCAAAAGTTTTGCACCTCCTTTTCCAAGTAGAATATACTGTGCAACTTTGGTAGATTCATTCGCATCGTAAAGACGGTGACAAATTGTTTTAGAAACGTGATCATTTTCCGGAACGTCGGTTGAAAGGAAAAACATTGGCGCTGTATGGAAAGTTTCCGGATCCAGATACCAAACTTTTACCCAAACCGGAGCCGAGTGAATATCGATCTGGAATTTAATTCCTGTATCCTGAAGAAAAGAATACATTTTCTTGGTCCATGTTGGCTGAAGCGTCTGATCGTGGTTTCTTGCCTGATCGTAGTAACCGAACTTCCAAAGAATACCGATTCCTACAAGATCCTGCTTAAGACTGTACGCACTTCTCATGTGAGAACCAGCTAAAAATCCCAAACCACCGGAATATATTTTTAAAGCCTGATCAATGGCAAATTCCATCGAAAAATAGGCAACTTTTTTATTGTAATCGGGGTTGATGCTGAAAGGCATCTTGAAATTATTGAAATCCATCATATTTAGTTTAAAAATATCGTGGGCAAATTTACTAATTAATTTTGGTTTGAAAATATTTGGCTTCCGCAAGACTGCGCAACTGAAACCTGCGAAAACAGGCGTTTAACACAACTTCAAGCTAAAATATTATCGAGATTGCGTGATAAAAATCAGTATTAATTTTTTGCAACCCGCTGATTTACAATATTAATTCAAGTTTAAATTTTTATACAAAACCTTTTTTTCTACATTTTTTTTATTACTTTTAGAATGTAAAATTTTGATTTTCAAATCTTTCAGCTATGAAGAAGGTATTCTCGGATGAAGATTTAGTCAAAAATCTTTCTCTTTATTACTTGAACCGGCATCTTAAAAAGAAGCCGATAGAGAAGTATCACCGCGAGATCGATTCTTCTGAATTGCACGACCGCGAAAAATACCGCAAAAAATCTGAAATTCTTCTGCTGAATTCTTTTCTTCATCATTTTCCCGATGTTCAGTTTGAAAATCTTACCTGCGAAAGTCCCGATTTCATTGCTAAAATTCACAATAAAAAAATAGGAATTGAACTTACGGAAGTCATCAATCATCTGGAAATGAAAAAGGTTGAAAGCCACCTGAGCAAAACTTTCCGCCAAGCCGAACGGCTCCTGGAACAAGAAGACATTACGAAATACCGTGGTGTCTATTTTTTGGAATTCAGAGGAACATCAAGGTTGAATCTTATCGATAAAAACGAGGAAATTATTGCCGACATTTACAATTCCGTAAAAAAACAAAGAGCCAGAGGTTTTGTAAAGAAAATCCGCAAATCGCCTCACCGAAGAAATGTTTTCATCACGCACGAATACAGCATGAATCTTTTCGACGGACTCTGTTCTGAAAAAATCATCAGTATCATCAACAAAAAAAATCAGAAATATCCATACTACGACAGTTCTGTGGACGAATGTTGGTTGGTCATAGTTTCTGACATGAATTCGATTGCGTCGCGGTATTCATTCATTCAAAACATTGAAAACCTCAGCGAAGTTCATTCGCCTTTCCATAAAATTTTCCACCTGGAAAACCTGTGCGGCAATCTCACTTACATCAAATAATTTCAGTTTATTTTTGAAATTCCTTCAGACTTTCAGAGGAAGCGAACATCGCGTAGAAAACACCAATAATAAACAATGAAACAAAAAAGAAAACCACACAAATAAGGCATAAAATTAAAATTCTCAGAGCGATTTGCTGCCACTTCCTTTCCGCGTAAACGCCCCTGAAAAACAAAAAAAGAAGCACTGGAACCGCAATATAATTCAGAAAAGCAATATAGGAGAACTGTTGCGGTAAAAAGTACAGTAACGGCGTGAAAATCGCAATATGAAGCACCGTGTAAAACGACATAAAGAATGCATTCATTATAATATGCTCGTAAAAATTATGTCTCCATTTTCTGAATGAAATGTAGGTCGCCAAGGAAAAAATTGGCAACAGCAAAACTGAAATTATCGAGTACCATTTCATAAAGAATTCGAAAAAAGTAGACATGAAAACCGGAGCTTCACTTTTTTCCGAAAATTCCTTCATAATTCCTTCAAGGTTAAAAATATAATGCGAAACAAATACTGAGAGACCACTCAAGACAAACGCCAGTAAAATTGGCTTATAATGTTTTACTCTCTTGCCGTCGATATACTCACGCGCCGTTTTTCCAGGATTTTTTAGAAGATTTTTTAAGGTGTAGAAAAAACCTTTGTTGGTGTGAACCAGAATATACTGAAACTCCGCCATTAAATGTTTTCGGTCAATCCGGTGATATTTTTGCTGTCCGCAGTTGCCACAATAATTTTCAAGTATTTCTGCACCGCAGTTTCTGCAATTTTCAGGGGAAGTATTCATGAGTGTTTTTTTCGGTTACCACAAAAATATCAATTGTTTTCCACCCAATAAACTTCAATTCCAAAAATTCTTAACTTTAAGGAAATTCGTTGACTATGAAACAACTCTTCAAAAAACACTTCGCTTACTACAAAGAACTGGGAGACAAAACCATGGCGCAGCTTACTGAGGAAGAAGTTTTTTGGCAACCCCATCCGGAAAGTAATTCGGTGGCGGTAATTGTGCAGCATTTAGCGGGAAATATGCTTTCAAGATGGACCAATTTTCTGACAGAAGACGGTGAAAAACCGTGGCGAAACCGCGACCAGGAGTTTGTAAATTCATTCAAAACTAAAAAAGAAGTTGAAGATTTCTGGGAAAAAGGCTGGAACTGTCTTTTTGATGCTCTCGACAAAATCAACAATGAAAATCTCCATCAAACCATTTACATTCGGGGTGAAGCACATTCTGTTTTGGATGCAGTCCTCCGACAACTTGCACATTATCCTTATCACATCGGACAAATGGTGTATGCTCCAAAAATTCTGAAAAACGGAAAATGGGAAACACTTTCGATTCCAAGAAACCAAAGTGAACAGTTTAATATTGAAATGCTGAAGAAGCAGACGGAAAGCGACATTCCGCAAAACAGTTCGCCGGTTTGTTACTTAAACAGTGACGAAATTCGCGAAGATTTCCGGACCGAAACTTGATAAATATCAGTTCTAATTTCCTCATTATCTGACAAATCTCACAATCCTCAAATTTTTTGAGGATTTTTTCAGGCGTACCTTTACAGTCCGAAATACTAAAAGCACGCAATAATGAAAACGGACACTATAACTGCCATTTCCTTAGAGCAAACTCTGGAAAATCTGAAAGCAAAAGCAACAACCTTTAACCAGGCTGCAGAAGAGCTTTTTTCTTACAGCTTTAACGATTTTAATTTGCTTTTTGAGTTAGACAGGCTGCAGGTAGAACCGGAAAATTACGTGCGGATTCCGGTTTTACGGGGAGAGAATTTTGCAGCGATACTGATGATTTGGGGAGTTGATAACCATACCGCAATCCACGATCATCAAAATTATGACGGCATCATTAAAGTGCTTAAAGGCAGCCTAACTGAAGTAAGCTTCCGCGAAAATTCGAATTTTATTGAGTTCGACGGTACCGGAACTGCTCACAAAGACCAGGTTTTCCCGGAAGAAAAAGGCGGCATCCACTCTATCGCCAATATTTCGGATGATGTTTCTGTATCACTTCATCTATACCGCACTCCGCAGCTTAATCTGGACGGCGTAAGAATTTTCGATACCGTAAAAAGACGCATCGGCTGGCTGAACCAACATGCAACTTCGTGCTCCTGGAAACTGCCGCGAAAATCGTATTCTAAAATTGTAAATATTTGAAAAACAACAACATATATTTGTTGAGGTCGCAGATTTATCTGCGGCTTTTTTTCTGAATTAAATCCAATATTTCGGGAGAAAATAAAAACCGTAAATTTGCAGCCAGAAATTATGGAACTTCAGAACACTAAAACCGCTGCATATCACACACTTGGCTGCAAACTCAACTTTGCAGAAACTTCAACCATTGCCCGAAATCTCACTGATTCCGGTTTTGCCAAAGTGAGTTTTGATGAAAAAGCTGATGTGTACGTTATCAACACGTGTTCCGTAACTGAAAATGCAGACCGCGAATGTAAACTTCACGTAAAACGAGCCATGAAAGCCAATCCGGAAGGTTTGGTTGTGGTGGTTGGTTGTTATGCGCAGTTGAAACCGGAAGAAATTGCAGCTATTGACGGAGTTGATCTCGTTTTAGGTGCAAAAGAGAAATTCAATATTCTGAGTTATATTGATGATTTGCAGAAATCTGAAGCGGCTGGAACCGTTCATTCCTGTGAGATTGAAGAAACCGATTTCTTTATCGGAAGTTATTCCATTGGTGACCGAACTCGAGCTTTTCTGAAAGTTCAGGATGGTTGCGATTATAAATGTACGTACTGCACGATTCCATTGGCGAGAGGAATTTCACGTTCGGATACCATTGCAAACGTTGTGAAAAATGCGACAGAAATTGCAGAAAAAGGAATCAAAGAAATTGTACTTACCGGCGTTAACATAGGCGACTACGGCAAAGGTGAATTCGGAAATAAAAAACACGAACATACTTTTCTTGATCTGATTTCGGAGCTGGATAAAGTAGACGGCATCGAAAGAATCCGTATTTCTTCCATTGAACCGAACCTGCTGAAAGACGAAAGTATTGAGCTGGTCGCCAATTCAAAAAGTTTTGTACCACATTTCCATATCCCATTGCAAAGCGGAAGCGACGATTTATTGAAAAAAATGAAGCGCCGATACCTCACAAAACTCTACAGCGACCGCGTGGAAAAAATGCGCAACGTAATGCCCGATGCTGCGATTGGTGTTGATGTAATCGTTGGTTTTCCGGGTGAAACGGAAGAAAAATTTATGGAAACGTACAACTTCATCAATCAGTTGCCGATTACCTATCTTCATGTTTTCACGTATTCCGAAAGAGAAAATACCGAAGCGGTTGAAATGGACGGTGTAGTTCCGGTTTCCGAGCGCAAGAAGCGCAATAAAATGCTTCGAATTCTTTCAGAGAAAAAGAAAATGGAATTTTACCGCAGTCAGCTGGGAAAAACGCTTCCTGTTCTTTGGGAACACGAAAACAAAAACGGAATGATGTACGGTTTCACGGAGAATTATGTGCGCGTACAAAAGCCTTTTGACGCGAGTTCTGTCAATGAAACTGAAATGGTAAAACTGGAAAAAATTGAAGCTGACGGAACGGTTTCCGTGGTTGCTTCTTTTGAGAATTTCCTGGCCAACGCTTAGTTTCCGAACCAAATATCTTCATACTTCACACCTGCTTCAATTCGTACAGGTAAAAAATTTTCCTCCGGGACAATTGGGCAACTGTAATCGTATGCATTATATGCGCAATATGGTTGATAGGAAAGATTAAAATCCAGAACAATTTCGTCCCCGGAAGGAATCTTTGAATCCAGATATTTGCCACCGCCGTAAGTTTCCGTTCCGTTGGTTGCATCACGGAATGGCAGAAAAAGATAATCTGCATATTTCGGATCCTTCACTAAATCGAGACTTTGATAAACAGCTAAAGTAAGAGGTTTGCCATCCAACGTAAATTCCGCTTTTCCAAATTGAACGTACTTTTTCTCTTTCCCGGAAGAGGTCTGCATGGGAAAAGGTTCAGCATCAGGAGTTCTTGTAAATTTGGCTTTGATTCTGTAATTAATATCAGGTTCGAAAAAAGGATGCTCTGTGAATTTTTGAAAATTTTCACCTCGAAGCGGAGATTCTTTTTCGTTGCGATATTGAAAGTTCAGTTCATTCTGAAATTTTTCAACCTCTGAAATAAACTTTTTTTCTGAAACCGCTGAAACACCGCAGGAAATTATCAGAAAACTCAAGAATACGAGGAAAATATTTTTCATAATCAGGTTATTTTAACGCGGTAAATGTCGGTACTGTTGCGCTTAATATCAGACACAAAAAAGCCGCCTTCTTCAGGAATCACCTCTTTTAGGTCGAACCGCTTGCAGTCTTTCGGCAACCCGGAAAAAACCAGGGTAAACCAAAAATCTTTCAGCGGCGGAACTTCTGTCCAAATCGGAAATATGGAAATATTTTCAGCATGAATTAACCTGCTTTTGTGCCCAATACTATCATCAATTAAATACGTTGACTGCCAAATTCTTATGAGATTCCCAAACATATTTGTGGCAGGAAAACAGCAGTGAACAATCACCTGTTTCTCCTCTTCCACTTTGGTTTTTAGGGCTTCCAGAATTTCTTCTGAAATCTTGGGTTTCTCAATAGTTGTCGGCATTTTTAATACTCAAGTTCAAGTTTTTCTTTGGAGAAGTTTCTTACTTTTTCAATGAGTTCAGGATTGTCGGCCAGTTTCTGACCGTAACTTGGAATGATTTCCAGAAGTTTATCGCGCCATTCATTCTGCATTTTGTCTGGGAAGCATTTTTCTAAAACATTCAACATTGCAGAAACTGCTGTTGACGCACCCGGTGACGCACCGAGCAACGACGCTAAAGTACCGCTCTTGTTGACCACAACCTCAGTTCCGAATTCAAGTTTTCCTCCCAGTTCATCATCTTTCTTAATGATCTGAACGCGTTGTCCTGCAATTTTCAGTTCCCAGTCTTCCTCTTTGGCATCTTTAATAAATTCGCGGAGATGCGCCATTCTTTGAGATTTTGTCATGGCAACCTGCTGCACCAGATATTTTGTGAGCGGAATGTTATGCCACCAAGCGCCAAAAAGCGAACGGATATTTTTGAAATTGATGCTTTCCGGTAAATCCAAATAACTTCCTTCTTTCAAAAATTTCGTTGAAAAGCCCGCAAACGGACCAAAAAGAAGTGCTTTTTTTCCATCAATAACTCGAAGATCCAGGTGCGGAACACTCATCGGTGGCGCATCAACGGTGGCTAAAGTGTAGACTTTTGCTTCATGCTGTGCAACCAAATCCTGATTGTGAGAAACCAGCCACTGTCCTGAAACAGGAAAACCGCCGTAACCTTCGCTTTCTTCGATGTCCGAACTGTCCAGAAGCGGCAACGAATAACCACCGGCGCCGATAAAAACAAAATCTCCAGTAATTTTCTGGGAGTGATTATTCAATCTGTCTTTTACTTCGAGTTGCCAGGTTCCGTCGGAATTTTGGTCCAGATCTTTTGCTTCGTGATACAGGAAAACTTCAACATCAGAATCTTCCGCTAAAAACCTTCCGATTTTTCTGGTGAATGTTCCGAAGTTCACATCGGTTCCCAGATTCATTCTGGTTGCAGCCATTTTCTCATTTTCCTTGCGTTTGCTCATCACCAGCGGAATCCATTCGTTCAGTTGTACATGATCGGTGGAAAATTCCATTCCATGGAAAAGAGACGACTCCACCATTTTTTGGAACCGTCTTCGAAGAAAATCAACATCTTTTTCACCAAAAACCAAACTCATGTGAGGACAGGTATTGATGAAATCTTTCGGTTGTGAAATATAATTTTTGTCTATGAGATAAGCCCAAAACTGTTTTGAAACTTCAAACTGTTCAGCAATTTTTTCAGCTTTGGAAATATCTATTGAGCCGTCCGGTTTTTCGGGAGTATAATTCAGTTCACAAAATGCAGAATGACCGGTTCCTGCATTATTCCACGCTGCAGAGCTTTCTTTGGCGAACCTTCCCAATCTTTCGAAAATGGCAATTTTCATATTGGGATTGAGCTCAGTAAGAAGCACCGCAAGCGTCGTACTCATAATTCCGCCACCGATCAGAATGGCATCGTAATGAGGTTTTGGTTTTCTATCTGTTAGAAATTCAGGCATTTAATTCAAACTTTAATTTAGTTTCGCAGTAAGTTTCTTGAAAACTTTTTCTGCATTTTTCTCTTCATAAAGAATACTGTAAATCGCGTTGATCATTGGCGTTTCGATATTCTTTTCTTTCGCTGTGGCATAAATGGAATCGGCGGCGTAATATCCTTCAGCAACCATATTCATACTTTGTATGGCGGATTTCACTGTATAACCTTTTCCTATTAAATTGCCCAAATTTCGGTTCCTGGAAAAAAGTGAATACGCGGTTACCAGTAAATC
Source organism: Bacteroidota bacterium (assembly GCA_023458415.1). Taxonomy (GTDB): domain Bacteria; phylum Bacteroidota; class Bacteroidia; order Flavobacteriales; family Weeksellaceae; genus JAEWZO01. Next base: position 62,502 of record JAEWZO010000015.1, read on the forward strand.
GCCCAAGTATGCACTTTCGTTCACATCGCGCGGCGCTTCATAAATCGCTTCAAGGAAAATTTCCATTTCGCGCACTGCATTGCTTACAAACACTGCCGTGAAGTTATCTCCATAACCTAAACCACTCGCAATACCTGCTCCGATGGCATAAATATTTTTCAGAATTGCACTGTACTCGTTTCCTAAAATATCTTTACTGGAAGTTACCTTTATGAAATGAGACGAAAAGATATTTTTCAACGTTTCTTCCACCTCATCTTCCACTGTTGCGATGGTGAGATACGAAAGTCGCTCCATCCCAACTTCTTCAGCGTGACACGGACCTGCAATAACGGCCTGATTGCGGAAACCTATTTTGAATTCGTCGCGAAGATAGTTAGCAACAATATCGTTCACTTTTGGAACAACACCTTTGATGGCTGAAACGAAAATTTTCCCCTCATAATTTACCGTCATTTTCTCTATCGCATCCGAAAGATAGATAGAAGGCGTTGCCAACACGATAACGTCGCAAGCCTCAACAAGCTCGTTGATATCTGTGGTAATTTTAAGGTGTTTGAGATTGAAACTTACTGATGTAAGATAGGTGGGATTATGGCCGCGAAGTTCTATAGCGCCTTTTACAAACTCGTTGCGTACACACCAATGAACCAAACTGCAGTTTTCCACCAGCATTTTTACGATCGCTGTGGCAAAACTTCCGCTTCCTACTACTCCAACAGAAATATTCTGTTTTTCTGAAGCAGACTCAACTTTTTTCTTAGCCATAATTTAATAGTTAATTAACAAAGATATTAAACAGGGATGAATAATAAACTTTTCGATCGGGAAAAAACTTTACATAATTCTTTGCAAAAAATGTATAATTAATAGCGTTAAAATCCGTTAAGGAGAAAAAATAAAAACAAATTTTATTATAAATTTGCACTCGGTTTTTACGAAAACCCCTGATAACTAAATTTTTAGGTGAATGAAAAACTTTCTAAGCAGCAAAAAGAACATCAATCTTGTTTTAGGTATTTTTCTTTTTATCGTGTTCGGACAGGCCTTGATTATTGGTAAACTTTACTCAGAAAAAGATTCAAAGAACTACGAGGTAAACCTTGTAAAAATCAATACCCAAAAAGACAGTATCGATTATCTGAAAATGAAGAACGATCTGGCTTTAGTTGATACTACCGTTCGCGAACTGCACTCTTTTTTGGCTTCAAAAAATATTGTTGACGGAAAAATTGCTACGCTTTCACAAGACAGCATTTCCAATTCAGTGTATATTGCGAAACAAAGCAACCGATACAGCCAGTATTTAATGGATTTACAGAATAAACTGCAGCAGGTTCCTTTAGGAATACCAACGGACGGATATATTTCTTCCAACTTTGGAAAAAGAAAAAACCCTATCCCACCAAAAACGGTTGTCATGGCTTCTGTTTTACCGGTAAAACCTGCCTTGAAAATTGAATATATTGAAGAAAAAGATAGCGCAGGAAATGTTATAAAGCGAACTCCGGTTCAGACTGTTGCTACACAGCAAACCACACAGGAAAACAACAAACCTGTGGAAAAAGAGCACATTCAGTTTCATAAAGGAATGGATATCGCCGTTGCGTACGGAACTGATGTACGTGCTGCTGCTGCGGGAACCGTAATTTTCGCAGGTCAGAAAGGCGGTTACGGACACTGCGTGATTATTTCTCACGGAAACGGTTTGGCTACTCTTTATGCGCACCTTTCTGAAATCCTGGTAGAAACCAACGATAATCTTAAAGTAAACCAGGTAATTGCAAGATCCGGAAATTCCGGTCGTTCTACAGGGCCTCATCTTCACTATGAAGTTCATAAAAACAATACTCCGGTAAATCCAAAACTTTTTATGAGTTTATAGAAAATATAGAACTATAAAAAAACAGTCACTTCAACCGAGGTGATTGTTTTGTTTTATTTGTATTGCAATCATGTAAGGTCGGATGTAAAAACTTAATTTAAAAATAGAGCATTCCACCAACAATTGTTAGCTTTTTTATGTAATTTTGTTGAAACAACACAAATGCCTTGTAGAATATTCTATTATATTCTCTGTCCTATTTACCGATTCCTTACAACACAGTAAAGAAAAGTGCTTTCTTTATGGCTTTAACTGTTTTTGTTCTGGTTTCTCAATCTCTCTCCGCTCAAGCAACCACCGAAAACAAAACTTTTACAGACGGAATTCATTTAATGGGCGGTGCTGAATTGGTTGAACACAATGTCGTTCCAGAAGTAATTTCCGAGGCAAAAACAGTTACTGACAATAGTAACAAAATTACCAAACGAGAAAAAATTCGGCAACCTAAGAAGCAGCTTATCTCACAGAAAAAAGCTGAAAAAAGTACAAGAAAATTTCCTGTTCATTCTAAGCAGAAAATTAATTTTCCGGTAAATCAGTCTCCGCTTTATTTTTCTGTAATGAGCGGTGGATCTTCAAAGGCGACACTGCAGTACGATAATAAGCTGGTTATAGCAAATACAGTAAAGTATTCAGGTTTAACTGAGGAAACAGTTAACAAGTTGGTTTTTAACAACTCAGACGAAATAGCTTATTACTAATACCTAAGGTTTTTCTGCAGACCTCCACCTTCCGACAGGCTTTCATAATTCCTTTATTTCAAGACAGTAGTTTTGAAACACGATGCTCATCCTGATCTGTACAAGATTTTCCTAAAAAATTTCGGGCATCTATTACTTAACACTCATTTTATTTAATAAATATGAATAAAAATTTATTTCATAAGCATTTCTGGAAAATATTAAGTTCTGTTTTCTTCTTGATTACTGCAAGTTTTCATGCACAGAATGCTTTTACCATTCACTTTCCTTCACCGGCCGAAAATTTAACGGTTTGTAATTCATCATCGAAACTGTACGTTCAGCTGGATAAAGTAGGAAACAGCACAACGCAGGCCAACGTTACGATACAACTTGCGCCGGGAGTTGAATACGTACCGGGCTCGCTTACACAGATTAACAGTTTGGGAGGCATTTCCATCGTAGAAGATGGTGGAACTGCAAATTCGCCAAAATTTGTAATTAATCCAGCAGCACTTTCCACCGGGAACCGTGTAACCTTTTCCATCAACAGAGCAGCAACCTGCGTATCCCGAACTCACTTGTTGAACGAAGGTGAATTTGCCGATCAAGTTTTAACAGAAGTTGGTACTGAAATCGACAGTTTGACTTCCGGAAATTATCAGGTAGCTAATACAGTTTTGAGCATTACACAACCAACAACGCAAACCAATGCGGTTAATGGAAGTACATACAACAGAACTTTTTCCGTTACCAACGGAGGACAGGGCGCAACTGATGAAGTTTTCTTTACAGTAACCAACCAATCGGGTGTTGTCACGAATTCGTTTACATTAACTGCTGGAAACGGCAGTGTCGGTACTCCATTTGTGATTGAACCTATTGACGGCGTATACACCGTTCCATCCACACAACTTTCCGGAGGATCACTGGCATTGGGCGAAACGCTTGTTTTCACCGAAAATTATACTGTACTAAGCTGTACGGACAACACAACAAATTATGATGTTGGTTGGGGTTGCGATCCTACACCAACTTCGTGGTGCCAAACTGCAAGCGGAAGTGCAACAGTTACGATGGCAGTGGGAAGTCCGAACCTTAGGGTCGCTCCTATTCAGAAAATCAATTTTGTGGATTCTTCACAGCCATTTACCTCAAGGTTTGCCTTTACCAATAATGGAACAGGCGGCGCTGCTGGTGGAATGTATAATGTGAAATTCCGTTGGGGAAATGGTAATACAGGAATTTTGAACCAGTTTAATTTTAATATGCAGTATACAAGTTTTTTGAATGCTGAAATTGGTTCACAATCGGGACTTACTGTACATAATGGTACGGTTAACGGTCAAATTCCGTATGTTGATGTTGAAAACCTGTTCACCACAGATCCGGACGGACCAGGAGGTTTGGAAGATTTAGACGGTGATGGATTTTTTGATGACCTTGCACCAGGAAATACAGTAACTATTGACATTCTTTGTCAGCTGTAATCAAGCTCTTACACACAATTACTTCCAATGGAGTGATGTGAGATATACTACGATGTGCAGTCCTGATGTTTTCGAAAATTCTGTTGCAAGAGCGTTTGGTGCTAGATTATTAGCATCCAGAATTTCGCTTTCGGATAAATCTTACGCGCCGGCAACTATCTACGGAGGGACGCCTTTTACCGCGAGATTTTCTATGGGGTACCACACATTCAGCAACAACCTGGACACCAATAATACACGTTACGCTTACGAAATTACTTTGCCAGCCGGTTTTTCTGCTACGGGAACAACTGTAAAATGGTATGGTGGACAGTATAATGGTACTGTACAAACAAGCCAGAATATCTCTTTCAGCCAATCAGGCCAAATTATTACCGTAACCTCTCCAAGCAATACGATGGGCTGGTTTGAAGTAGAACTGGTATATGCGTGTGGAATTTCACTCTACAATTTCCCAATCAATTACACAGTTAAACGATTGGACAATATTGTGACGGGAGCTTCGTGTAATGAAGATGTTTTCTGCTCGTCTATTATAATAGGACAAGCGCGATGTAACACGCCTTGTTCTACAACCGGACCAACCATTACCTTTAACAAAGTCGAAAGAGCAGACAATTCTCTGGGATGGACTGATGCTACTCTTGCTACCAAACAGCTTAGATCCAGTATCAGTGCATACGACTTATCCAAAGCACTTTATCTAGATGATATCAATGTTTACGCAAATGGTGAGTATCGTGCAGCAAACACAGAATACAATCAGTTTTATCTTTATTTTGGTGTAGTTAAGCATACTCCACAACCCGGAAATATACTGACTCCGCAGAGCATTGACGTAACCGTTCGAAGAGATGGAACAACAGTAGGAACTTATAATCTTACTACGTTCACCAATACAGGGTCAACCAATGCGAAGCAGGTTGTAAGATGGGATCTGTCCAGCCTCATCGCTAATGCGGGACTTCAGCCTAATGATGTTATAGAGACTGTAGCACACTATACTGTTTCCGGTAGCAGTTTACCTACACAGGACATGCAGAGCGGTGAAATGCAGTACTTCTACAACGTTAACGCTGCCGGAGAAGAAGTATATTGTGATTTCTTTGTTCCTCAGTTGTATTTGGTAGGAACAAGCTGGGTAGATGGGACAAACTCTACAAATATATCAGGCTGTTCAACAGGAAGTATCGGTTCGATGACGCATTATATCGGTCGAAGATTCAATACCGCTGGAACGAAGTTTTCGTCAGAAGTTAGACCAGGTGTACTTCCAACTAGATTTACTTTTACACTTCCTGATGGCTATGCATTAAGTTCTGTAAATTATTATTTAGATGATGTTGCAGGTCAGGGACATGAAGTCCTCACTTCGCAAGTACAACATGTAAGCGGTAATACTTATCAGGTAAATTTGCCGATGAAAGCATTGAACATCACTGTAACGAACAACTATCCGGCGAGAATTGATGTACGCGTTACTCCAACGTGTGCCGTTACACAAGCTTCATCCACTTACCGAGGTACTATTGATTATATAGACCATTATTACCACTTTAGAGATAACCCGCCGGCTAACAATACAACACATACTGCAAACAGATCAGTAAATTACAACCTTGTAGTTAAACCAAGTATTTCGCTTACAAATATTTCCGGTACTATACAGGCAACGAAACCTACCGAATCAGTAACAGTGCGTTTGGCTTCGACTGGAGTTACCGATGCTCCTTACGTTTGGTTAGCAGTTCCTACTACAACTGGTGTAAACATTACGCAAATTGTAAACGTAGTGACAGGAGCGGTTATTACACCAATTCCTTATGGTGGTGGCGTATGGTTTAAAGTAAGTGAAGAAGGTATAACAGGAACTACCGATTACAGAATTGATTTCACGTATACTGAATGTAACACAGGTTCATTCGATGTGATTGGTGGATGGAACTGTATCGGCTATCCTGTAGATCCTTCTCAGGCAGCATGTACACCTTACATTGCAACAATGAACTTTATAGTGCAGCCTGCATCAGTTCAGCTATCTTCAGTAATTGAACCGACCTCTCCAATTACATTATGTACACCACTTGATTATCAGTTTGTATACACTTCTGCAGGAGCAGGAAACCTTGTAAATAACAGGTTTAGGGTAGCACTTCCGAATGGAATTGCAATAACGCCGGGAACCCTTCAGGTAGAATACCCTCTTGAATCTGGAAACTGGCAGGAAGTAAGTGCAACTACAACTGGCAACGTAACAATTCTTAATCTTGATACCCACCCTGCATATCCTACTACCGGTTTACCGGGAACACTGAATGACGGTGGAGATTCAAATAACAGAATCATGTCTATCAGATTTTCTGCAACCACCACATGTAATTTCACTTCAGGTAATTTCATTCGTACGAATGCGTATGCAAACAGAACGTGTGGACAACCTGCATCCGGAAATGGTGTGGGTGTAGCCACTTCAAACCTGTTTATTCAGGGAGCCGATCCAGGATATGTTTTAAGTACTCAGGTTACCAATCCTAATGCGCCAATTACAAGTTGTGATGATGATCTTACGGTTAATATTTCACAAACTGTCGTACTGTCATCCGCTTCAGGAACTCCTGCAACGGCTAGGATAAGAGTTATTATACCATCAGGATATGACCTGGTAAACACCACACCTGTTTGTACTACACCGGGATTCTGCCCAACATTTATTTCGCAGGGAACCGATGCGGTAAGCGGTGAAAAATACGCACTGTATCAAATTCCAATCAACATGCAGACAGGTGAAACGATGGAATATCAACTAACTTTCGTTCCAAATAATACAAACACCAATGGCGATTTTAGTGTAGTGGTAATAACCGAAGACGTTATTTCGGGATTAACATGCACTACAGCACCGGGAGGCGCCTGTTCAAGCGTGACAGTACAAACCAGCCGTGGCCAGTACGATTTCACTTTGTTGTGTATCTGTTATGAAGATCCTGCTATGCAAGCTGCAGCAGTTCCTTCTCAACACGGAATCACTCTGCTGAAAAGAGCCGGTGCCGAAAATGGAAACTGGCCGATGTCGAGACAGTCTGCTCACACCGTTCTAGAATCCAACAACAAAGGATTTGTAATTACAAGAATGGCGACTACCGAGCTTGTTAACATCACTAATCCTGTAGTTGGAATGATGGTGTATGATACTACTGAACAGTGTCTGAAGATCTATACAGGTCCTGCAGCAACTGAAGGCTGGAAATGTTTTCAAAGACCGGCTTGCCCGCAATAATCTGAATTTTTGGGGATGTGTTTTTCCCGTCCCCAATCATTCTTTATTATTTAATATTAATATTATTACAATGAAAAAAATAATCATATCAGTTTTTACCGCAGGTTCGCTGCTGACGTATGCGCAACACGTAATTATTGGAGATAACGTAGGAACAGCTACGAACAAAACCAACGTTTTGCTTGAATTTGCTGCAGACCAGCGAAAAGGTATTACCTTGCCTACTGTCCGCAATAAACCGGCAGGAACAGGTTTGGTTCCGGGAACGTTAATTCTGGATGCATCGACTCCGACAGATGCACGAGTGAAATTTTATAATAATAAGGATGCAGCTGTTGATAATGGCTGGGTTGACCTTAGCGGGAACAGTGGAGATGTAAGCGTATTCTTAGTTGATCAACCTGCGAATGAGCCGGGAGTTAATGATGAGGGCAAAGCAATTATCGGTGCAGAATCTTCTACAGCCGATGGTGTTTTGGTTTTGGAATCTTTAGAAAAAGCCATGGTTTTGCCAATCGTTGAAAGCTTTACCGATATTAAAAATCCGGCTCCTGGAATGATGGCCTTCATGACACCGGCAACAGGATCACGATATTACAGACTGATCGTTTTCAATGGCACTAAATGGAGTTTTTGGAAACCATAGAAGTTATACGTTGACAAATTTCGTATAGAAAGCAACAATGATAAGAACCACCGGAATAGCCGGTGGTTTTTTTTTAATAATTATTTGATAATACTTAAAGTCAAAAAGAAAACCACTCACCATTGTAAGCGGTTTCAATCTAGAGTGGCCCAGCTTGGGCTCGAACCAAGGACTTGCTGATTATGAGTCACTTTTTTCATGTTTTATTATATTTTTAGTTTAATTTATAATACTTTATTTCTCTCTGATTATCAGTATTTTACACCGTTTTAATTTTCAGATTATTTTATTTTATCTTACTTTTACAACATAAATGTTCGTCAAATGTTCGTCAAATGTTCGTCAAAAATTTAAGATAAAATCATGACTACTTTTCAATTTACTCTCAAAAATGGTTCAAAAGCCAATGGTGAAAAAAGTATCGTTGCGCTGTTTATT
>JAEWZO010000016.1 GCA_023458415.1 Bacteroidota bacterium
ACAGGGATTCGAACCCCAGATGACTGAACCAAAATCAGTAGTGTTACCGCTACACCATGGGTCTGTTTTGTTTTTAGTGGTGCAAATTTAACACATTTTTTTTAAGAGGCAAAAATTTTCCAAGAAAATTGGAAAAATTAATAGCGAATAATTCATAGTTATCAGATTATCATCAGTTTTAATTAATCGATGATTCTGGCTACAGAAAATCGACCACCAAAAATTGCTACAAAATTTACCAACATCCCGAAAAACTACGGCATAATTTCCGTATTTTTGTTAATTAAAGAAATATTAATGAGTACAGCAGATGATAAGAAAAAAGCACTCGCACTGGTGCTTGAAAAACTAGATAAAACCTACGGAAAAGGAACGGTAATGACACTTGGCGACGAGTCGGTTGACTCTTCAATAGAAGTGATTCCTTCCGGTTCTCTTGGATTGGATATCGCTTTGGGTGTTGGTGGCTATCCTAAAGGAAGAGTGATCGAAATTTATGGTCCTGAATCTTCCGGTAAAACCACCTTAACTCTTCATGCCATCGCCGAAGCACAAAAACAGGGCGGAATTGCAGCGTTTATTGATGCGGAGCACGCTTTCGACAGACATTATGCTGCGAAACTGGGAATAAACCTGGATGATCTAATTATTTCTCAGCCGGACAACGGTGAACAGGCGCTTGAAATTGCAGACAACCTAATCCGTTCCGGAGCCATTGACATTGTTGTAATTGACTCTGTAGCTGCATTGACGCCTAAAGCTGAAATTGAAGGCGAAATGGGAGATTCCAAAATGGGACTTCACGCAAGATTGATGTCGCAAGCGTTAAGAAAACTTACGGCAACCATTTCCAGAACGAAATGTACTGTGATTTTCATTAACCAACTTCGTGAAAAAATTGGTGTGATGTTCGGTAACCCGGAAACAACAACCGGTGGTAACGCACTGAAGTTTTATGCTTCTGTAAGAATTGATATCAGAAAAGCCAGCGCGCCTATTAAGCAAGGCGACGAAGCAGTTGGAAGCCGCGTGAAAGTAAAAATCGTGAAAAACAAAGTGGCTCCACCGTTTAAAATGGCTGAATTTGATATTATGTACGGTGAAGGTGTGTCCAAAACAGGAGAAATCCTTGATGCAGCAGTAGAATACGGAATCGTGAAGAAAAGTGGATCTTGGTTCAGCTATGAGGATACTAAATTGGGGCAGGGACGCGATGCGGTAAAAGATGTTCTGAAGGACAATCCGGAACTTGCTGAAGAACTGGAAAACCAAGTAAAAGAAGCAATCAAAAATAAATAAAACTTTCAGAGTTTTATTGAGAAAAATAAATACTCCGGCGCAGCTTTGCTGCGCCGGAGGCTTTTTTAACTGTTATATCTCATCCAAAGGATCCCAAAAAATCTTCTTAAAATTTTCAATTTTATTTCCCGTTCCTTCAACGCCTTCCCTTTTCAACTTTTTTGTAAATTCTTCCAGGCAACTTGCGGTGATTCTACCTGAAGAATTACAAACACGATGCGCCGGGAATCTTCATCATAATCTCTTAAAGCATTTCCAACATGACGGGAATGATTCGAATAACCCATCGCTTTAGCAATCGCTCCATAACTTGTTACACGACCTTCGGGAATCAGTCGGATAATTTCGTAAACCTGCCTTTTAAAAAGTGGATCCATTTCGCAAAGTTAGAAATCTGACAAACCGTTCAAATAAAAAAACGCCCAAGAAATTGAGCGCTCATTTTTCAACTAAATTATTCGTTTAAGAATTTTCCAGAATGTATTGGAACATCAATGGTGCACAAATCGTAGCATCACTTTCAACAATATATTTTGGTGTGGTGATATCCAATTTACCCCAAGTAATTTTCTCGTTCGGAACTGCTCCGGAGTAAGAACCATAAGAAGTAGTAGAATCAGAAATCTGACAGAAATAAGACCAGAACGGAATATCCGTCATTTCAAGATCCTGATAAAGCATCGGAACTACACAGATTGGGAAATCTCCTGCGATTCCTCCACCAATCTGGAAGAAACCAACTCCTTTTCCTCCCGAATTTTTCGGATACCAGTCGGAAAGGAACATCATATATTCAATTCCTGATTTCATTGTTGAAGGCTGCAATTCGCCTTTAATACAGTAGCTGGTAAAAATATTTCCCATTGTAGAATCTTCCCAACCAGGAACAACAATCGGTAAATTTTTCTCCGCTGCCGCAAGCATCCACGAATTTTCTTTCGGAATTTCATAATACTGCTCCAAAACTCCGGAAAGCAACATTTTGTACATATACTCGTGCGGGAAATATCTTTCGCCTTTCGCTTCAGCATCCTTCCAGATTTCAACAATATGCTTCTGCAGTCTTCTGAACGCTTCTTCTTCAGGAATACAAGTATCAGTTACTCTATTCAGTCCTTTTTCCAGAAGATCCCACTCTTCCTGAGGTGTAAGATCACGGTAATTTGGGACTCTTTCATAATGTGAATGTGCTACAAGATTCATCAAATCTTCTTCCAGATTCGCACCTGTACAGGAAATGATATGCACTTTATCCTGACGGATCATTTCGGCAAGGATTTTCCCAAGTTCAGCCGTAGACATTGCTCCGGCAAGGGTGATCATCATTTTACCGCCGTCTTTCAGGTGGGCCACATAACCTTTAGAAGCATCTACCAAAGCTGCAGAGTTGAAATGCAGATAGTATTTTTCCAGAAATTCTGTAATCGTGTAACTCATTTTTTGTAGTATTTCAGCAAAGATAAGATTTTGATATTGAAGTAGGAAGATATGTATTTTTTAGAATCTGAAAGTAGCACCAAGACTCGCCGCAACCCTGTGAAGACCTTCATACTGCCCTTCCTGAAGTTTAAATTCAGTACCGTTGATTTTGTATTTTTTAAGCACTCCACCGGTAAAGGAAACTTGTGGGCCAATCATCACTGCAGGAGAAACTTGATACATATAGCCAATGCTTGCTGCAAGTCCCAAGTTAGAACCTTTTATTTCAGCCAATTCATTTTTGGAAACATAGCTGATTACTCCTATCGCCATATCGTAATACAATTTGTGCTTTACATCTTCCTCAAAATTATGGTAGAAAAACCCAGGACCTACAAAGGAAATACGATCATCAGTTTTAAAATCTGTGAAAATCATGTTTTCATAATTAACCTCATCAATAATCATAAAATCGCCGGAATGTGAGGCAGTGAAAACATTATACTTAACACCAACTCCGGTTAAAGTATTTACTCGGTAGTATGCTCCAATATCAAAATTGAAACCGGACTTAAGACCTTTCACATAATCTCTTTGAACTTTCGGCATATCTTCTGCCGTTTTTACGACACGCCAAGCATATCCCGCTGAAGGAATAATGGTAAATTTTTTCTGAGCAAATGTTATTGCGGTACCCACAAGAACGGCAATGAGAAGTAGACTTTTCTTCATGTTTCTAATTTTAAGCGGCGCAAAGATAATCCTTAAACTATATACTTTGCATAAAAAAATACAGCCGAAACTGTATTTCTTAATTAGGCATTTTGCCACGATTCAACTTTAACGATTTCAAGTTTTCTTTCTCCATCCCGAAACGGCCAATTGATGACATCTCCTACCTTATAACCAACCGCTGCTAAAGCAATATCCGACAGAATGGAATATTTATTTTTCTTAGGTTTTGCCTTGGTAGACGCTACAAAAATGTAATCCTGTTCCTCGTTGGTTGTATGGTCTTTAATCGTTACTTTTCGGTCCACCGTAACCACGTCCTGTGGTAAATCTCTTCGCAGCAACTGTTTAGAAGTCTTAAGTTCAGCAAGAAGTCTGTTTTCTTCATCAATGCTTACTCTTTTTCTTCTTACATGATCTTTAATTGCATCGTAAATTCCGGTAGTTAGTGTGATATTTTCTGACATTTTAATTGTTTTTTGGAGTTGTAACATGCTTACAATAATTCACTGCGGAAACAGAATTTCCATTGTAAATGCACATTGAATTTGAATGTAATTTGAAGCTCCCTGTCGTGAATCGAACAGGGTTTAGTTGACAAACTCTTTAAAGTTTTTCAGAAACGCATCGGTGTGTAAATAATGTAATGACGACAATAGCTTTGCCCAACGCGAATCCGATGAAAAAACAAATGTAACCATTTTATTTACAGCAATTTAGTATTGCAAAGATACTGAAAGTTTATTCAGAATGCAACTTCACTATTTTTAAAGGCGGAATCGTCGGTTTTCCTTCTTTTCGGAAATCTTTTTCTTATTATCCAGCCTTTTCTGAATTTGGCCTTTAGAAGGTTTGGTGGCTTTGCGAGGCTTTTGAATTACCAAAGACTGATTGACCAACCTTAGAATTTTTTCTATAGCCGCTTTTTTATTCTGAAGCTGTGTACGACTTTCCGAAACGGTAAGCTGAAGAATTCCTTCAGAATTGATTCGGTTTTTTAATTTTTCAGAAATAAGATCGATTTCTTCCGCGCTGAAAAAGTTAGTTTCAGAAACCAGCCACATCACGGTAACTGCTGTTTCCACTTTGTTCACATTCTGTCCACCTGCACCGCTGCTGCGGGAAGTTTTGAATGTAAGTTCTGTGGAAAAATCTCTCATTTATTGATTCTGTTGAACATTTTTTAGAAGAACTAAACGATTTACTTTTCCGTTGGGCGTTCTTGGGATTTCATCAACAAAAATAATTCCTTTTGGTTTATGGAACGATTTTTCAAAATTCAGTTGTAAAATCTGTTGTTTAATTTCTTCTGAAGGATTAGTTTCAACCACCGCAATTAATTTCTGTCCGAAGACTTCATCTGGAACGCCTAAACAAACCACTTCAAAAGGAAATACCTTCTTAATGACCTGCTCCACCTGTTCCGGAAAAATTTTAGCTCCTCCGGAGTTGATGACGTTATCAACTCTTCCCAAAAATTTGAACTGTTGGTCATTCTTCAGTTCAACTAAATCGTTAGTTTTTAATACTTCAGAATTTAGATTCGGTGCATAAATTTGAAGGCAGGATCTTTCGTCCAGTGAAAGTTCCACACCTTCGAAAACTGTGAATAATCCCTCTTCGTTTGGGAAAAGCTCTTTCAGTGCAATGTGCGAAAGCGTTTCAGACATTCCATACGTTTCAAAAACACGGGTTTCCTTTCCTGAGTTTCGAACCTGACTTTTCACTTTTGCTTTCAAACTTTCTGAAACAGCCGCACCACCAATAATCAGATTTTTTATCAAATGTATTTTGTCCAAAGAATTCTCCACCTGAAGCGGCGTCATCGCACAAAAATCCACAGTTTGTGAAAGATTTTCGAGAGGACTCGAAGAGGTGTCTCGAACCAAAAGTTTAAGCTTTCGTTCATAGGAGCGCACAATCATCATCTTCCCTGAAATATATTCAACGGGCAGACAAATCAAGGCAGAATCTCCAGGTTTTAATCCCAAAAAATCACATGTCATTTTCGCAGAATTGAGCATTTTTGATTTTTCAATTTCAAAAACTTTTGGCGTTCCCGTAGATCCTGAAGTTTGAACCGGAACAGTTGGAGAATCCGATTGAAACTCCCTGATAAATGAAATCACTTTCTCCTCGAACAAAGTTTCCGGAGAAAGTGACTCAATATTTTCACTTAAAAAATCGATTGTCATTACATTCTGCTTACCACTCCAATTCCTAAAAGAGACAGACCTTTTTTAATGGTTTTTCCAGTAAGATCCGAAACCTCAAGACGGAACTGTTTTGCATTTTCGTCATCCGTATTCAGCACCGGATTGTTCTGATAGAACGAATTGTAAGATTTTACGAGCTCGTAGATATAATTAGCTACCAAGGCCGGAGAAAGCGTTTCTGCTGCTCTGGAAACAACGTCTTTAAAAGAAGAAAGCACCATGACAAGTTCTCTTTCGCTTTCATTCAGTTCATAATTTCCGAGGTTTTGCGGAATAAAGTCGGCTTTATTAAGAAGCGACTGAATTCTTGCATATGTATATTGAATGAACGGACCTGTATTCCCGTTGAAATCTATACTTTCTTTCGGATTAAAAAGCATTTTCTTTTTAGGATCTACTTTCAGCATGAAATACTTCAGTGCTCCTAAACCAACAGTTTCGTAAGATGCTTCCTTTTCGGTTTCGCTTAAATGTTCGAGTTTGCCGAGTTCCTGTGATTTTTCTTTTGCTGTCTCATACATTTCCTGCATTAAATCATCTGCATCAACTACAGTTCCTTCTCTGGATTTCATTTTTCCTTCCGGTAGCTCCACCATTCCGTAGGACAGATGATAGAGATTTTCTGCCCAACTATAGCCCAGTTTTTTCAAAATTTTGAACAGAACATCGAAGTGATAATCCTGCTCGTTTCCTACTGTATAAATAAGTTTCTGAATGTCATTATCCTTGAATCGTTCCACTGCCGTTCCCAAATCCTGAGTCATGTAAACCGCGGTTCCGTCAGAACGTAGCAGAAGTTTTTCATCCAGACCTTCATCTGAAAGATCGCACCACACCGAACCGTCGTCTCTTCTGTAGAAAACTCCTTTAAGAAGTCCCTCCTGAATCAGGTCTTTACCCAACAAATAAGTATTGCTTTCGTACTGAATCTGGTCGAAACTCACACCCAATCTTTTATAAGTTTCTCCGAAACCTTCATACACCCAAGTGTTCATTTCATTCCAAAGGTTGCGAACTTTTTCATCACCTTTCTCCCAGTTCAACAACATCTCTTGCGCTTCCTTGATCAAAGGTGCTTGTTTTTTGGCCGCATCTTCATCATACCCTTTTTCAACGAGCTGAGCAATTTCCGCTTTGTAATTCTTGTCGAATTCAACATAGTAATTTCCGACTAGCTTGTCACCTTTTACGGAGCTGGATTGTGGAGTTTCGCCATTACCGAATTTTTCCCATGCCAACATGGATTTGCAGATGTGAATTCCGCGGTCGTTAATAATCTGAGTTTTTATAACATTGTAACCATCTTCTTCCAGAATCTGTGCAACAGAATAGCCCAATAAATTATTACGGATGTGACCAAGGTGCAGCGGTTTGTTGGTATTTGGTGAAGAGTACTCCACCATTACAGTTTGATTTTTATCTTCTTTTTTGTCAAAATTTTCGCGAATGGAAGAAAGATTATTTACAAAGAATTTATTCTCAATCTTAATGTTCAAGAAACCTTTCACTACGTTGTAACTCTGAACAAAACCGGTTTGTGCAGTAAGTGCACCGCCTAACTGATTGGCAATTACATCGGGTGCATTTTTGAGAATTTTCACCAATGGAAAAGTCACAATGGTAAAATCGCCTTCGAAATCGGTTTTATTCTGCTGAACTTCCAGAGAAACGTCATTAATCTGATAAACGCTTTGGATGATTTCAGTAATTTTTGACTGGATAATGTCTTTAATATTCATTGAAAAATTTTGCGTTACAAATATACATAATAAAAAAACCACTCCGAAGAGTGGTTTTTATTGTAGAATAAAAAGTGTTTAGTTATTATCCCAAATCAGCTTAGTGTTCATCTTATCCCCACCAATAGCTGTAGAAGCAGCAGCGTAGTTTTCAGGATTAAGAGTCTGGATTACTGTTGGGTAATACAGTCTTGTAGGCAAGTCTGTAAGATCTGCAATAAGCGGAACAAAAGTATAGGTTGTTACTCCTTCAACTGGGTTATTCAACTGACCAGTTTCTCCCGGCATTAGAAGTACAGAGGTATCAGGATATCCTGTTCTTCTGTAATCTGCCCAAGATTCGTACGGCTGCATGAAAAGAGCTACATACTTCTGAGTCATTACATTTTCTGCATTAGCAGCAGGAAGTGTACCAACGAAAGCATCAATAGCGGTTGCATCTACACCCCATTTTTCCATAGAAGCTCTAACACCGTTCTCGTAATTTGCCTGGCTCCATCCGTTCATTTCACTAAGGATGAATTCAACTTCAGAGTATTCCATTAGGATTTCAGTGTAATCCGGTCTGTAAATTTTGCTACTGAAGAAGTTAGACTTATCACTTTGAGAAGTTGACAATGACTGATCCAATCCGTAAGGCTGACCTACGTAATCTGCAGGATCTGTAGATTGCTCATAAGTATTGTTGATAATAAGCGCTTTGTTAGTTCCCATTGGCGCTGCAAATTCGAACAATCTTGGATCAAGTCCGAAACCTCCTGTGTTTCCTTTCAAAAGATCGATGAAAGTTTTTGAAACTGAGAAGTCAGAACGTGTTAAGAAATCGTTGAACATTGGAGAAGGGTTTGTACGGTTGTTTTCGTAAGTTACCCCAACGTTGTCAGCATTAGAAGTCATAACTCCACCTGCAACAGCATCAGCCATGTGTGTTTCCGCACCAGGAACAACACCTTTCACACGGTTCGCTACACGTAGTCTAAGAGAGTTAGCAAACTTCTTAAGTTTCTCTGCATCACCATCGAAAAGAACATCTCCCTGTGTAAATACCGGCTTGCCAAGTTCTACCATATCTGCAGCTTCATCCAATTCTTTAAGGATATCAGCGTAGATTTTTTGCTGAGGAGCAAATTTTGGCTTCAGATATTCATTAACATTCAATGCCTGGAAATCTGCATCCTGAGTTCCGTAAGAATAGTAAGGTACATCACCAAAAGTATCAACCAAGTTAAGGAATACGTAGGATAGCATTACTCTTGATGCCGCAATCTGGTTTGCATTGGATCCGTAAGCACTTGCACCTACTGCAGTCGCAGGATCTGTATTGATATCAATAATCTGCTTATAGTTGGAAGCCGCTGTATAAAGACCGTTCCACAATGCATCACCACTTGTAAGTCTGTACTGGTATCTGTCTTCTTCGGTGTAAGCCACCTGTGCAGAATACTGCATCCAAGGAAGTGTAACTCTAGCTGATTCGAACGAGTTTCTTGTTACGTCGGTTACAGATTTGTTTGCCCAGTTAAATATACCGTAAGTAAGAGCTACTTCGGGGTTGTTTGGATTCGTATTGATTTCCTCGAAGCTTTCAGTACAGCTTACCACCGCAGTGGTTGTAAAGAAAGCAGCGGCCATTACGAATGCATATCTTTTAATATTTTTCATTTCTTAATTAAAATTTAAAGTTTACGTTAAATCCATATTGTCTTGTTGATGGCAATGAACCTCCTTCAAGCCCCTGAATGTTTCCAGATCCGTAAGATGTGTTTTCTGGATCCATACCTTTCCAGTCAAGTCCCCAAGCGAAAAGGTTTCTACCGAAAGCTGAAATTCTTACACCTTCAAGGAATCCACCGATTACAGATTTTGGAAGATCGTAACCAATAGTAAGGTCTCTAAGTTTGATATAATCTGCATCGAAAACGTTCAGTGCATCTACCGTGTTGTAGTACATAGATCCGTACTGCTGTGCAGTAAGTCTTCTTGTGTTTGCAGAACCGTCAGCCAATACACCTTCAAGGATAATTCCGGCTTCTCTGTTTCCGTTAAGAGTAGATTCTTCGATCATACCAGAATACATTCCCCACATGTGTGAAGTTGAGAAATATTTCCCTCCTTTCTGCCAATCCAAAAGGAAAGATAAGCTTAGGTTTTTGTATTTGAATGTGTTTCTTAGACCCATGTTGAAATCCGGCAGTGTAGAACCAAGATTTTTAATTGCTGAAGGCGCATATCTACCATTCGAAGCGATGATTTTGTTTCCGTTGGAATCATATGTGAAGTCTGTACCGTAGATAGAACCGTAAGATTCTCCTTTAACAGCCATTAGACGAACTCTGAACGGAGCTACTGTTAGCTGGTAAGTAGATACATCTTCATAAAGCTCAACAACTTCGTTTTCGTTTTTCGCGAAGTTCCAGTTCATGGTCCAGTTGAACGAATCTGTTTTCACAGGAGTTGCCCAAACCATTGCTTCGATACCTTTGTTATTGATTTTACCAGCGTTGATCAGGTTACTTCTAAATCCTGTTGCTGCATCAATTGTAAGCGGAAGAATTGCGTCTGTAATGTTAACATCGTAATAAGTAACGTCGAAACCTAATCTGTTTCTGAAGAAGTTCATTTCAAGACCAATCTCTTTAGTTTCCTTCATCTCAGGCATCAAGTTCGGGTTGTTGTTCTGCGTAGAAAGGTTGTAACGCGGAGCCCCGTTGAAGTTGATTGGCTGGTTGAAGAAGTTATTGATTTGGTATGGTCCTGTATCACTCGCTACTTTAGCCCAACCCGCTCTTAACTTACCGAAAGAAAGCCAATCAGCTTTTAGCACGTTAGAGAACACGAAACTACCTGTTAATGAAGGATAGAAACCATCGTGCGCTGTAGTAGAGAACCAGTCGTTTCTTCCTGTAGCTTCAAGGAATAAAGTTTCTTTGAAACCTAATGAAACGGATCCGAATACAGAGTGTACCATTCTGTTGAAGTCATCGTTCTGTGCCAATGGAGTTTCAACACTATTCTTCAGGTTGTAGAAGTTTGGAAGAATCAAACCACCCACAGTTTGTCCGAAGATTCTGGAAAGTCTGCTGTTTCTGATGTTACCTCCAATAAATGTCTGTAAAGAGAAGTCATCAGAGATGTTTGGATTCCAGTGCAATCTACCTTCGTAGTTGTACTCACTGAAAGTTCTTGTGTTTGTTGCATATCCGGAAACTGCCTGCGAACCGATAGCTACTCTAGAGTCGTTATCCTGAGAATACATATCCGCATACACTTTACCTACTGCAAATAAGTTTGGAAGGATATTGTACGTTAAACCAACGTTACCGAAAAATCTGTTTCTCTTATCGTTAGTTACGTTTTCGTAAACACTCCAGTATGGGTTATCTGAGTAAAGAGGTGTAGCATCGTCCCAAGCTGTTCTGTTCCAGGTTCTTTGCATTCCGTTAGGAAGTTTGTAATCTCTCAGTTTAGAGAAATCCAACTGTCTTTGTCCCCACTGGAAGAACTTTTGTGCTACTGAGTTGTCACCATATCCCTGTTCAGGTCTGTTGAAACCTTTAGTCTGCACAAAGTTTAGGGAAGTTTCAATTTTCACTTTATCGCTCAACTCACTGTTAGCATTAATGTTGAAGTTGTGCTTGTTGATGGAAGAGTTTGGATAGATACCGCTGATATCAGTATTGGTATAAGAAACTCTTAAGTTTGATCTTTCAAAAGATTTTGAAACAGAAAGGTTGTTGGTGTACTGAGTACCTACGTTGAAGAACGAATCCACATCGTGCTGCGGAGCAACCCATGGAATAGTTTTCATATAATCATCCGGGAATTCAGGATCAAACGCGTTCCAAGGAAGGTAGTACAAGTTCGGATCGTATTTCGGACCCCAGCTTTCATCCATTCCGTAGTCTGCAATGTTGTAAACAACACCGTTGATTTCCTGTGTTGGAAGCGAATTTGCTAAACCACCACCATAAGAATTCTGAAGGTTTGGATAAATATAGATGCTTTCGAAAGAAATACCTGTATTGAATTCAATTGCTGTTTTTCCTCTCTTTGCACTTTTCGTTGTATAAATGATTACACCGTTGGATGCTCTGGATCCGTAAAGTGCAGCTGCAGGACCACCTTTAAGTACAGTTACAGACTCGATGTCGTCCGGATTAATATCGAACGTAGCATCACCGTAGTCTCTACCACCGGCACCTCTTTGTGTATTTACATCGTTAATGTTACTGTTGTCCAACGGTACACCGTCTACAATAATCAAAGGTCTGTTCTCACCGGTAATGGAAGAAATACCTCTCATTGTAATTCTTGTAGAACCACCCATTGAGGACGGAGCAGTTACCTGAACACCGGCAACGTTTCCGGATAGAGCGCTCAAAGCATTGTTCTGGCCAGCTTCAGAGATGTTATCTCCGGAAATCTCCTGAGCAGCATAACCAATAGACTTTTTCTCTCTTTTGATACCCAAAGCCGTTACGACAACGCCTTCGATATCCTGGGTTCTAGCTGTATCAACCTGTGCATTCACCAAAGCAAAAGACGAAGTTAAAACCACTGCTAAAACGCTTGTTGTTAGTTTCTTCATATCAAATTAAATTTTTCATTGTGACAAAAGTGCAAAAGTTTTATAAAACAGCCAAATAAATTGTTAACAAATCTTAATATATTTGCTGAATTAATGATTTCTCAAAAAGAAACGTTAAGAAAACATATTTATTATGGAATTAATAAAAAGATGGTCGCAAAATTACATTGAAGCAGGCTGTGACGAAGTGGGCAGAGGCTGTCTATGTGGTCCTGTAGTGGCTGCAGCAGTGGTTTTGGACGATAATTTTAATCAAAATCTAATCAACGATTCCAAAAAACTAAACTTCCGAACACGCCAGGAAATGGATTTTTACATTAGAGATAACGTAAAAGACTTTGCCATTGCGGAGTGCGACCTTGATATTATCGACACCCACAATATTCTCAATGCAAGTATCCACGCTATGCATCTTGCACTGGATTCGCTTACCATTCGGCCGGAACTGATTCTGGTGGACGGAAACCGCTTTCACGCTTATAATTATATACCGCACCAATGCATCGTGAAAGGAGATTCAAAAGTTTTAGCCATCGCCGCAGCTTCTATTCTTGCTAAAAACCACCGCGATCGACTAATGCTAAAACTGCATGAAGAACATCCGGAATATGGCTGGAATCGAAACATGGGTTATGCTACAAAGACTCACCGTGAAGCGCTGAATAAATACGGGCCCACAAAATACCACAGAAAATCTTTTAAACTGATTTACACATAAAAAAAACGGAAGAATAATCTTCCGTTTTTTATACCTATATATAGTATAGCAAAATTATTTCTTTTTCTGCTGCTGTTTCTTCATTTGCTCCTGCTGCATTCTCTGTTGTTCCTGCGCCTGCTCCATCATTTCACGCATACGTTTTTGGAATCTTCCTTCCGGTTTTGGAGCTTTCGTTTTATTTTCCTGAATCTGAGCATGAATTTTATCTTCATCCAAAATCCAGTATTTAATTACAAGAATAATCAGAATGTTAATAGCATTCGATACAAAATAATACCATGAAAGACCTGATGCAGAAGTATTCAGGAAGAACAGGAATGTAATCGGGAAAATGTACATAAGAACTTTCATGTTCGGCATTCCCGGTTGTGTTGGCTGCTGAATATTTCCTGCAGTTAACAGCGTATAAATAAGGAGAACTGCAGTACACGCGATAGCGAAAACACTTAAATGTTCACCAAGGAAAGGAATGTTAAACGGAAGTTTTATTAAATCATCGTACGCCGTTAAATCTTTTGCAAACCAGAAACTCTCCCCTCTTAAATCAATAAAATTCGGGAAAAATCGGAATAACGCATAGAATATAGGAATCTGAAGCAACGCCGGTAAACATCCTGCCATTTGGTTAACCCCAGCTTTTCTGTAAACAGCCATCGTTTCCTGTTGGCGTTTCATGGCATCGGCGTCTTTGAATTTTTCGTTCACCTCATCAATTTCCGGACGGATTACACGCATCATCGCACTCAGTTTGTGCTGTTTGAACATAATCGGCGAAAGGATCAGTTTCACAATAATCGTCATTACGAAAATTACCCAACCTGCAGTTAGTCCCCACGAAGCAATCAGGTTATACATCGGAATGAAGAACCAACGGTTCATGGTACCAATAAACGACCATCCCAAAGGTAGAATTTCGTCAAAGTTTTTTCCTTCAAAAGATTTCAGAAGCGTAAGATCCAGCGGCATGAAATACCATTTGAAACTTTGATTCATTTCATTACCTGCCAAATTAACCTGTCCGTTAAAGTTAAATTTCTTCAGAAACTCGCCTTCTTCGATCATATCCTGATTTCCTTTCGCAGCGTGAAACCCTGTTTGAGGTTCAATAATTGCTGTGAAGAACTGCTGTTTTACAGCCAGCCAGTTTAAAACTTCACCGTCTTCATTCATCGAAGTTCTCGCATCGTAATCATAAGAACCATAATCATCAAAAGCATAAGCAAATTCAGTATGAGTCTGCTCCTGAGAGCGGCCTTTCTCCATTTCGCGAACACTGTAATCCCAAATAAAATTGGCTTTGTTATCGGAAATCATATTACTAAGTCCCTGCGTTTTGATATTGAAATCAACCGTGTAATTGCTGGCCAATGTATACAGAAACTGAATAACCGCACCATTTGCATTCGCTGTTAGTGTAACTGTATTTCCTGAAACAGACGGAGAGAAAACCAAATCTTTGGTGTTGAATGTTTTCCCTGTTCTGTCGGTAAACTGAAATCCGTAGGTAGAATTGTTTTTGTCAAAAAGCAGCAGATCTTTGTCATTAGTGTCTGTCGCTTTGTTGTAAGCTTTATACTCATTAAGCTGAACTTTGGAAATCTGCCCTCCAAGCGTTGAAATGCCTAAAGTGAGCTCCTTATTTTTTAGCTCAACCTGCTGTATGGATGTTGTTTTTACGCTGTCGTTCAGGTTGCTTACTGCAGCAGGTTTGGTGTTATTCTGCACGGTTTGGGAAGCGGTTGCTTTTGCCGCCTGCGCCTGTGCTTCTCTGTGTTCTTCTACCTGCTTGTTCTGGAAATAAAACATAAAAGCAATCAGAATCATCGAAAAAATTGCGAAACTGATAAGCTGGCTTTTATCCAGTCCGTTATTTTGCTGCATTTTGTAGTTCGTTTTTAAATGTTTGATGAAAGATTCCGCGAATCTTTTACGTCATAATTTCGGCTGACAAAAATACTGATTATTTTTTCAATAGGGAATTTTTTAAGCCATCAGTTCTAAATTCAAAAAAAGACAGATTGCTGTAAATCTGTCTTTTTGTATCTTATTTCTTACCGGCAGCTTTTATCAGTGCCTTGAAAAGCGGATGCGGCGTGGCCACGGTACTTTTATATTCCGGATGATACTGCACACCTATATAAAAAGGATGGTCTTTCAGTTCGATGGTTTCTACCAACTTTGTATCGGGATTTACTCCGGTCGGAATCAAACCGTTTTTCTCAAAGTCCTGTTGATATTCGTTATTGAATTCGTAGCGGTGGCGGTGTCTTTCCGAAATGGTTTTCGCACCATAAATTTCCGCCAATTTTGACCCTGTTTTTAAAGAGCATTTCCACGCACCAAGACGCATCGTTCCACCTTTATCAACAACATTTTTCTGCTCCTCCATCAACGAAATTACAGGATCCGGCGTGGATGTATCAAACTCCATTGAGTTGGCTTTCGGTAATTCAAGCACATTTCTGGCAAATTCAATTGTCATAATCTGCATTCCCAAACAGATTCCCAACATCGGAATCTTGTTCTCGCGCGCAAATTTGGCTGCAAGGATTTTACCTTCAATTCCGCGGTCTCCAAAACCTGGAGCAATAAGCATCGCGTCTACTCCTTTGAAGTTTTCCGTAATATTTTCTGCGGTTAAATCCCCACTGTAAACCCAACGGATTTTTACTTCCGTATCTAAATCGGCTCCGGCGTGGATAAATGCTTCAGCAATGGATTTATAAGAATCCTGCAGCGATACATATTTCCCAACCAACGCAATTTCAACGAATTTCTTAGGGTTCTGATATTTTTTAAGGAAGGTTTTCCATTCTTTAAGATCCGAATCTTTTTTAATAGGAAGATCCAATTCTTTCATCACTACTTCGTCAAAATTCTGTTTCTGAAGATCAAGCGGAACCTGATAAATAGTTTCGGCATCAATACATTCAATTACATTATCCTGAGGCACGTTACAGAAAAGAGCCAGTTTTGCTTTTACGTCTTTCGGTATTTTATGTTCGGAACGGCAAACCAAAACATCGGCCTGAATTCCGTTTTCCATCAGCTGACGCACGGAATGCTGCGAAGGTTTAGTCTTCAATTCACCACTTGCTGCAAGATATGGAAGCAGTGTCAAGTGAATCACCATGGAATTGTTTTCTCCCAGTTCCCATTTCAGCTGACGAACCGATTCCACATACGGAAGCGATTCAATATCGCCAACAGTTCCGCCTATTTCGGTGATGATGATATCGTAATCTTTCTTGGCGAGAATTTTTATTCTGCGTTTAATTTCGTTGGTAATATGCGGAATTACCTGAACGGTTTTCCCCAGGAAATCTCCTCTTCTCTCCTTTTCGATAACGGTTTGATAGATTCTTCCCGTTGTTACATTATTATTCTGCGAGGTAGGAGAATCCAGAAATCTTTCGTAATGGCCTAAATCCAGGTCGGTTTCGGCGCCGTCTTCAGTTACATAACATTCGCCGTGTTCGTACGGATTTAAAGTTCCCGGATCGATATTGATATAAGGATCCAGTTTCTGAATGGTTACTTTAAAGCCGCGCGATTTCAGCAGAAGTCCCAAAGAAGCCGAGACAATTCCTTTACCAAGTGAAGAAGTTACACCTCCTGTTACGAAGATGTACTTGGTGTTCTTTTTACTCATTAGATTTAGGTTTGGGCAAAGTTAAAGGAATTTGGGATAGGAGGCAAGGAACAGCCTTAATTCTGTTTTACTTTTTCTCAGCACGCGCTTTTTTCCTTTTTTCTTGATCCTCATTAATCTTCCTTATTACATCGGTTTTCATAATGATCAGTTTATTGGACTTCGGATTGAAAAGGCTTGTGAACTCACGCGATATCACATTGTAACTCTCCCAGTCGGTAAACTTCTGATACAGCATAAGCGTGCAAATATCTGTAGGTGTTATAAACGGCCAGTCTTCCAAAACATGCGAATGAGTCGCAGAAACGGTTTTCCCTACTTCTTCATCCACAATATTCTGTACAATTATGGATTTGTGCAGTCTCTGTACTTTTTTTATTTCATTCTCCTTATTGAACTCAATTAGGTAATCATTCCCGAAAATCACAACATTCTGAACATTGGTTCCTGTGAGGACATAAACCTTTTTCTCATTTTCAGTGATAAGCGGTACGAAATTAAAACTCGTATTGTTATAATATGTAAATGTTGAGTCAATTTCAGCTCTTTCTGCCGCTTTCGTGCGTAAATCGAAATAATCTTTTTCAAGTTCAGAAAATTCTCTTTCGGTAAGATCCAGTTTGGAATTAGCCGGTTCATAATTGGTTGGAAAAGAAACCATACCTATTACCTTGTTTGTTTTAGAATAAAATACACATTTAGGAACATCATCTGAAATGTATGAAAAGTAACCTCCAATATTTTCTCTATCCGGATAATTAGCCAGAAAAACATCTGTTCCGTACCAGGAAGCCATTTCACTTCTGTAGAGTAAAATTCCTTCTTCTGTGATTTCATCCGCTAATTTTTCTAAATTCTGCGCATTGCTAAAGAATATCATTAGAAGACAAAAAACAGCATAAACTTTTTTCATTCTTTTCGTTTTGTTCAAATGTATTTAAAAAAATAGTCCCATCCACAATAAAAAATTACCGAAATTCGCAGTATGGCGAAACTAAAAACAGCATATTACTGTCAAAACTGTGGAACGCAGTTTTCCCAATGGCATGGACAGTGCAAAAACTGTGGATCGTGGAATACTTTGGCGGAGGAAATTGTAGAAAAATCGACACCAAAAAACTCTTCAGATAAAAAGAAAAATCACATCATCAATATCATCGAGGTCGAAACTGCCGAAGAACCACGCATAAAAACCAATTCCGAGGAACTGAACCGTGTTTTAGGCGGTGGTATTGTTTTGGGTTCCGTCATTCTGATCGGAGGCGAACCGGGAATCGGAAAATCGACTCTATTGCTGCAGTTAGCGCTGAAAATGAAGAAGAAAATCCTT
Source organism: Bacteroidota bacterium (assembly GCA_023458415.1). Taxonomy (GTDB): domain Bacteria; phylum Bacteroidota; class Bacteroidia; order Flavobacteriales; family Weeksellaceae; genus JAEWZO01. The sequence goes on from JAEWZO010000016.1 coordinate 17,697, forward strand.
TATGTTTCGGGCGAAGAGAGTGCTTCGCAAATCAAGATGAGAGCCGACAGACTTACTGATATCCAGAATCCTAACTGCTTTTTGTTCACAGAAGTTTCTGTAGAAAAAATCATTCATGAAGCCAAAAAACTTCAACCGGATCTGATGATTGTGGATTCAATTCAAACGCTTCATTCCCAGTTGCTGGAAAGTTCGCCGGGAACGGTTTCCCAAATCCGCGAGTGTTCTAACGAACTCATAAAATTCGCAAAAGAAAACAACACACCGATTATTCTGGTGGGACACATCACGAAAGACGGCCAAATTGCGGGACCCAAAGTTCTTGAACATATGGTAGATGTGGTTCTGAATTTCGATGGAGACCGCAATCACCTGTTCCGACTGTTGCGAGCCAATAAAAACCGTTTCGGATCAACTGCAGAAATCGGGATTTACGAAATGATTGCACAAGGACTGAAAGAAATAAAAAATCCCTCGGAAATTTTGATCACAAAAAAATCCGAAGAACTTTCAGGCAACGCCATCGCCGTTACATTAGAAGGAAATCGCCCAATGTTATTGGAAATCCAAGCACTGGTTTCAACCGCAGTTTATGGGACGCCGCAACGCAGCAGCACAGGTTTCGATGCAAAAAGACTCAATATGTTGCTCGCTGTTCTGGAGAAACGCGCAGGTTTTCAATTGGGCGCAAAAGATGTTTTCCTGAATATTACCGGCGGAATCAAAACCGATGATCCAGCTTTAGATTTGGCGGTAATCGCATCCATTCTTTCTTCCAATGAAGATATGGCCATTTCTGAAAAACTGTGTTTTGCAGGTGAAATTGGGTTGAGCGGTGAGATTCGTCCGGTTCCGCAGATTGAACAGCGTATTTCTGAAGCGGAAAAACTGGGTTATGACAAAATTTTTGTTTCAAACCTGAATAAAATTCCAAAAAGGAAATTCGGAATCAATATTGTAGAGGTTAGTAAAATTGAAGAATTTCACGAAATGCTTTTCTGATGAACCTCCTCGCCCATTCTTTTCTTACGTTTTCCGAAGGCCAAATTGTCGGCCAGTTTTTGAATGATTTTATCCGAAACAAAGACCGTTTTGATTATGCCGAAGAAATTGTACAGGGCATTTTTTTGCACCGGCAGATTGATACTTTTACAGATTCTCATCCGGTAATTCAGGAAGCTAAGAAATTTTTCAGTCCAATGGTTCGGCTGTATTCAGGAGCATTTGTTGATGTATGTTTTGATTATTTTTTAGCGAATTCTTTACCCGAAGATCTTTTGGAAAGGCATGCCAAAAAAGTGTACAGAGTTTTGAATGAACACTCAGCAATTCTGCCGGAAAATATGAAAAGGCTGCTTTTTCACATGGAAAAAGACGACTGGCTCTTTAATTATAGAACTGAAAATGGAATTAAATTCTCCATGCAGAATGTTCTTAACAAAGCAAAATATTTAGAAAAGGACCTTTCTGTTTTTGAAGTTTTTTTACAGAACAAACCTTTACTGCAACAGAATTTCGATGATTTTTTTCCTGAACTTCTTACTTTCGCCAATGATGTAAATGAAAGTTTCTAGAAAGTTTTCGAAAGATAACGGTCCGGAAATTTTAACTGATGACTCTGCCTTTTACCATTGATAACGACGTGAATAATATTCAACTGGTCATCAAATAAACTGTACAAAAAGCCCGTTGCAACTTCAACCTTCTGAGGAAGTGGCGCAGGTTCAGATTCAAGATAAATACGGACAGATTCACGGTCTTCTTCAAAGCCTAAATATTTGATATTCACTAATTTGCCGTTAGATTTCAGCTTGATGTTTTCTTCGCTGTATTTTTTAAGAGCTGCATTCATTTCCTCCTGCTGTGAACGCTGATGAAACCTTAAAGTTCTGCCATATTTTTCAGAAACGGCATTTTCCACATCATCCAGAAAAAACTTACCCGTAATTTCAAAAGTCCTAGACTTTGATTTATAGTTAAATTCCACAGAACCAACATGATACGGATGAACTTCTGATGTAAACGACAACATCAGAAATAGAGAAACAAAGACAAGCAAAATCTTTTTCATGAGTTTTTTCGGTAGCGAAAACGAAATTAATCATTATTTTCGTAACCTTTATTTTCATTATGGACGATTTTTTACTGTTTCTGAAACTCGGCTGGGAACATATTATTTCCTGGGACGCTCTTGATCATCAGCTTTTTGTACTGGCGCTCATCGTTGCATATACCGTAAAAGATCTGAAGAAAATCATCATCCTAATTACTGCTTTCACCATTGGACATTCTATTACATTGGCGTTAAGTGTTTTGGATATTATTAGAATTCCGTCCAATTGGGTAGAATTTCTGATTCCCTTAACCATTGTAATTACAGCATTTGACAATATCTTGATGCGGAAAAACCAGAATATTCTGATGAAAATGAATTACTGGCTGGCTTTAGTTTTCGGCCTCATCCACGGAATGGGTTTTGCCAACATCGCAAGAATGACGCTGGCTGAACAACAAAGCATTGCAGTGCCGTTATTGGGCTTCAACATTGGTCTGGAATTGGGGCAGATTGTAGTAGTCGCTGTATTTCTTTTGCTAAGCTACTTTCTTATAAACCTCTTCCGAATCAATAAAAAAGACTGGATTATGTTTTTCTCTTCCGGTATTTTCGCATTGGCTCTGAAAATGACTCTGGAGCGGATTCCAATATAGTTCTACCTAATTTTAGGTAGCTTAAATTACTCAATTATTTGGATTGAAGGTTCTTCATTTTCACTATAGTTTTGGCATAAACTTAAAACTATCTGTTATGAAGAATTATTGCAAAATTTCATTGTTAACCCTGTCGTTTATTCTTGCCGGAAACGTTTCCACAAATGCCCAGAACTACAAACTGGGAGGCGGTGTTTTTATTGATTTCGGAAACGGTGCAACGGCGGTAGGTCCACATCTAAAGTATTTTTTCAACGAAAACATTTCGGTTCAGCCCGCTGTACTTTTTGTCACAGGAACTACGGTTGCAGGCGCGGACATTCAGTACAACGGAAATATTCCGGGAACCAACGGACTATCATGGAATGTTGGTGCAGGACCTCAAATTTGGTTTGGCGACGGATATTCGGAAGTGGTACTTCGACCTTCGATCGGGTTGGAATATACAATTCCGCAAGTTCCACTGAACTTTGGGTTCGACTGGCGTCCTGTGCTTTCATTTGATCAGGGTACGTATTTCACTGCAGCCAGATTCGGAGTCGGATTTAAATATATTTTCAGAAAATAACTTACTGTTCTTTTTATTTTGAATGATGAATAGCCTCTGAATTTCTCGGAGGTTATTTTGCTTTCAGCAAACATACTATTCGTATTTTTTTTATTTTTGATACATCAATCCAAGAAGAATGAAAATCAATCCGTCTCTTTCGCTTCGAACTATATTTATTTTGCTTTTTGTGTCAAATTTTATACTGGCACAAAACACCAGAAATAACCCAGATAGCAATCATGGGAATAAATTTGAACAATTAGGCACTATTCTACCAACACCGAATGTTTACAGAACAGCTTCCGGTGCGCCCGGAAACCAATATTGGCAGCAGCGCGCAGACTATAATATTATTGCCTATCTCGATGAAGACAGGAAAAATCTGAAAGGTTCAGAAACAATTACCTATCACAATAATTCTCCAGACGATTTGGATTATTTATGGTTGCAATTAGATGAAAATCAGCATTCAAGCATTAACAATGCAGGCTATGCAATGGCTTCGAAAATTCCAAACACGCATGTCACAACAGATCAGCTAAAAGCAACAGATCTTCCAGCCAAAGACAATGGCTTCGGCGTAAAAATCGAGAAAGTTACCGATGCCAACGGAAAACAACTTCCTTACATCATTAATAAAACAATGATGCGAATTGATTTACCAAAACCACTTAAAAGTAAAGAAAAAATTGTATTTAAAATTGATTGGAATTACAATTTAGTTGATCGAATTAGTATGGGCGGACGTGGCGGTTACGAATATTTCCCGGAAGACGGCAACTCGCTTTTCACAATCACACAGTGGTTTCCGCGCATGTGCGTCTACAGCGATTTTAAAGGATGGCAACATAACCAGTTCACAGGCCGAGGTGAATTTGCGTTAAATTTCGGTGATTATAAAGTCTCAATCAATGTTCCCGCAGATCATATTGTTGCGGCAACAGGCGAATGCCAAAATTATGAAAGTGTGCTTACTGCAGAACAGCTCAAAAGATACAGACAGGCAGAAAGCTCAAATGAACCTTTGGAAATTGTAACTCTTGCAGAAGCTCAGAAAGCAGAAAAATCAAAATCGAAACAAAGAAAAACCTGGATTTTTCACGCGGATAACGTTCGTGATTTCGCATGGACTTCTTCTCGGAAATACGTATGGGACGGCATGTCAATCACGCTTGATAACGGCCAGAAAGTGATGTGTATGAGTCAATATCCAAAAGAATCATATCATCTTTACAGAAAATTTTCAACCCGGGCTGTAGCACATACCATCAAAACATATTCAGATTTCACAGTGCCTTATCCATATCCGGTTGCGCAGTCGGTTGAAGCTTCCAGCGGCATGGAATATCCGATAATTTGCTTCAACTTCGGACGTACAGAAAAAGACGGAACGTATTCTGAAGCGATAAAAAACGGAATGATAGGTGTAATTATTCATGAAGTTGGACATAATTTCTTTCCGATGATTATCAATTCCGACGAGCGGCAGTGGAGCTGGATGGATGAAGGTCTTAATACGTATGTTCAGTTTCTTACTGAACAGCTTTGGGACGACAAATTTCCTTCAAGAAGAGGTCCGGCTTATCAGATTGTTGATTACATGAAACTACCAAAAGAGCAGCTGGAACCGATTATGGTAAACTCCGAAAACATCACCCATTTTGGTCCGAACGCATATGCAAAACCGGCAACAGGACTTAATATTCTCCGCGAAACAATTATGGGAAGAAAACTTTTTGATGATGCATTCAAAGTGTATTCAAAAAGGTGGGCTTTCCGCCATCCTGAACCTGCAGATTTTTTCAGAACAATGAATGATGCAAGCGGTGAAAACCTCGACTGGTTCTGGAGAGGCTGGTTTTATGGAACTGATCCTGTGGATATTTCTATTGACAAAGTAATTTCTGCAAAACCTGATTTCAGCAAAAAACCGGAACCTTTTACCGAAAAGTATACTGTAGAAAAACCACTGTTAAGTAAATTTGAAGACATCACCACATTTCGCAATCAACTCGACAAGAACATTACTTTCTATACCGATACCGACACCGGTGCGAGAGATTTTTACTGGCGTTATGCAAGAGGTCTTGAAAAGGTAAACACGACAAAACAGCATCAGATTAGTGAGGATTATCTCGAAAAAGTGGATGCCACAACTATTGAAAAACTGAAGAATATTACTGCATATCAAATAGATTTCAGCAATAAAGGCGGAATGGTAATGCCAATTATTCTCGAATTCACTTTTGAAGACGGCACCAAACTCAATGATAAAGTAGCTGCACAAATCTGGAGAAAAGACGAAAACAAAACTTCACTGACGTATTATTTTACCAAAAAACTAAAATCAATTCAGTTGGATCCAATGCTGGAAACTGCAGACATCGATACCTCAAATAATTTCTGGGGCGAAATTCCAGCACCGGCCTCAAAATTTGAAGTGTTCAAACAGAAAAACGGAGAAGCCGTGCGAGGAGCTGCACAAGGAAAAGTAAATCCGATGCAGGCTGCAGGAAAGAAATAATTTTGAAAAAAAACTGGAATTGTTTTCCAGTTTTTTTCTAATATTTAACATATGTAAATTCTCTTGAGAATAGTATTGCTTAATTTTGCGTATTCCTTATGAGAAAAAAAATATTCAGGTTTCATATAGTACTCTTTACCTTTATATCACTGTGGTCACAGGCACAAGTTATTCGTGTTGCCCCAACGCCAAGTGGTTATGGTAACGGTTCTTCTTGGGCAAATGCCTCATCGTTACAGAATGCAATCGCAATCGCTTCTTCCAATTCCCAAATCTGGGTAAAACAAGGAAACTACCCGGTTTCTTCCACCCTTTTGGTTTCACTTTCCAACATTTCTATTTATGGTGGTTTTGCCGGAAATGAAACTGCACTCAATCAAAGAGATTGGAGCAACAATACCACGGTCTTCAACGGACAAAATACCGTGAAAATTATGCGATTTTCATCCAATAACGGAATCATTGATGGGATCCATTTCAGAAACGGATTTGTCACCGGAACAGTAGATACAACCAATGATGGCGGTGGAGCTTTACGGTTGGCCGGTCATGATCAAATCATTAGAAATTGTACCTTTTTAAACAATAGATCTACAGCAGAAAGAGGTGCCGGAGCAATTTTCATTTGGTTTGGAGGAGGGCAATTGATCCAAAATTGCTCTTTTGAAAACAATACCCATACCATCACAACCACCAATTCAAACGGTGGGGGTGCTATCCACAATTGGGATGAAGATGTAACCATTCGTAATTGCCGATTTATCAACAACAGTTCCTCCAGAAGCGGTGGCGCCATTTATTCTTGGGGTGAAAATTTCAATATAGAAGGAAGTAGATTTGTAAATAATCATAGTGATGATAATGGCGGGGCAATTCATATAAACAGTAATGATCTTCTCCTTACCAATTCTTTTTTTAGTGGCAATACAGCCGATGATAGTGGAGGTGCAATTCACAATGACAAACTTTTGAAAGTCAGCAATTCACTTTTCATAAACAACAATGCAAGTAACTTGGGTGGAGCGATTTACAACAGGGAAGAATTAGCCGTAACCAATTCCACTTTTGTGAACAATAACAACACCGCCATCATTCACTCTCGATTTTCTCCAAGCCAATTCTTCAATTATTCAACCCATATTTACAATTCCATATTTTATGGAAATACACCCAAAGCTGCAGACTTTTTTTCGGACATCTCTCCGTCTACTGGTATAAATTCAAATGATGATAGTGAAAAAGACATCAGACGAAACATCGTTCAAGAATATAATTTAGGAACGAACAATATGATTGGAGTAAATCCTCAATTTGTTAACAATACCAATAACTTCCGACTACAAACTTTTAGCCCCGCCGTTAATGCCGGAAACAATGCATTGTACAACCAAGTTTCACCAACAAATGCCGGAAGTTCAACGGATTTAGACGGAAACCCACGGCTTTATGGTACAGCAATAGATTATGGTGCTTATGAATTGCAGCAAATAATTACACCTTCCGTTCCAGCTTGTACATCGGCAACAATTCCAGCAAACGGTGCAACGAATATTGGCATCGCAACAAACTTTTCGTGGACTGCCGTTACTGGTGCAACTTCCTACCTTCTGCAAATTGGAACGGTTTCAGGAACGTGGAATATCTTAAATCAGAATGTTGGAAATGTAACCACCTTTGATTTACCCAATGATTTGAATTATTCTACTCAATATTTTGTCAGAATTATTCCTTCTAATTCGGCAGGATCAGCTTCTGGATGTTCTGTGACAAATTTCACAACCGAGGCGCAACCAATTACTGTTCC
>JAEWZO010000017.1 GCA_023458415.1 Bacteroidota bacterium
ATTTTTCCCCAACATATTTGCAAGGTTTTAAAGCTCTAAGATACAAATTCTTGCAATAAAAAACAAGCTATTTTAAACCCAAAATACTAATAATCAGTAAATTATAGGTGGTTTAAGGAGAGACTAATTAAAATCAATCATAATATTATAAAGTTGCCGCTGTTTTTACAGCCGGTATTTTTGTATAAATGTCAAATGTTAGTTTCAGAAAATTGCAGTTTTTTTTAAATAGACGTAAATTTATTATCTGATTTAAAAAGAACCACTTATGATTGAAATTAATGATTTTAAAAACCTAAAAACCCGAAAAGATCTTCTGGCTTTGCTGAATGAAAATAAAGACGATCTTATTGCACAGCAGGTTTTGGAAAAATACTATTACGAGCAGGAACTGCGCGAGCTGCAGGGCGAGTTGGTAAATTTCCAGAATTGGGTGCAGAAAAACGGTAAGAAAATCGCCATTATTTTTGAAGGGCGAGATGCTTCCGGAAAAGGAGGAACCATTAAACGTTTCGCTGAGCATCTAAATCCTCGTGCCATGCGATTGGTTGCACTTAACAAACCAACCGATGTTGAGCATGGACAATGGTATTTCCGCAGATACATCAAAGAACTTCCGAACAAAGGTGAAATTGTATTTTTCGACCGCAGTTGGTACAATCGTGCCGTTGTGGAGCCTGTGATGGGATTCTGCAGCCCGGAACAGTATGAAAGTTTTATGGTTCAGGTTCCCGAATTCGAGCACATGCTGTATGAAGCAGGAACAACGATTATTAAATTCTGGTTTTCTGTTTCTAAAGAGCAGCAATTGTACAGATTCAACCGCCGTCTCAAAAATCCACTGAAAAAATGGAAGTACAGTCCGGTAGACGAAAAAGGACAGGAATTATGGGATACTTTTACCTACTACAAAGATCAGATGTTCAGCAGAACGCACAATGCATTTTCGCCTTGGGTAATCGTGAAGTCCGATGATAAGTTGCGCGCAAGGATTGAAGCAATACGTTATGTACTTTCCCTTTTTAATTACGAAGGAAAAGAAAATTCCAGAGTTTCCCTGAATCCGGATCCCAATGTAGTGCAGAGATATTTCCGCATGGTAAAACAAATTGACGAATAAGAACCCTTAACAATAAAATATTTCAAATGAATCTTACACAGGAACAATTCGAAATGCTCAATTCTAAGAAGGGTTTATACGCTCTTCTTCAGAATGAAAATCTCGATACAGAAAAAGCTCAGAAATTTGTACGCTACGAAAAGCGACTGGCAAAACTACAGGAGGAAATGATAAAACTGCTGAACTGGACGGTTGAAAACAATCAGAAAGTAGTGGTTATTTTCGAAGGTCGTGATGCTGCCGGAAAAGGTGGAGCGATAAGAAGAATCACCGAAAATCTAAATCCAAGACAGCACCGTGTCGTTGCGCTTCCAAAACCTAATGAGGTGGAGGAGACGCAATGGTATTTTCAGCGCTACATTCAGCAGCTTCCAAAAGCTGGTGAAATCGTATTTTTTGACCGAAGCTGGTACAATCGTGCCGTTGTAGAGCCTGTAAACGGCTTCTGCACTGAAGAAGAATACAGGATTTTTATGGATCAGGTCAACGAATTTGAAAAAATGTTGGTGACTTCCGGAGTTTATCTTCTGAAACTGTATTTTTCCATCACGAAAGAAGAACAGGAAAAACGATTTGAAGAAATTATCGACAGTCCGCTGAAGAAGTGGAAATACAGTGACGTTGATAAAAATGCTTTACAACTTTGGGAAAAATACACCGATTATAAGGAAAGAATGTTCGAAAGAACAAGCACCGATTATGCGCCTTGGAAGGTTTTTAAGGCCAACAGAAAATCCCGCGCAAGGATTGAAGCTATGGAATACATTCTCGATAATATTCCGTATACGGTGAAAGATACCGAAGCTCTGAAACACATTGAAATTGAATAGAAAAACACCTCGAAAGAGGTGTTTATGTTTTAGAGCAGTTTAATAGAGTTCTTCATATAATCCTGAACTTCTTCATTTCTGGTAAGCATCAAACGGTTGCAGGCCAGTAAAGAAAGTTGTGCGCAAACAGCTGCATCGTCTCCGGCTCTGTGATGGTTGAATGTAATTTGATGGTGTTCCGCTAATTTTTTCAGACCATAACTTGGTAATCCTTTCCACGATTTCTTAGCCAGCTGAATCGAACACAAATAATTAATTTTCGGTTTGAAAAAACCGTAATAATCCAAACAACCGCGCAGAACTCCTGCATCAAAACCCGCATTGTGTGCAATCATCAGATTTCCGTACAACAATTCTTCAGCTTCATACCAAACTTCGTCAAAAGTGGGTGAATCGGCCACGTCTTCTGGTAAAATTCCGTGTACAGCAATATTGTGCCGGTTGAAATAAGGAAAGCTCGGAGGTTTTATCAACCAAGTTTTGGTTTCAACGATTATTCCGTTTTCTACCACACAGATTCCCATTTCGCACGCCGAATTTCTTTCGTGTGTCGCTGTTTCGAAATCAATTGCACAAAAATTCAGCACGATGCAAAAATAAGAAAACTTGTTATTTGCTTGTGTTTTGATGCAGCACCAGATATTCCCACGGTTTCATCTTCAGCGTGAGTTTTTGTGGAATTTTCACGGGCTTGGAAGTGAAAAGATTGGTGTAGGTCCCGGTGTCGTAATAGGTATCAAAAGTCACTGTGACTTCATCTTTGCTAAGATTTATAAAAGTCAAAACTTTATCGCCGTTTTTCTCGCGTACAAAAGAAATCACTTCATTCATTTTGTCGTTTTTTATCCGCACCATTTCGCCGCCCCATTTTCCGTTCCAGAGTGCCTGGTTTTTATGTTTTAGGTTGAATAGAGTGGTGTAGAGTTGTTCGTTTTCGTGTTTTTTCCACACAATCGGATCCTTTTCAAAAAACTGCAGCGAGCGGTCGACGCCGGCTTCCTGACCGTTGTAAACCAGTGGCATTCCGTCCATCAGCACTGTAAAAACCATCGAAGCTTCCAGTGCGTCTCCAAAGTTTTTGTATGGATTTCCTTCCCACGAATTCTTGTCGTGATTGTCGATGAAATTCATTCGGATTCCTTCCTTCGGAAAAATGGAAACGTGCTCTGCGAGATATCCACCGGCAAGCTGTTCCGCATTCTTTTTACCCATTGCGATGTCGTGCAGATAATTCCAAAGTGTCCAGTTGAATGTCGCATCAAATGCTTTTCGGTGAAGTTCTTTGTCTTCGGCTTCCGCGAGCATAAAAACAGGTTTTATTTCGTCGAGTTCGGCGCGGACATTTTCCCAGAATTCAAGCGGTACAAAACTCGCCATATCGCTTCGGTAACCATCTATTCCGAATTCTTTCACCCAAAATTTCAAGGCTTCGGTCATATATTTACGGAGTTCGGGTTTGCTGTAATCAAAGTCGATGATGTCATCGTAATCGCGCCACGGCGTTGGCTGAAAATTACCTTCACGGTTTTTGATGTACCAATCAGGATGTTGTTTCACCAAATCATTGTCCCAACTGCTGTGATTGGCAACCCAGTCCAGAATCACATACATTCCCTGTTTGTGGATGGCGTTCACCAGATTCTGGAAATCCTGTTTCGTTCCAAATTCAGGATTCACATCCAGGTAATCTTTCACCGAATAATAACTACCCAAAGTTCCCTTCCGATTTTTTACACCAATTGGTTGTACAGGCATTAACCAAATAATGTCGATGCCCATTTTTTTCAATCTCGGAAGCTGTTTCTCAACCGCTTTGAAAGTTCCTTCCTGCGAAAACTGTCGAATATTTAGTTCATAAATGGTTGCATTTTTTACCCATTCAGGAGTGTTGATTTCTACATATTTTTTCGGTTGATATCGCGGATCAGTTTGCTGTGACATAAGGGTTGTGGAATAAAATAAAAAGAGAAGGGAAGCCCAGAATGCTCGTTTCATCACCTTGTAATTTTAAAAGTTTTGAAGTAATAAAAGTAACGAATTATTCGGTAGCAGCGAGTATTTTTGAAATTCTGTATGATTCAGCACAGAGGCACGATTTGTCTAAACAATTTCAATTGAATTCTAACAGGTCTTTGTGATTAGAAAAAATTCGAAAAAATATGATTCCAAAGAAAATACATTACTGCTGGTTTGGTGACCACGCAAAACACGAACTGGCAGAACACTGCATCGCATCCTGGAAAAAGATTCATCCTGATTTTGAAATCATTGAATGGAATGAAAGCAATTCACCGCTGGATGACAATAATTACGTCCGTGAAGCTTTTGAACGGGGTAAATGGGCGTTTGTTTCCGATTATGTGCGAAGCAAAGTAATGTACGAACACGGCGGTATTTATATGGACACCGATATGGAACTGAAACTGCCGCTGGATGAATTTCTGGATGAAAAAGCCGTTTGCGGTTTTGAAGTGAAGGGAGTTCCATATTCCGCTTTCTGGATGGCTGAGCCGAAACATAAGCTTTCCAAGGACTTTATGGAATATTACAATCAGCAGGAACATTTTGTTGAGCGAATCAACACTGATATTTTTTCGGAAATGCTCGAAAAGGAGTACGGCGCAGACCGCTATTCAGACACGATTCAGCATTTAAAACACGGCGTTACTTTATATCCTTCAGTTTATTTTTCGCAGGACCTGCCGAAGAATTATGTGAGCCATCATTTCAACGGTTCCTGGTTTGGTGGTGATGATGAAAATACGCACAAAAAAATGGTAAATGTGTACGGACTTCTGGAAAGACTCATCAATTATACAGACGCGGAAAAAGCAGTGGAAAGTATCCTTAACGAACACAAAATCATTGATGTCGAGAAGGTTCTGGATTTGATTCCGAGGGAGAAGATTGAATCTTATCTGAACGCTACAAAAAATGCCTGAAAATCAGCCAGGAACTTTGGTAATAGTCCGTGAGCTGCTTTTTTCCCCTTCTTCTCCAGGTTTCTGCAGCTTGCGCATAGAACCCGAAATGTGCACGGACAACAGCCCAAAGATGAGGGAACCCGTCTTTCAATCCGAATCTGATTCCGGCAATTCCGTCTAAACACAGTCTAAAAAAAATCAACCAAATCAACCTTGGAAACGGTAGGTTTTTCAGCATCATTGAAAGGTTATTGCGGAAATTAAGGTAGGTTTTTTGTGGATTCTGTTTGCTTAGTGTTCCGCCACCCACGTGAAATACTTTTGATTTATAAGTATAGAAAATTTTTCGGCCGGAATTTTTCAGTCGCCAGCAAAGGTCAATTTCTTCCTGATGAGCAAAAAATCTTTCATCAAAACCGTTCTGGTCCCAAAAATCCGTGCTTCGAATGAAAAGAGCACATCCTGAAGCCCAGAAAATTTCGCTTTCGTCATCGTACTGACCTTTATCTTCCTCACATTCATCAAATACTCTTCCGCGACAATAAGGATATCCTAAATTATCAATAAGTCCTCCCGCAGCGCCGGCAAATTCAAAAAAGTTTTTGTTTTTATAGGATAAAATTTTCGGCTGAATGGCAGCAATGGATTCATTTTCTGCAAAGAGTTGTAGTATAGGAGTAGTCCAGTTTTCGGTTACTTCAACATCGGTGTTGAGTAGGCAATAAATATCTGCAGTAATGCTTTTCAAACCTTCATTGTAACCGGCAGCAAATCCGTTATTCTTATGGTTTATGACCACGGTTACAGTCGGGAAATTTGAATTCAAATAATCTACAGAATCATCGGTAGAGGCATTGTCAATAACATAAATTTCCGCATCCTGTGAATGTTGAATAACTCCCGGCAAGAATTTTTCCAGCCAGAGTTTTCCGTTCCAGTTTAATATGGCAACTGCAAGTTTCAAATTTTGTAATCTTCCTGGTTATTCATTCGCTTAATGGCGTGTGCGTATTTCCATTTCCTGTGCGACCAAAGATAATTGTCCGGTCTTTTATTGATAGTGTTTTCAAGCATCTGATGAAATTTTTTTACGATTTCAAAATCTTCAAACTTTCCTTTTTCCGGTTCAATTTTGTAGTAATTAACCTGATAATAACCGCGTTTCACTTTTTTCATATCGCAATAGATAAAAGTGAGGTCCAACCGTGTCGCCAACTTATCATAACCGATGAATGCAGGCGTTTTTTGGTTAAGGAAATTTACACCGTAACTAACTTCGCTGATGTGCGGCGTTTGGTCGGCCACAAACATATATACCGAATTTCCGTCGTTTTCGTTACGCAGCATGTGGCGCATTACTTCCTTTGCTTCCAGTGCGTGATTGCCGTATTTGTTTCGGATGCCCTTAATTTTTTCTTCCCAGAAACTGCTCTGCACTTTTCGGTAAACGGGATAGCTTTTTTCCTGCGGAATAATAGTTGCCAATGCGTTGATCCATTCCCAATTAAAAATGTGACCGGCAAGCAGAATAACGTTTTTTCCTTCCCTTTTTGCATCATGAAAAACATCTTGGTTGATGTGCTGTACGCGAACCCGAAGTTCATGTGAAGTAATCGTAAAGGCCTTTACGGTTTCAACGAGATAATCACAGAAATTTTTGTAGAATTTCTTTTGAATAGAATCAATTTCTTTGCTTTCAAGGTTCGGAAAAGAATTCTGAAGGTTTTCTCTCACCACTTTTTTGCGATAACCGATGACATGAAACATCAGAAAAAAAAGCAGATCCGAAAAAGCATAATGCAGTTTCAGCGGAAGTTTGGATAGCTGTAAAAGAAAGCCGAACAAAAATTTCATAAGCGAGCTGCAAATTTAACGATAATTATAAGATGGTGAGATTTTTGATGGAAGTGCTCCTGAATTTTTTATCTTTGAGAAATGTATATTATGAAAAACCGAAATAGCCTTTTTGCTGCGCTGCTTTTAAGCGGATTTATCGCAGCTTCATGTTCCAAAAAAGTGGACGATACAAATGCAACAGTTGATTCTACAGCGGTAGTTGAAACCGATAGTGCTGCACTCGCTGAGCAAAAAAAGAAAGCTGCAGAGGCCGAAAAAGCAAAACTACCTAAACCGTACAATGCAGAAGAAGATGCCGAAGCAAAAATCAACGAATTGGTAAAACAGGCGAAAGCGGAAAACAAGAATATCATTCTGCAGGCCGGTGGAAACTGGTGTATCTGGTGTCTTCGTTTCAATAATTTTGTGCAAACTACACCGGAACTCAAAAGTATAATTGATGAAAATTATCTATATTATCACTTGAATTTTTCTCCAGAGAATAAGAATGAAAAAGTTTTCGCCCGTTATGGAAATCCGGGAGAAAAATTCGGTTATCCTGTATTTATTGTTTTAGATAAAAATGGTGAAATGATTCATGTTCAGGATTCGGCGGTTTTGGAAGAAGGCAAAGGTTATAGTATAGATAAGGTGAAAGAGTTTTTCAATTCGTACCTTCCGAAATAAAATAGAAAAGCAGCGGTTTCGCTGCTTTTTTTATAGAACTTTTTTAATCCAATTCAGTTTTTCATCAGAATAAGGTGGATACTTAAGATTAGGTTCGCCCCAGGTTGCGCGGTCCATCACAGGTTTCATGTGTGAAAAGGTTTCAAAACCGAAATCACCGTGGTAGTTTCCCATCCCTGAATTTCCGACACCGCCAAACGGAAGGTTATCATTCCCGAGATGCATAATAACATCGTTAATACAACCGCCACCAAATGAAATATTTTCTGTGAATTTTTTCTTTTCTTCAGAATTTTTCGTGAAGAGATAAGCAGCCAGCGGTTTTTCACCATCCAGAATGAAATTCAGAGCATCATCAAAATTAATGTAACCCAAAACAGGCAGCACCGGACCGAAGATTTCTTCCTTCATCACTTCGTCGTCCGTTGAAACATCAGCTAAAACTGTGGGTTCAATATGAAGTTTTTCGCGATCAGATTTTCCGCCAAGGAAAACTTTTTCATTATTAATAACCGATACAATCCGGTCGAAATTTTGCTCGTTGATAATCCGTGTATAATGTTTTGATTCCGGTTGATAATTAAATTTAGCAATGTATTTTTTCAGTAATTCTAAAAACTGCATTTTCACTTTATCGTGTACCAAAACGTAATCCGGCGCCACACAGGTTTGTCCACCGTTTAGGAATTTTCCCCAAACAATTCTTTTGGCGGCAACGTCCAAATCGGCAGTTTCGGAAACTATTGTCGGCGATTTTCCTCCAAGTTCTAAAACGACCGGCGTTAAATTTTTTGCAGCAGCTTCGTAAACGATTTTTCCCACTTTTGTGGATCCGGTAAAAAATATCTTATCGAATTTCAGTTGCAAAATCTCTGTTGTTTCTTCAACCGCGCCTTCCGCAACATAAAGAAAATCCACATCAAAATTTTCATTAATGAGTTTTGACATGGCTTTCATGGTATTTTCCGGTATTTCACTGGGCTTAATAATACAGGTGTTTCCCGCTGCGATTGCCGCAATTGCTGGAGTTAGAGACAATTGATAAGGATAATTCCAAGCACCGATTACCAGAACATTTCCCAGCGGCTCATAATGAATTTTGCTCGTCGCAATTTGGTTGACAAGATTGGTTGAAACGCTTTCCGGACGAACCAATCGGTTCATGTTTTTCAGGAAGTAGTCGATGTCTTTATAAATAAACGAAATTTCAGTCATGAAGGTATCAAACCTCGATTTTCCAAAATCTTTGTCGATAGCTTCGAACAGCATATTCTCGTTTTCCAGTATCAGCTTTTTCAGTTTTTTGAGTTGTGCTTTACGGAAATCTGGATTTTTGGTGGTGTGCGATCTGAAGAATTTTTTCTGTCGCTGCAGTATTTCGGAGTAGGTCATTGTGTCGAATTTCATTTCTAACAAATTTACTCAAAAACATCGTGAATGTCTGTTAAACCTTTCATAAGAAACAGGAAAAAAGTAATTTAGCAATACAAGTTTTTACTATGAATTTTAGCGGAAAGAAAGTATTAATCACAGGCGGAGTTTCGGGAATCGGAAAAATAATGGCCAGAAAATCACTTGAAAGAGGCGCTTCGCACCTCGTAATTTGGGATATTAATGAAGCAGGTCTCCAGTCGGTAAAAGATGAATTTCAACATTTTGGAATTCCGGTTTCGGGATATGTTACTGATCTTTCCTATGTGGAGCAGATCCGTATTAATGCTCAGAAAGTTAGAGCTGAAGTTGGTGATATTGATATTCTGATCAATAATGCCGGAATTGTTTTTGGGAAATATTTTCATGAACACACGCACCAGGAAATTTCAAAAAGTTTACTGATTAATTCTACGGCTTTGTTGCACACAACATTGGAGTTTTTACCGGCCATGATGCGCAATAATTCCGGGGCAGTTTGTAGTATAGCTTCTTCAGCAGGATTAATTTCCAATCCGAAAATGTCGGTTTACGCCTCTTCAAAATGGGCTGTAGTCGGGTGGAGCGATTCTGTTCGGTTGGAAATGGAAAAATTAGGAAAAAAAATTTCATTCACCACCATCATGCCGTTTTACATTAATACAGGAATGTTCGATGGTGTAAAGTCGAAAGTCTTACCTATTCTCGAGCCGGAGGTTGTATCGGAAAAAATTATTTCTGCCATCGAATCAAAGAAAAAATTGCTTGCTATGCCACTTCCATACTGGTTTATTCGTCTTTCTCAGGGGATTTTACCTTTGGGAATTTTCGATTGGGTAATGGAAAAAGTTTTCGGAATTTACGATACGATGAACGATTTCAGAGGTAGAAAATAATCCCACGGAATTTTCAATAGCGGTTTTCAAAATCGGCTGAAAAGTAGTAATTTTGGAAATCTAAAAAAGTAAAAAGAAAGAATGAATTCTTACAAAAATCCTCTTGAAGAACGCTATTCAAGTGAGGAAATGCTCTATAATTTTTCGCCGGACAACAAGTTCAGAAACTGGAGAAAACTTTGGATTGCTCTGGCTGAAATTGAAAAAGATCTAGGTCTTGAAATTTCCGACGAGCAAATTGTTGAACTGAAAGCCAACGAAACCAACATTGATTTTTCGAAAGCCGCAGAATACGAGAAAAAATTTCGTCATGATGTAATGGCACACGTTCACGCTTACGGCGATGTAGCACCTTCTGCAAAAGGGATTATTCATTTGGGAGCAACTTCGGCTTTCGTTGGTGACAATACCGATTTAATTCAGATGCGCGACGGTTTACTGATTGTAAGAAAACAATTAGTCAACGTCATTAAAAAACTTTCAGATTTTTCTCTGAAATATAAAGATTTGCCAACGCTTGGCTTCACGCATTTTCAGCCGGCGCAACTTACAACTGTCGGTAAAAGAGCAACACTTTGGCTTCAATCGTTAATTCTGGATTTTGAAGAACTTGAATTTTTTCTTGAAACTTTAAGATTCCGTGGTGTAAAAGGAACTACTGGAACTGCAGCTAGTTTTCTTGAACTTTTCAATGGCGATTATTCAAAAGTTAAGCATTTGGATAAAGAACTTTCGGCAAGATTTGGTTTTGAGAAAGTTTTCGGTGTTTCTGGACAGACTTACGACCGGAAAATTGACGCAAAAGTGGTAGCTTTACTTTCGAATATTGCCCAATCTGCGCATAAATTTACCAATGACTTACGCCTATTACAGAACTTAAAAGAAATTGAAGAACCGTTTGAAAAAAATCAGATTGGCTCTTCTGCGATGGCGTACAAACGAAATCCAATGCGTTCCGAAAGAATTGGCGCTTTGGCCAAATATGTAATGTCGCTGTCATCAAGTTCGGCGATGGTCGCTTCAACGCAGTGGTTCGAAAGAACATTGGACGATTCTGCCAACAAACGTCTTACAATTCCACAGGCATTTCTTGCAATTGATGCAATCTTGCTGATCTGGAACAATATTATGGACGGACTTGTCGTTTACGAAAACCGTATTCGCAAGCATATTATGGAGGAACTTCCATTCATGGCGACCGAATATGTGATTATGGAAGAGGTGAAAGCCGGAGGTGACCGTCAGGAAATCCACGAAACCATCCGCGTTCACTCGATGGAGGCAAGTAAGAAAGTGAAAATGGAAGGTAAGGAGAACGATCTTATCGAGCGTTTAATGAACGACACATCTCTGAAAATGGATAAATCCAAAATTTCCGAAGTGATGGATCCAAAGAATTTTATCGGCTTTGCACCGGTTCAAACAGAAGAGTTTATTGCCAATGAAGCACAGCTAATTATCGATAAATACAGCGACTTGATAGGCCTTGAAGCAGACTTAAAAGTATAAATGTGTGCAGCTTTTTCGGCTGCATTTTTAATATAAAGAAATTATAATCAAGAAGTTATAATTGTTCTTTGCAATTTGTCCAACTATTGAATTCAAACCTCTAAAAACCAGAAATGAACAGAAGAATTTTTGTTGAAAAAAAAGGAATTTTTGATGTTGAAAGTCCAGAAATTTTAAACGAACTGAAAGCAATCCTTCCGCAGATTGAAGCTGTGAAGGTTTATAATATTTACGACGTTTTTGGAGTTGCTGATGAAGATTTTTCCAAAGTGGTGAACAGCACATTTGTTGATCCAGTAACGGACATTCGGCATGATGATAATCCTGCTTCAAATCTGCATTTTGCGATGGAATTCCTTCCAGGGCAATACGATCAACGGGCAGATTCTGCACAGCAGTGTATTGCACTTTTGACTGAAAATGAAAACTCTACCGTTCGAAGCGGAAAGCTAATTGAACTTTTCGGAGTGCAGGAAGCAGATTTATCGAAGGTAAAAGATCTTCTGATTAACAAAGTTGAAAGCCATGAGAAAAACCTATCTATTCTTGATATTCCGGCTGAAGAAACTCCTGATGAAGTGATTACGCACGACGGTTTTAAAGATTTTTCAACGGAGGAATTAGATGATTTTTATAACAAACATGGTTTTGCTTTCGGATTTGATGACTTGCAACATATTCAGCAATATTTTAAGTCCGAAAACAGAAATCCAACAGAAACGGAACTGAAAGTTCTGGACACTTACTGGAGCGATCATTGCCGTCACACCACTTTTGAAACGGCTCTTACCGACATTCAGTTCGAAGGTCCGTATAAAGAAACGTTAGAAAAGATTTTCAAAGATTATCAGGAAAAAAGGAAATTTCTCGGTCGAGAAAACCGTGGGGTTTCTTTAATGGATTTAGGAACCATTGCAGCAAAATATCTGTACAAAATTGGGAAGCTGGATAATCTGGTGATTTCCGATGAAATTAATGCATGTACCATCGAAATTGAAGCCGAATACGACGGGAAAAAAGAACCGTGGTACCTTCTGTTCAAAAACGAAACTCATAATCATCCCACAGAAATAGAACCTTTTGGAGGCGCTTCCACTTGTTTAGGAGGCGCAATCCGCGATCCGCTTTCAGGAAGGGCATTTGTCTATCAGGCGATGCGTTTGACAGGAGCAGCAAATGTTCTCGAACCGGTTTCTGCAACGTTATCTGGAAAACTTCCGCAGCGAACCATCACGAAACAGGCCGCAAACGGCTATTCTTCCTACGGAAACCAGATCGGTTTGGCGACTACTGCCGTGAACGAAATTTACCATGAAGGTTATAAAGCCAAAAGAATGGAGGTAGGTTTTGTGGTTGGAGCGGTCCCAAAAGACTGGGTAAAACGTGAAAAACCTCAGAACGGAGATGCCGTAATTTTGTTGGGAGGAGCTACAGGCCGCGATGGAGTTGGAGGTGCGACAGGAAGTTCAAAGGAACAGGATGAAACCTCTATTCACACACTTTCAACCGAAGTTCAGAAAGGAAATGCCGTTGAAGAAAGAAAAATTCAGCGATTGTTCAGAAATCCTGAAGTTACCCGACTGATTAAAAAATCAAACGATTTTGGAGCAGGTGGCGTTTCCGTGGCAATTGGTGAAATTGCTGATTCTCTTGAAGTTAATCTCGATGTTCTGCCTTTGAAATACGAAGGTTTGAACGGGACGGAACTTGCCATTTCTGAATCTCAGGAAAGAATCGCTGTTGTGATTGAAAGAAGTGACGTTGATAAATTTGTGGAATTCTGTCAAAATGAAAACATTAATGCCGTTGAAGTAGCAAAAGTTACTGATAGCGGCAGAATGCAGATGTATTGGAACGGAAATATGATTGTCGATTTAAGTCGCGAATTTCTGGATACTAACGGCTGTGCAAAATCACAATCGGCAAAAGTTACTCATTTGGCTGATTTGAAAGTTGATAAAACTGAATTTACAGAAGAAAATTTTACTAAAATTCTTTCCTCAAAAAATTCCGCATCTCAGAAAGGACTGCAGGAAATGTTCGATTCTTCGGTTGGAGCAACAACTGTTGCCATGCCTTTGGGTGGAAAACATCAGCTGACAGAAATGGAAGGAAGTGTGCAGACTTTACCGGTATTGAAGGCAGAAAATATAGAGACAGTTTCTTTTTCCAGTTGGGGTTTTGATGCAGAAATTTCTGCTGAAAATTCTTTGGTAGGAGCTGCAAACGCCGTTGTTGAAAGTGTTGCAAAAATTGTTGCAATGGGGGGAGACTACAGGAAAGTGCGTTTAAGTTTTCAGGAATATTTTGAAAAGCTTGGTAACAATCCTGAAAAATGGGGAAAACCGCTCGCTTCGTTATTGGGAGCTTATGATGCTCAAATGAATCTTGAATTGGCCGCCATTGGTGGTAAAGATTCTATGAGCGGAACTTATCAGGATATTCACGTGCCGCCGACTTTGATTTCATTTGCTTGTGCGGAAGGACGGAAGTCTGATGTGATTTCTCCGGAGTTCAAAAAAGCGGGGAACCGTATTTACCTTTTCAACCATCAGTCAAAAGAGAACGGTTTACCGGATTACGATGCATTGAAATCGGTATTCAGTTTTTTACATGAAAATATAAAGTCAGGTAAGATTGTTTCGGTTAAAACTGTGAAGGATGGAGGCGTTGCCGTTGCTCTTGCAAAAATGAGTTTCGGGAATGGTTTAGGCGCGAAAATTTCTGTGGATGAAAGTCTTTTGTTGAAGAAAAATATTGGAAGCTTAATTATTGAATCAAACGAAATTCTGGAAAGCGATATTATTCAATTAATAGGAGAGGTTAATGAAAGTAATTCATTAAAAATTAATAATTTAGATTTTAACATTAATAATTTACTTGAAGCGTGGGCTTCAACTTTTTCAGAACTGTTTCCAACTGAAGAACCGGAGAAAATGATTGTTGAAATTGATGAAAATCTTAATTCAATCAACTCTGGAAATATTCTAATTAAGAAACATGGTTTGGCAAAACCTAAGGTTTTCGCACCGATATTTCCGGGTACCAACTGCGAATATGAAACGCAGAATGCCTTTTTGAAAGAAGGCGCCGAAGTATCCAGTTTACCGCTCATTAATTTGAATCACGATTTGCTCAACGAAAGTATAGATGCTTGGGTGAAGGAGATTGCGGATTCACAGATTTTGGTTTTTTCCGGAGGCTTTTCTGCCGGTGATGAACCCGATGGTTCTGCGAAGTTTATTGTAAATGTGCTGAAAAATGAGAAAATGAAGGACGCTGTTCATCAGCTTTTGGAGCGCGACGGGATGATTCTGGGAATCTGCAACGGTTTCCAAGCACTCGTTAAATCTGGTCTATTACCGTATGGAGAAATTCAGGATCTTAATGAAACTTCTCCTACTTTAGCTCACAATGCAATCGGTCGCCATATTTCACAAATGGTGACGGTGAAAGTTGTGAATGAAGCTTCACCTTGGTTGAAAGGAATGAAAAACGAAACATATACAATTCCAATTTCGCACGGTGAAGGACGTTTTATGGCTTCGGAACAGTTGATTAAAGAATTGTATGAAAACGGTCAGATTGCCACTCAGTATATTGATTTTGACGGAAAAGTAGCGCACGGAATGCCGTTTAATCCAAACAATTCTCTTTTCGGAATTGAGGGTATAACCAGTAAGTCAGGTAAAATTTTTGGTCGAATGGGACATCCGGAACGTTTTGCTGAAGGATTAATGAAGAATATTCCTGATGCTAACTATCATAACATTTTCAAGAACGGCGTGGAGTATTTCAAATAGATTACCTATAACTTTTTATAGTAATAAATAAAAATATAACCAAAATAAGTAATAAAATAAAATATTACCTTTTTAAGTAATTTTTGTTATCTTTACAGCATGAAAGCGGTGATTACAGCGGACATTATCAATTCGTCACAGGTGGAATCTTCACAGTGGATTAATCCGCTGAAGGAGAGCCTTTCCAATTTTGGTGAGCAGGGAAAATACTGGGAGATTTACCGCGGTGATGAGCTTCAAATTGTATTGGATGAAGTTCAGAACGCTTTCGCGGCTGCAGTAAGAATAAAAGCTGAACTGAAAAAGGAATCTATGGACGCCAGAATTTCCATCGGAATTGGTGAAGTGAATTTTATTGCAGACAACGTAAAAGAGAGTAACGGAACAGCATTCATATTTTCCGGACGCAATCTTGAAGAAATGAAAAAAGGGAAGTCGCAAAGTTTGAGCATCCGTGCTGATAACGTAGAATTTGATGAAAATTTTAATCTGATTTTCCAGCTTATGGAGCCAATTTTCGAAAAATGGACACCAAGCGCCGCAAAATCTGTACTGTACGCCGTAGAAAATCCAAATCTTAATCAAATCGAAATTGCAGAAAAGATGGGAATTTCACAGGGAGCTTTCAGCCGTGCATTGAAAAGAGCTAACTTCGAAAGCATACAGGAAACCGACAGTTACTTCCGTAAAAAATCCACCTTATTCCAATGATTTTCATGCAACTCATATTGGCTCATCTTTTAGGGGATTTCATCCTGCAGCCTAACTCGTGGGTTGCCGATAAAGAGAGGAAAAAGGGTAGAAGTTTCTATTTATATTTACATGTTTTGCTTCATGGTTTACTGGCGCTTCTTCTCGTTTGGAATTTACAGCTTTGGTGGATTGCAGCAATCATAATGGTTTCACACTTCATCATTGATTGGGCTAAGCTTGAACTGCAGAATCCTAAAACAAAAAGAGCCTGGTTTTTCGCTGATCAGTTGCTACATTTAGCAGTCATTGTTTTGCTGGCTAACTGGTATTATCCTTACTTTCGGTGGGAAGATTTCATCAACACTCAGAATCTGAAATACATTACAGCAGTAATATTTTTAACTGTTCCTGCTTCTATTTTGGTGAAAAAATTGATTTCGATCTGGACGCCAACAACCAACGATTATAACGGAATCCAAACCGATTCCTTAGTAAACGCCGGAAAATACATCGGGATTTTAGAACGGCTTTTGGTTTTCGTGTTTATCGTGGTCAACCATTGGGAAGGAGTGGGATTTATGATTGCAGCAAAATCGGTGTTCAGGTTTAGCGATCTGGCTGAAGCTAAACAGCGTAAACTTACTGAATATGTACTCATCGGAACTTTGCTGAGTTTCGGAATAGCGGTAGTTACCGGAATTTTAGTTTCGGTTTAAAATAGAAAAGAATAATTTTAATAAAAGTAAAAAACAGAATGAACAAAGGGAACATGCTTTATGAAGGTAAGGCAAAACAGGTTTTCGAAACCGAAAATCCGGATGAAGTTATTGTGCGTTTCAAAGATGATGCAACGGCTTTCAATGCCCAGAAACGTGGAAATGTAGACCTGAAAGGCGAAATGAACAACGCCATTACCACTTTGATTTTTGAATATCTGAACGATAAAGGAATCCCGACACATTTCATCAAAAAAATTGACGATAGAGAACAGCTTGTGAAAAAAGTTACCATAATTCCTTTGGAGATGGTAGTTCGCAACTATTCTGCGGGTAGCATGGCTCAAAGACTCGGTGTAGAAGAAGGCATTAAAGCTCCGTCTGTAATTTTCGATATCTGCTACAAAAAAGACGAATTGGGAGATCCGCTGATTAATGATCATCACGCAGTTTTCCTCGGCGCAGCTACCTACGAAGAGCTGGATGAAATGTACGAACTTACCTCTGAAATCAACGATATTCTGATTGAACTCTTCGACAGAATGAATATCATTTTGGTAGATTTCAAAATTGAGCTGGGCAAAACTTCTGATGGAAGAATTATTCTGGCAGATGAAATTTCACCGGATACCTGCAGACTTTGGGATAAAGACACGATGAAAAAGCTTGATAAAGACCGTTTCCGCAGAGATTTGGGCGAAGTTACCGAAGCTTATGTTGAAATTTACAACCGTTTGAAAAAAGTTCTGAATAAATAATAGTTTCGAAAAAGTAAAATGAAATATTTACAGAAACAAAAAGAAGATTATCTCAATCAGTTCAAGTCCCGTTCCTACGGAAGAAACTTACTAAAATCCGAAGATCCGTTCGATGCACCGGCTGAAGAATGTGGAATTTTTGGGATGTATTCCGATGCCGATTTGGATACGTTTTCGCTTTCTCAGTTTGGTCTGTTTGCACTGCAGCACCGCGGTCAGGAAGCTTGTGGAATTTCAGTGATGAACAAAGGGAAAATCTTCAATATTAAAGATGAAGGTCTGGTTCTTGATGTCTACAAAAACATCCGAGAACCAGAAACTTTTATGGGGAATTCCGCGATTGGTCATACGCGATATACAACTGCAGGAGATAAAAAGAAATACAATTTTCAGCCCTTCTTTGCCAAAAACGAATACGGTCAGATCATTCTTTCCATCGCACACAACGGTAATCTTACCAATGCACGCGAACTGAAAAAAGAACTGGAAGAAGAAGGTGTTGTTTTTCGAGCAACTTCTGATTCTGAAGTTATTCTGAGATTGATTCAGAAAAACCTGGATTTAGGTCTTCGTGGGGCTATTAAAGCAACTATGGACAAAATTGAAGGTGCATATTCAGTAGTCGGAATGACCAGAAACAAATTTTTCGCTTTCCGCGATTTTCATGGAATTCGTCCGCTTGTTTTGGGAGCCACTGATGAAAAAACGTATGTTGTGGCGTCCGAATCTGTAGCGCTGGATGCAGTTGGAGCACAATATGTGCGAGATATTCGTCCGGGTGAAATTGTTTACACCAACGAAAATGACGAAGGTCTAAAAAGCTTCATCGTAAAAGAAAACTGTGAGCAGAGAATATGCGCTTTCGAGTATATTTATTTTGCAAGGCCAGACTCGGTTCTCGAGGGAATTAACGTTCACGAAATTCGCGAAAAATCTGGTGAGAAAATTTGGGAACAAGCGCCTGTTGAAGCGGATATCGTGATTGGTGTTCCGGATTCCGGAGTACCTGCAGCGATTGGATTTTCTAAAGCGTCTGGAATTCCTTTTCGACCTGTATTGATTAAAAACCGATATATCGGAAGAAGTTTTATCGTACCGACTCAGGACATGCGAGAAAGAATCGTGAACCTGAAACTTAATCCGATTATTTCTGAAATAAAAGGAAAAAGGGTAGTAATTATCGATGATTCTATTGTTCGTGGGACAACGTCAAAGCGTTTGGTTAAAATCCTGAAAGACGCCGGTGTGAAAGAAATTCATTTCCGAAGTGTTTCACCACCTATTATTGCGCCATGCTACTTGGGTATTGATACACCAACCAAAGACGATTTGATTTCTGCAAATATGACTGCGGAAGAACTTAGAACTTATTTAGGTGTGAATTCTCTTGAATTTCTGAGTATGGATAATCTTAAAATAATTTTAGGAAGTTCCAACCACTGTTTCGGTTGTTTTACGGAGCAATATCCTGTCGCAAAAGGCGAGGAAGAACAGCTTTTTTCGTAAAACAATATTAAGGAATTAAATAAAAAAGGTTGGGAAATTTCCCAACCTTTTCATTAAGTGTTATATTAATGATGTATCCTTAATTAGAATTTGTAAGCTAAACCTAACTGGAATGTGTTGTTCTTAGCAGAAGCGTCAGATCCGAAAGCTTCTTCATCAAGAATATCTGTGAAACCAGCTACGTATCTTGCAGTAAGTCCGATATTTGGAGTGAAGTAGTAACCCGCACCAAGACCTACACCAAAGTCAAATCCATTAAGGTTATCTTTGAAATCAGAACTTTCGTTGTCATTAGCTTTCAGTTTAGCACTTGTAAGGAATCCGAACTGTGGACCAGCTTCAAGATAAAATGCAGGAGTAGCATTGTACTGGAACATTACCGGTACTGAGATATAGTCAAGATTCATTTTAACATCAGTTCCTGCAACTTCTTGTTTTGCACCTAGGTTGTTATAAAGAATCTCCGGTTGGATGCTGAAGCTTTCAGCTAACGGAGCGTTCATAAATAAACCTGCGTAAAAACCAGTTTTTGTGTTAGCGTTGTCAAAATCTGCATCTCCTGAGATTGTTGAGAAGTTTGCACCACCCTTAATACCAAACTGTTGTGCGAATGCTAAAGAACCCATTGCAATTGCTGCACCTAAAAATAACTTTTTCATAATTTTAAATTTAAATTTTTCTTGTTTTGAATTTTGCTTGGTCGGTTATTGTTTTTTGTTTAAAACCAACCGGCAATTAAATTTTAATTTTTACACAGAAAGACAGACAAACCGTGTGCCAAAAATGGTAGTTTACTTGCGAAATTAAACAATAGTTTAACTTATTTCACATGTAACTAATTGAAAACTAATTTATTATAAAAAGTTAAAATTTGCTATTGTTGCAATGGTAATTATGAAATAAATGATAAAAAAAACTCTATTAAGTCAGATTTTTATAGAAATTGAGTGCAGAAATGACATTTTCTTGGGTGGGAAAACAGTCAAATTTGCATTTTCCGATATCTTCCAGAAGTGAAAAACTGATTCCTTTTCCGGAATTTTTCTTGTCATTAATCATCGGAGACACTAATTGTTCATTACTGAAGACAGAGATATCTAGTTTAGGGTAAAACTTCCTGATTTTTGAAATAATGATTTCTGATTTGTCTTCCACTAAATATCCTTCCAAATATGATAGATAAGTTTCGCAAATCATTCCGGCCGCTACTGCTTCACCGTGCAGCACTGGATTTCCCATCATTAAAAACAGACTTTCAAAAGAATGTCCGATCGTATGTCCAAAGTTCAGATTTTTTCTGATGTTCTGTTCGCGGAAATCTTTTTCAACAATTTGCTGCTTGATGTTCATCGAGGTTTCAATAAATGGAGAAACCTCTTCAACAGTAACTTTATCCAAGGATGATAAATCATTCCAATGCTTTTCATCTGCAATTAATCCGTGTTTAAGCATTTCAGCAAAACCGCTTCTCAATTCTTGAAATGGAAGTGTATTCAGAAACTCAGGAAAAACGAAAATTCCTTCTGGTTCCGCAAATGTTCCTACGATGTTCTTAAGGAAATTGTGATCAATCCCGGTTTTTCCTCCAATAGAAGCATCACACATTCCTAAAAGTGTCGTTGGAAGATTTATAAATTCTATTCCTCTTTTATATGTAGAAGCAACAAATCCACCCAAATCAGTAATCACTCCGCCTCCGAGATTTATTAAAAGTGCTTTTCTATCTGCCTCAAATTCTGCGATAATTTCCCACAGCTGTGCGGCTGTTTCAATAGTTTTCATTTCTTCACCGGCAGCAATTTCAATGATTTCAAACTTCATATCAGTTTCCAGGTTAACGAGAAGTGTGGGAAGGCAGTGTTCGTGTGTGTTTTCATCAACCAGAATCAGAATTTGGCTTGGTTGCTTTGCAGTAAGAAAACGGTTGAGCTGTGAAAAATCTTTGTCGAGAAAACTGATCATACCTGAAATTTATCACAAATTTAGCTTTAAATTTCTTTTTAGCAATTGGTGCAGTATCACTACATTTGCTATCACTTTAAATTAGTAGAAATGGGCATTTTCGATAATACAAAAATTGCTTTTTCGGACAAAACCGATGCACAGCTGAAAAAAGCGTACTGGATGTTTAAAATGATTGAACAGCCTGCACTTACTAAAGTTGGAACCAATCTCCTTAATTTTGCAGTACACAATAATTTTCCTTTTGTGACGGGGATTGTGAAGAATACACTGTTTTCACAATTTGTGGGTGGCGAATCTCGTGAAAAAAGTATGGAGGTCGTTAAGCAGTTGTTTCGTCATCACATTGGAAGTATTTTCGATTATTCAAAAGAAGGCATTGAAAATGAAGCAGATTTCGACCAAACATACGATGAAATTCTTCAGAACATCAAATTTGCAGAAGGAAATCCGGCGATTCCGTTTGTGGTTTTCAAACCTACAGGATTTGGACGATTTGATCTTTATGCTGAAGTTCAGGAGGGAAAACAATTGACTACAAGTGAAAAAGAGGAATGGCAAAGAATTCTGAACCGTTACGAAGGAGCCTGTGAGCTCGCTCATGAAAAAAATGTAACCTTGATGGTTGATGCGGAAGAAACCTGGATTCAGGAAGCGGTGGACGAAATCGTGAACGGTATGATGGCAAAATACAACCGTGAAAAGCCCGTAGTTTGGAATACCGTACAAATGTACCGAACCGGTCGAATCGAGTATCTGAATGAAGATTTGAAGCGTGCTAATGAAAATAATTACTTTCTCGGTTACAAATTTGTGCGCGGCGCCTATATGGAAAAGGAACGTGAAAGAGCGAAGGAAATGAATTATCCGGATCCAATCCAGCCAACAAAACAGGCTTCCGACGATAATTTCAATGCGGCGATTGATTTTGTGATGAATCATCTTGACAAAGTTTCAGCATTTTTTGGTACGCATAACGAAAAATCTACTGAACTGGTAATGGATCGAATGAAGGAGAGAAATCTACCGAACGATTATGAAAAAATTCACTTCGGTCAACTGTACGGAATGAGCGATAATATTACCTACTTTCTTGGCGAGAATAAATACAATGCGGCGAAATATCTTCCGTATGGAACAGTGAAAGATGTGGTTCCGTATCTTACCAGAAGAGCTCAAGAAAATACTTCAGTTGCAGGGCAAACCGGCCGTGAACTTGGGTTGATAGAAAAAGAACTCAAAAGAAGAAAATCAAACTAGATTTTTGAATAAATAGTATAAAGCGAGCTTCAACTCGCTTTTTTTTGTTGATAAATCACTAGACTTTTGTGGTCTTGTTTTCCTATTTTTGTTAAAGATTTTTTCCCTTGAAATTTGCAGAAATAATTTTACCACTGAACTTAAAAGGTACTTTTACGTATAAAGTTCCGGAGGAGTTGCTGTCGCAAATTCAGCCTGGAATGAGGGTTCTGGTTCCGTTTCGGGGCAAAAAGATTTACACTGGAATTGTGTTCTCCCTGAAAGATGAACATACGGAATCTTTTATTCCAAAAGAACTCATCAGTATTTTGGACGACCTTCCCATCCTTCCAACACAGCAGCTGGAATTCTGGAATTGGCTTTCCGATTATTATCTGTGCAGTTTAGGTGAAATTTATCGTTTTGCGTTTCCCGGTTCTTTAAAACTGGAAAGTGAAACATATCTTAAACTAAAACCGAATGCTGTAATTGAATTTGATCATCTCGATGTGAACGAGATGTATCTCATTCAGGCGCTTGAAGTTCAGTCTCACCTCAATCTTTCTGCTATAGAGGCGTTTATTCCGAAAAAAGAAATCATCAAAACAATTAATTCACTGATTGATCTTCAGTATATCGAAGTAGATGAAAAAATTTCGGAGAAGTACAGAGCAAAGGAAATAGCTTACCTGAGAATTCGCAATATTTCCGATGTTTCAAACAAAGTTCCAGAGATTTTGGTCCAACTGAAACGAGCTCCAAAGCAACAACAACTATTTCTGTCTCTTTTGGAAATGCAAACTGAGAATCCAGAAAAACAGATTAGAAAATCAGAAATATTTACGGACGGAGGTTTTGTTCAATCTCATTTAAAACCGCTCATTGACAAAGGTTTGGTGGAAGAATATCTGCTGCAGAAAGACAGGCTGCAATCGTACGAAGGAGCAACCGAAAAAGCCGATGAACTGTCTGATCTTCAACAGATCGCTTCAGCTGCCATAGATGAATTTTTCGGTGAAGGAAAAAATGTCCTCCTTCATGGCGTGACGAGTTCCGGAAAAACCCATATTTATCTCGAGAAAATCAGCAGAACAATCCAGGAGGGAAAAAACGTTCTTTTTCTGCTTCCGGAAATTTCCTTAACCAAGCAAATTATTCAGAGGCTTGAGAAAATCTTTGGTTCGCAGCTTGGTTTTTATCATCAGAAACTTTCAGATTTCGAGAAAGTTGAGGTCTGGAAAAAAATAAAAGACAATCAAATCCGCGTGCTGATTGGGACGAGAAATTCTTTGTTTCTTCCATTTGAAAATTTGGGATTAATCGTCGTTGATGAAGAGCATGACAGCGCGTACAAACCCAAAGAATCAAGTCCTTATTTCAATGCGAAAGACGCTGCGCTGGTTTTGGGTAAATTTTATGAAGCTAAGGTTTTGCTGGGTTCCGCAACGCCTTCAGTGGAGACTTTTTGGTTGGCGAAAGCAGAGAAACTTGGTTATGTTCCGCTGAACGAAAGATTCGGCGAAGTAAATCTTCCGAAGTTTGAACTTATCAATATAAAAGAAGCTCAGAGTTCTAAAAATATTCGCGGAAATTTTTCAGGAAAAGTGATTGATGAAATTACGGAGCAGTTGGAAGATAAGAATCAAATTATGATTTTACATAACCGCCGTGGTTACGCCAACGTCGTGGAATGTGAAAGCTGCGGCTATGTAACGTACTGCTCCAATTGTGATGTGGTGATGACTTATCATAAATTTTCTAATGAACTTAAATGTCATTATTGTGGACAGAAAGCAGCAAAACCGCTCAACTGTCCAAAATGTCATTCAGAAAACTTAAACACAAAAGGTGTTGGTGTGGAGCAGATTCATGAGGAAGTTTCCAAACTTTTTCCGGATGCAGAAGTGGACAGAATGGATGTTGACAGTATGCGGCGAAAATTTGCTTATGAGAAACTTTATGAAAAAATTGAGGAAAGAGTAACCGATATTATCGTCGGAACCCAAATGATTTCCAAAGGTTTGGATTTCGATCATATCGAGTTGGTAGCTATTCCCAGGGCAGACCAAATGCTGTATGTGCAGGATTTCCGTGCGGAAGAAAGAGCCTTTCAGTTGATTACGCAGGTTTCCGGCAGGGCAGGACGAGTGTCCGGGCAAGGGAAAATTCAGATTCAAACGTACAATCCGGATCATTCAGTTTTTAAACTCATCAGGGAACAAAACACAGAGGAGATCTACAGTTATTTTCTGGAAGAACGGAAAAAGTTTAATTATCCGCCTTTTACCCGTACAATTCTTATTGAACTGAAGCACAGAAAAGAACAGAAAGTAGACCGCGCCTCCCAGTTTATGTCATCGGTGTTGCGAAAATATTTGCCGGAAGAATGTGTTCTTGGTCCGGAAAAATCACCCATCGGCAAAATAAATCTTCTTTATCAGTATCAGATTTTACTCAAACTGCCACGTGGGAAAAAGTATAAATTTTATAAAGATCTTGTAAGGAAAAGTTTTGCAGAATTTGACGAAATTACCGGCTACCAAAGCGTAAAAAAGCATGTTTATGTTGATTTTTAACAAACTTTAACAGTTTTTCACCCGTTTTACCATTCATAAACTGCTGATTTCCAACAAATATTTCTATTTTTGACCATTGAGTATTTGTAAAAACGTGCATTCATCACATTTTTAACAATACCGAACCGAAATAATCAAATTAGAAAAAAGTTTTAATGATTAGACTAAGAAAATATTTTATTGCAGCAGCAATAGCTACTTCAGGATTTATTTTTTCGCAGGGCTCATCATCTTCTCAATATCCGTCAATGTATGAAAACCAGTTGCACAATTCTAAGGAAGCAACTGAAAAAAACCTGCTTACAGCAAAGCAGTTGGTGGATATTAAAATTAACTCTATGATGAGCGACCCGGTTTTGCGCAACGCAAATTGGGGCTTTGTAATCTACGATCCGAAAACAAATAAAATTGTAAGTTCATACAACGAGAACGCATCTCTGATACCGGCTTCAACCACTAAATTACTCACCACGGAAACTGCTTTGAATCTTCTTGGTGAAAAATTCAGATGGGTTACACAGCTTGAATATTCGGGAGATATTGATTCGGACGGTGTGCTGAACGGTAACCTTTATATTGTTGGAAGTGGTGATCCTTCCTTAGGAACAGGAAAAGCCGGAGCGGCACGGTACAGCGAAATTGTAACTGATTTCATCATGGCGATGGACAGGAAAGGAATCCGAAAAGTAAACGGAAATATCCTTATTCAAACAGCATTTTTCAAAGAGAACAAAGTAGCACAGCTTCCGGAAAATATCGTGTGGATGGAAAATGAAAATTTCTATCTTCCGGTTGGTTCTACGATGAACATCAATCCAAGAAATGAAAAACTGATTGCGAAGCAAAGCAACCCTTTTTCTGATAACAAGCGGTATTTTTATGTGTCACCATATATAAATCAAATAGTATATGCAGATACATTCGAAGGAAGTTCTTTCACTACATCACTTCCTGATGCTCCACATTATCTGGCGAATACTTTGCGTGCCTCTTTGCTGAAAAGTGGAATTCCTGTAAGTGGAAAAGTAGATACGAAAATGGTAGATGCAAATCCTGAGAAAAGATTTTTCATTACTTCTTATAAATCTCCAACTTTGGCTGAAATTGTATACGATACCAACCAAAGAAGTGATAATGCATTGGCAGAAGCTTTGTTGAGAATGGTAGGTTTTCAGAAAAAAGGCGATCAGTCGTTGGAGACGGGTAGAAGTGTAGTCGTTGATCATTTGAAAGATGTTTCGTTTGATACCAACGGACTACATTACAGAGACGGAAGCGGACTTTCCCGCAGCAATCTTGTCACGCCGATTTCCCATGTTAAATATCTGACTTCTTTAATGGATGAAAAATATTACAAAACATTTTTCAATTCATTGCCGATTGCGGGACAGACAGGAACGCTGACGCGCTCATTTGCAGGACCTGGTTACGGTCAGGTTTTCGCAAAAACAGGAACGCTGAACAAGGTGAAAACTTTAGCGGGATATATTAAAACCAACAGCGGAAAAACACTGGCTTTTTCATTGTTAATTAATAATTACGCCGGATCAGTTGATCAGGTAAAGAACCGAAT
This sequence comes from Bacteroidota bacterium, assembly GCA_023458415.1. Classification (GTDB taxonomy): domain Bacteria; phylum Bacteroidota; class Bacteroidia; order Flavobacteriales; family Weeksellaceae; genus JAEWZO01. The sequence goes on from JAEWZO010000017.1 coordinate 26,039, forward strand.
GGAGCAACTCTTGGAACCTGCGTTGGAACTTTAAATTATAAAACATAATAAAAAATCCACATCATCTGATGTGGATTTTTTGTTTTGGATTAGTGATGTTTAGCTTAATCCTGTTATTTTTCCGTCCAGGTCAATGTCCATTCCCTCCGCAGCTGGAACGCTTGGTAAACCGGGCATTCGCATCATGTCGCCAAGAATTGGAATAAGAAAACCGGCACCTGCTGCAAACTCAAATTCGCGAACGGTGATTTTGAAATCTCTTGGACGGCCAGGTTTTGTTTCGTCGTCTGAAAGTGATTTCTGAGTTTTCGCCATACAAATCGGCAGTTTATCAATTCCGAGATCGTAAATCGTTTTCAACTGACTTTTTGCCTTTTGAGAAAAGTTCACCGAATTAGCACCATACACTTCTCTAGCAATCGTTTCAATTTTATTTTCAACAGCAGAATTCACATTATATAATGGAATAAAGTCGTTTCCACAGTTTTCAGTGCAGTAAACTACTTCTGCAGCAAGATCTTTCATGCCTTCTCCGCCGTGTACAAATTCGTCAGCTAAAATAGCTTTTACATCAAGCTTCGCGCATTCCGATTTGATGAATTCAATTTCTTCTTCAGAATCTGTTGCAAAATGGTTGATGGCGACAATTGGCTTCAGACCAAACTTAAAACCGTTTTCAATATGTTTTTTTAAGTTTTCAATTCCTTTCTGAACTGAAGCTAGATTTGGTTTTTCGTATTCGCCTTTTTTCGCGCCGCCATGAAATCTCAATGCACGAACGGTTGCTACAATGACATAAGCATCGGGTTTCATTTTTCCGTAATGACATTTGATGTGGAGAAATTTTTCTGCACCAAGATCTGCCCCGAAACCAGCTTCTGTAACTACATAATCTGCAAGAGACATTCCAGTTTTTGTTGCGATAATGGTATTTGTTCCCTGCGCAATATTAGCAAATGGACCGCCATGAAGAATCGCAGGATTTCCTTCTAAAGTCTGAACTAAATTTGGTTTTATGGCATCTTTCAACAAAATCGCCATCGCTCCTTCTGCTTTTAGATCTCTGGCGAAAACCGGCTTCTTGTCAAAAGTGTATCCTACGAAAATATTTCCCAGCCTTGTTTTCAGATCTTCAAAATTTTTGGACAGACATAGGATAGCCATCACTTCGGAGGCAGGCGTAATATTGAAACCTTCTTCGCGTGTAATTCCATTATTCGATCCGCCCAATCCTACGACTATATGACGAAGAGATCGGTCGTTCATATCCATCACACGTTTCCAGGTGATGGTTCTTGGATCAATGTTCAATGAACGTTTTTTATTCTGAAGATTATTATCAATTAATGCTGAAAGCAGATTGTTGGCTTTTTCAATAGCTGCAAAATCTCCGGTAAAATGAAGATTAATATCAACCATTGGAATTACCTGTGCATAACCTCCACCAGCCGCACCGCCTTTAATACCGAAAACCGGACCTAAACTCGGTTCACGAAGAACTGCAATGGCTTTTTTCCCGATTTTATTTAGTCCGTCGCATAAACCCACAGATACGGTTGTTTTCCCTTCTCCGGCGGGGGTTGGATTAATCGCTGTGACTAGAATGAGTTTGGATTTTTTTATTTTTTCCTCGTCGATATACTTTAAAGGAATCTTTGCTTTGTATTTGCCGTAGTATTCGAGATCATCTCGGTCGATATTTATTTTTTCGGCAATTTCGCGTATATGTTTAATGTCCGCACTTTGGGCGATTTCTAAATCTGTTGGAAAACTCATATTGTTTTAGATTACAGTTATCTAACAAATTTACGCTATTTTGAACGGAATAGAGAACGTGGCCGTTTGACATTTGTCAGCCACCAGAAATAAAAAAACCTCATTAAAAATGAGGCTTTTATTAAGGAGCAATTTTTTTTGCCATTTGTTTTTCCTGTGCTTTGCGGTTTTGTCTATCTTCGTATTTCTTTACTACGTAACCGATTGCGAAAGGCGCTACCCACATC
>JAEWZO010000018.1 GCA_023458415.1 Bacteroidota bacterium
CACCACCACCTACAAGGGCTACCGCGAGAATGGAAACATTGGAAAGTGTTGTTCCTGAACCTGTAAAGGCTCCAAGAATTGACCCAGAGTCATCTTCTACAGAAAATTTAGAAAAAATCCCAGTCCGTCAAAACCTGAACGAAACCGCCTTTTTCTATCCAAATCTTCTGACAGACAAAGACGGAAACGTGCATTTTGAATTCACTTCGCCGGAAGCCCTCACCAAATGGAAAATGATGTTCCTTGCCCATACAAAAGATGCAAGAGCAGCGACTTTAGAGCAAGAAGTCATCACACAGAAAGATTTTTCAGTAACGCCGAATTATCCAAGATTTTTACGTGAAGGCGACGAACTGAACCTGCAGTCGAAACTTTCCAATTTAACGGCTCAAAACTTAAGCGGTTCCGCCACTTTACAGATTCTGGATGCGATGACCAATGAAGATATTTCTTCAAAATTTGGTTTGAATAATTCCACTCAGAATTTCAATGTTGCCGGAAACGGAAACTCCGTAGCGAACTGGAAAATCAAGGTTCCGAACGATGTTTCTTCGATCATTTTAAAAGTCGTTGCAAAAGCCGGAAACTTCAGCGACGGTGAACAGAAAGCCATCGTGATTCTTCCGAACAGAATGCTCGTGACCGATGCACAGCCGATTTTTGTGAAAGAAGGACAAACCAAAACTTTTATTCTAAAAAATCTGGCTGAAAATACTTCCACCACGGCAACCAACGTTTCCAATACTTTGGAACTGACAACGAACCCGATTTGGGAAATTATGTTTGCGCTGCCAAGTTTGAAAGACGACCAGAATCTTTCAGCCGATGTGCAGTTCAACAAATGGTTTGCGGATGTTTTGGCTTCGGAAATTTTCAAAGCCAATCCGAAAATGAAAACTGTTTTTGATGAATATCAATCTAAAGATTTATTGAATTCAAATCTCGAGAAAAACCAAGAATTGAAACAGTTGTTACTGGAAGAAACACCGTGGGTTCTGGAAAGTAAAAACGAAACCGAACAGATGCAGAAACTCGCCAGGATTTTTGATGCGAATACGATGCGGAATTCCATCAATCAGGACTGGGAAGATTTGAAAAAACTGCAGAATCCAGACGGTGGTTTCAGTTGGTATCCCGGTTATCCGAGTTCGTATTACACTTCGCTTTATATTCTTAAAAATCTGGGCAGAATCAATGAATGGCTGAAAGGAAATCTGGCGGATTATCAAAGCGGAGAACAGAAAGCGATGGTTTCTAAACTCGCTTCTTATGTGGATAATGAAGTGAATAAATACTGGGATGTGAAACGCGAAAACGTTTGGAACAATTTCGTTTTGGATTACCTCGATACGCGTCATTACTGGGAAAATCAGTATCCGCTGAAAGGAAAAGGAGCAACTTTGAAAACTTTGGTGATTCAGAAAGCACCAAAAGCCGAAATCAAAGATTTCACCTTCTTCGGTTTGCACAGAGCTGCACTTTTGTTTGATCATTACAAACTGACGAACCTTTCCAAAAAACTGATGACCTACCTGAAGGAAACTTCCACCAATACCGAAACACAGGGCGTTTACTGGAAACAGAATCTGAATGACTGGGGTTGGTATTCTTCAAAAACCGTGAACCACGCCGGAGCTTTGGAAGCCTTCAACAAACTCACGCCAAACGATGCAAATTTCATTGAAGAAATGAAAATCTGGCTCATTACTCAGAAGGAAGTTTCCAGTTGGGACACCTCCAGAAGTACAGCTGAAGTCATTTACACAATCCTGAATTCCGGAAAATCCTGGACAGGAACGGAATCCGACAAAGCAACCATCATTTGGGGTGGAAAAGCGCTGGAAAATCCGGACACAAAAGCAACAGGTTACGTAAAGTCTTCTGTAAAACCGGAAAACGTTGACAGAAACCTGGGAACTGTAACCGTGACCAAACCCGGTCCAGGAATCGTTCAGGGCGGCGTGTTCTGGCAGTATTACGAAGATCTGGACAAAATCAAATCTTCCGAATCTTACATTTCAATTACGAAGGAGCTGTATAAGAAAATCAAGACTGAAAATGGGGAAGAGCTGCAGAAAATAACTTCCGAAACTCCACTGAAAGTCGGCGATAAAGTGGCGGTAAGAATGATTTTGAATACCGATAGAAATATGGAATTCATTCATTTAAAAGATATGCGCGCTGCAGGTTTTGAACCTTTGGATGTGATTTCCGGTTATCAGTGGAAAAATAATCTGGGTTATTATCAGAGCACAAAAGATGCGTCCACCAATTTCTACATCGAGCATATGCCGAAAGGAAAATATGTGTTCGAATATGATCTGATCTGTAATGCTTCGGGAACGTTCAGTAACGGAATTTCAACGCTGCAGAACTACTACGCGCCACAGATGAACGCGCATACCAAAGGAACGAAAGTGACGATAGCGGAACAGTAATAAAAGTCTTTCAGGGATGCAGAAATGTCCCTGAGAGATTTATCAATAACATTTAGAAAACTTTTATGGATTCAAAATTTGCGTATTTTTTTCTACGGCTTCCTCTCGCGATGAGTATGTTTGGTCACGGATTGGTCCGTTTGCCAAAGCTGAGTACATTTGCACAGGGAATGGTGGAACAGTTTCAGGATTCCGTACTTCCGGAGCCGATGGTTCTTGCTTTTGGCTATATTTTACCGGTGCTTGAACTCGTTGTCGGCCTGCTGTTGATGCTTGGTCTCTTCACCAGATTTTCCATTTTCCTCGGACTTTTTACAATGGCTTTGTTGGTTTTTGGAAGTTCGATGATTGAAAACTGGGGAGCCATTTCGTCGCAGCTTGTTCATTCGGTGTATTACGGGATTCTGCTTTGGCTGATTCAGTACAACAGGTTTTCCGTAGACGATGTCCTTCAGAAAAACAATAATTCCATTAACTCATAGTCAAATCGAATGAATTCAAAAACTGCTTTATTTACATTATTTTTTATTACATTTTTCACCGTTTTGTCTGCGCAGACAAAGGAAGTTCCCAGTGAGATTTTCTGGAAAAACCTTGAAAAACACTGTGGGAAATCCTATGAAGGGACCGTAACCGCTGGCGGAAAAGAAGGCGACGGATTTTTGGGAGAACGCCTTGTAATGCAGGTTCTGTCCTGCGAACCAAACCGCATCCGCATTCCTTTTTACGTGGGCGATGACAAATCCAGAACCTGGGTTTTATTCAAGAATGAAAACAGCATTCTACGCCTGAAACACGATCACCGCCACGAAGACGGTTCCGAAGATAAGGTCACGCAGTACGGCGGACAGAATTCCAATCACGGTTTCGAAAAACTGCAGATGTTTCCGGCAGATATGGAAACGGCGCAGCGAATTTCCTATGCTTCCACCAATCTTTGGTGGATCACTTTGGATGAAAAAAGTTTTACCTATAATCTTCGCAGAGTAGGTAGCGACAGGGTATTCACAGCAACTTTTGACTTGACAAAACCATTTGAGTTTAACGAAAAACCGTGGGGCTGGAAGGAATAATTATGAATAATCAAAAACCGCTGAAGAACTTTCAGTGGTTTTTTTTTCAGGTAAGTATTTGTCTTGAAAATCACTGTGTTAATCGTTCATCAATCAGTCACAAACACAAAAAAGTTGGAGGTATTCATAAAAAGTTTAATTTTACTTTAAATCTTAAACTATGGAAAACATTTTCGATGCGAAGACTGCTCAAAATTACATTGACAGAATCAATAAACTGACTCCTGAAACACAGCGGAAATGGGGCAAAATGTCTGTTGATCAGGTTTTAGCGCATATGAATGTTGCCTATTCTTTTATTTTCGAACCTGAGAAACAAAAGAAACCTAATTTTTTAATGAAGTTTGTTCTGCAGAATTTCATCAAAGGAAAAGTAGTAGGAGAGCAACCCTACAAGCAGAATATGCCGACAAGTCCGGTATTCATCATTCCGAATCAACGAAATTTTGAGGAAGAAAAAAAGAAACTTATCGGAAATATTCAACGTGTCCAACAGTTAGGTCGAGATGCTTTTGAAGGGAAAGAAAATTCCAGTTTCGGGAAACTCACCGCTCAGGAATGGAACATTATGTTAGCGAAACATCTCAATCATCACCTTGCTCAGTTTGGTGTATAAATTTCACTTATGAAGAAATTATTTTTATTGTTGGTCTTCTTTTCAGGACTTGCCTTTGCGCAAATGCCGAATATTGAAAAAGTATGGCTTAACGAATCTAAACCTTATACTGGATATCTTGATAAAACCTCAATTAAAGTCCGTATCAGTATTTCGGAACAGAACAAGAAAAATGATCAGGAATATTTTGTTGCAGGGAACACCTTGGTGGACGGAAGCAATCTTGCCAAGTTTGAAGGTAAAATGAGTATCACAAAATACAAAGACGGCAAGCGAAGAAGTACCGTTTATGGCGATTATGAACTTGCCGAAGAACCTACAGGAAAACATTCCGGAATTTTCAAAGGGAAATTCATTTATACTTTTTTCTGGAATAAGAAAACTCAGCAAATAGAGCGGCAGTATATTCAGTTTATCGGAAACTGGACGAGCTACGACGGAACGCTCACCTATAAAACGAACTGGACTAATAATCAGAAGAAATAGTAATAATGAAAATTTTAAGAAAAATTTTGGCGGTCCTGGTAGGGATGTTCGTTGGCGGAATGGCAATTGGAGCTGTACAGGCAATTGGGCACAGACTGTATCCGTTTCCTCCGGGAGCAGATCCGAATAACCCAGATGATCTCGCACGATATGTGGAAACAGCACCGTTTATGGCAATTTTTTTTGTCATTATTTCCTACGCTGCAGGCGCATTGACGAGTGGTTTTCTGTCCACGCTCATTGCTCCGACCGTAAGAAAATTTACGCCATCATCATCGGCATCATCTTCCTCATCACCTCCATTTACATGATGGTCACCATCCCGTCTCCAATCTGGTTCTGGATCTGCGGAATCCTGGTTTGGCTGCTGGTTTTAGTGGGTTGGAAACTGGCGGTTTTACTCAAGAAAAATTAACGTAAATATGGAATTAGGAGCATTTTCAATCAGTTTATCAGTGAAAGATATTCACAAAGCACTGGAATTTTATGCAAAACTGGGTTTCAAACACATGGGCGGAAATATCGCTCAGAACTGGATTATTCTGAAAAACGGAGCAGCTGTAATCGGACTGTTTCAGGGAATGTTTGAAGGAAACTGGCTCACTTTCAATCCCGGTTGGGACGGCAACGCCAATAATCTGGACGAATTTACCGACGTACGCGACATTCAGAAACACCTTAAGTCAAATGGAATTCAGCTCGACAAAGAAGCCGATGAGAGTACGACCGGAATAGAACACATCTCGCTGAAAGATCCTGATGGAAACGTCATCCTGATTGACCAGCACAGATAGAATAAAAAATCTCAAAAAATCATCAAAAAAATAACAACTAGCATTTAAAAATAATGGCACAGGTAAATCCTTACATCACGTTCAACGACAACTGCGAAGAGGCCTTTAACTTTTACAAATCCGTTTTTGGCGGAGAATTCCCATACATCGGTCGTTTCGGCGATATGCCGCCTGCTGAGCAAGGGAAACAGGTTTCCGAAGAGGAAAAAAACAGAATCATGCACGTTTCACTTCCGATTTCTCCTGAAACGGTTCTTATGGGCTCCGATACTGGTGGTGAATGGGCTTCAAATCACAATGCGGGCAACAATATTGCACTTTCCCTAAACACCGATTCGCGAGAAGAAGCAGATCGTCTTTTCAACGGACTTTCTGAGGGCGGGAAAGTTACAATGCCGCTTACAGATACGTTTTGGGGCGCTTATTTCGGGATGTGGACCGATAAATTCGGAATCAACTGGATGGTGAATTACGACGATCCGGCGAAAATGCCACAACACTAAATTTTGTTCGTTTAGGAGCAACACAATCGGGATTTCTTTTCAAAAGAGGTCCCGTTTTCCGTTTCTATCTTTTATTTGCGGCGGCGAAGCCGCCGCAAATAAAAGGATAACCACTTCAACCGGGGCTAAAAACACAGTTTTTTCTTCGTTTCAGAGGATTATGATGTTGGTTTTTTGTATTTTAGTTTATCTTATTTTCAAAAATATGGCAGAAAACAAAACGAAACCCACGGGAGCAAGCGTAGAAGAATTCATCAGAAATGCAGATCCCAAAAAAGTGGACGACAGTTTCAAGCTTGTTGAAATCATGGAGAAAGCTTCCGGTGAAAAAGCGTATATGTGGGGACCTTCAATCATTGGATTTGGTAGTTATCATTATAAATACGAAAGCGGAAGGGAAGGAGATGCACCACGAATTGGATTTTCACCCAGAAAAGGAAAATTCTCACTCTATGTTTTGTATAAAGATCACGAAGAAATGGATCCGCTCCTGAAAGATCTCGGTAAAATTGATGTGGCAAATGGTGGCTGCGTTTATTTTAAAAAACTTGATGACCTGAACCTGAAAGTTCTCGAAAAGCTTCTGAAAGAATCGCTCGAAGAAACCAAAAAAAGATGGGGCTAATAAAAAAACCTGCTGAAGATTACTATTTTCAGCAGGTTTTTTGTTTTAGTTCATGTTCACCGTCGACATCAGCGCTTCGAAATCCTGTTTTTCCTCTTCTTTGTACAGATACTTGGAAGACCAATCGAAAACTGCACGGATAATCGGAAGAAGATCCATACCTTTTTCGGTGATGTTGTAATGGAAAACCAACTTGTTTCTGGTGCTTTTTGTTTTGGTGAGTAATCCTTCAGAAGTAAGTTTTTCAAGACGGTCGGCAAGTGTGTTTGTAGCAATACTTTCCTGCATCTGCGAAAGTTCCTTAAAAGTTGTTTTTCCAAACATCGAAACATCGCGCAAAATCAGAAGCGTCCACTTGTCACCGAATATGTCAAGACTTCTTGCTAAAGGGCATAATGAACGGAACTCTTTACTCTTCATACTTTACTCTTTTGTTTTCGCTGAAATAATTCACTTTAGTTTTTAAAGCATTAGTTTTCAGTGGCTAACAAATATAAAATAAAATACGAAAATTCAAACGCTTATTTAAATGTTTGTGATATAATTAACGTTTAAATTGAAAATCAGCGGTTTGCGAAATTTCTAAGCGTTCGGATTGTCCAGAATTACTGCATAACCCTGTCCAACGCCAATGCACATCGTACACAAAGCATATTTTTTTCCGGTTTTCTGAAGCTCCAAAGCAGCGGAGTAGGTGATTCTCGTTCCGCTCATTCCGAGAGGATGTCCCAAAGCGATTGCACCACCATTGATGTTTACGCGCGGATCGTCGTTGGCAATTCCGAGTTCTTTAAGACATGCAATACTTTGTGCGGCAAAAGCTTCATTCATTTCAATCACATCGATCTGATCCAGAGTTAAATTAGCTCTTTTCAACGCAAGTTTGGTTGCTTCAACCGGACCGATACCCATAATTCTCGGCTCAGTTCCAGTTACGGCAGAAGTTACGATTTTCGCGAGTGGTTTCAGGTTGTATTTTTCAACAGCTTCATCGGAAGCTACGATTACTGCCGCGGCTCCGTCGTTCAGTCCGGACGCATTTCCCGCAGTTACCGTTCCATTTTCCTTAACAAAAGCCGCTCTTAGTTTTCCCAAAACTTCCATCGAAGTATTTGGTTTGATGAACTCGTCTTTGTTTACGACAATCGGATCTGCTTTTCTTTGCGGAATCACGATATCGGAAATTTCTTCAGCTAAACGTCCGCTTTCCTGTGCTTTTTTGGCTTTCATTTGTGAATTCAGTGCGAATTCATCCTGTTCCTCACGGGAAATCTGATACATTTCTGCAAGATTTTCGGCCGTTTTTCCCATTGCTTCAGTTCCGTACATTTTTTCCATTTCCGGATTAATGAATCGCCATCCGAAGCTTGAGTCATACATTTTTTGCGTCGTATCAAATCCGCTTTCTCCTTTAGAAATTGCGTATGGTCCACGTGTCATTCCTTCCACGCCACCTGCGATGAACAGATCTCCTTCATTGGATTTGATGGCTCTTGATGCCTGTGCAATCGCACTCATTCCTGAAGCGCAAAGTCGGTTCACAGTTTCTCCCGGAACGGTTACGGGAAGTCCGGCCAAAAGCAGCGACATTCTTGCCACATTTCGGTTGTCTTCACCTGCCTGATTGGCGCATCCGATAATAACATCGTCAATCTGATCAGTGGGTAAGTCCGGATTTTTTTCAATCAGACTTTTAATTACTGAAGCCAGTAAATCATCGGTTCTCACCGCTGCCAGTTGACCTTTGAAGTTCCCGATTGCAGAACGGGTTCCGTCTATAATGTATGCGTTATTACTCATATTAAAATTTGTTTAAAAATAGGATTTTTCAACGGGTTGAAGAAATCCTAGTCTCTTAGTTTATGTTCAATCTCAAGCGTTTTTTTGTGAAAATACCGAATTGGAAATGCAGTGATTAAGACTACCAACAGTCCAATCAGACAGCCAATCAGCACTGAAATGAAACGTTCAATCGGTGCCATAAAACCTTCATCGGGCTTTTCAATCAGTATGATAATCACCGCAACAACAGCTGTTCTCGATACCTGAACGAGTTTAAATCCTTTACATAAAACTGCGGCGAGGATGATTCCAACCATCACTTTCAGATATATGCTTACTGGCAGAAAAACCGCAGCAAAACCCGACGCAGCTCCAACGAAATTGGCTTTTACGCGCTCGATGGATAGTTTCCGAATGTCTTTTCCTTCAGGCGAAATGACAAGCAGAATCGAGATTAAAGCCCAGAACAGGTCGTATTCCGGAATGGCCTGCATCATGAAAAATCCGATGGTGAAACCAATTACACACCGACAGATGTATATGAAAACCGGCGAGAAAATCAGTCCGCGAAACCCCGAAACCGTTTGCGATTTGTCCATGTAAAGTAAATTTTTGCAGCTGCAAAATTAAACTTTGAAGTCTAAACTACGCTTCAGTTTTGGTCTCGATTTTCTCTTCGAATTTTGCTGAAGTTTTTTCACGAACTTCTTCTATGGTCGCTCCGTTCAGCAGTTCAGTTTGATAATCCAGATGATCCCAATGATCGTGGGTGATAACGAGAAAATCCAGCTCGGGAATATCTTCGGGTTTATATAAATCAGAACCTTTGAATGCTTTTGTGGTGAATGAAAACGGTGATGCGTGACCGCTCAGAACGGGATCAACCAAGATTTTCTTTCCGTCCAGCTGGATAAAATATGAGGAATGTCCCATCCAAACGTAGATATTTTCATTGGGATTGAGATTTTTTAGGTCTGTTTTTTCAAAATGGAAAGCTTTCCTAGGAATTTTGTTTACAGTTTTGCCGAAAAGAAACCGGAACATCACTTCCGGCATGGATGTGTCTTCAGCAAGTTGTGGTGTGTGATTCAGATTGTCAAATCTTCCGTTTTTGTAATGCGGAGATTTCTTAATTCTTTCAAGTCTTTCACCGGAAGGTAACTTTCCGAATTTCTTCTGTCCGAGTACGAGAAAGGTAGATGCCGCCAAAACAAGGAGGAATAACAGAAAATATATCATTGTTTTTTTTAAAGTTTTCATATCGGTTGCAAATTTAAACCAATACTTCGAAAACAATGAGTCTTATCAGTTTTATTATTTGGTAAATCCCATAAAATTTCACTAATTTTAATCAACAATAAAAACCAAATATTATGCACGATAATGTAGTTGTTAAACAAAAGGTGAATGCTCCGGTAGACCGCGTTTGGAAAGCACTTACCGAAAAAAAACAAATGAAAGAATGGTATTTTGATATCCCGGATTTTGTGGCTGAACCCCACACGGAATTTGCTTTCTACGGAGGATCCGAAGAAGACCGTTATCATCATCACTGCGAAGTTTTGGAAGTTATTCCAAATAAAAAACTGAAACATACATGGACTTACCCGGAAATTTCTAAAGAGAAAACTTTGGTAAAATGGGAACTGGAAGCAGACGGCGACGGTACAATGGTTACGCTTACACACAAAGGCCTGGAGAATTTTGACCATTTAGGTAAAGATTTTGAAACAAAAAATTTTGAAGAAGGCTGGAATTCCATCGTGACTCAGGCGCTTAAAGATTACGTTGAAAATTAATTTTTCCGACATATTTTGTAGAGAACGTGCTTCAGGCGCGTTCTTTTTTATTGTAGAAACGCGGGCAAAAAGGGCAAAGATTTTGCTGCAAAAAAAAATCTTACATTTGAAAAAATTAAAGAATCTAATGAAGAAGAAGATTTTGATCGGTTTGCTGAGTTTTGCGGTTTTGGCTTCCTGTAACAAAGATGAAGCAATTTTGGACACGCTGAATGAAAGCAATCTGGCCATGGAAAGTACCGGCTATAATTTCGGTGATGCGATAAAACTACCGCAGGAAGTTACCGAAAATGCGCAAAGCATTTCCATAAGTTTTGGCGATAAGGAAACTGATAAACTCGTTATTGATCCCAATTTCTTTACGTTGGGCGACAATGCTGTAACCTTCAATATCACAAAAAAGAATGGAGAAGTTCTTCGCCAGGATGCAACGATAAACGTTTTTGCAAAAAATCCGGAAGCGGCATTAACCTACATTGTGGTTCAGGAATATCCGCACGATCCGAAAAGTTTTACACAGGGATTTCAGTTGGATGGCAATACGGTTTATGAAAGCAGCGGACAACAAGGCGCTTCCACACTTTCGAAATATACTTTGGGAAGTTCCGCGCCAAGTGTTACGGTTCCGCAACCGGCTGACGTTTTTTCTGAAGGTGCCACTTTGGTGGGCGACAAGATTTATCAGTTAACTTGGTACAATAAAAAAGGATTCGTTTACAATAAATCAGATCTTTCATTGGTGAGCGAGTTTCCTTACCCGAATGTAATGGGCGAAGGTTGGGGTTTAACCTACGACGGAAAAAACCTGATTGCTTCCGACGGAACAAAAAACATTTATTTTCTTGATGTGAATGATCCTACAAAAATGGTTCGCTACATTTCTGTTGCTGGAAATACTCAGGCTTATGATCAACTGAACGAGCTTGAATATCACAACGGATTCATCTATGCTAATGTGTGGCAGAAACCGATAATTTTGAAAATTAATCCGCAGAACGGTGAAGTTGCCGGGAAATTTGATTTCAGTGAGATTGCTAAAAAGCACACTACCGGAAACGATGATGTTTTGAACGGCATCGCTTTCAAAGGCGACAATATGTTAGTTACCGGAAAAAACTGGGATAAAATTTACGAAGTATCCATTAATTAATTTTGAAATAAGAAATAAAAAATGACGCTGATTTTGGCGTCATTTTTTATCTTTGAATTGTTAACACAACTATTTCTGAATGAAATTTTTAGCTGTTTTTCTGTTGTTCTTTTTCGTTGTTGTTTCGGCGCAGAAAAGCGTGCGAATTGATTCGGTGGAACTTCGTGATGTTGAACAGTTTTTCGCTGATGATTACGGAAATTTATATCTCTACAAAAACAAAAATTTCAGTTTTACAAAATACGATTCACTCGGGAAACATCAGGGAAGGATGATGTTTACGCTGCCTTTCAAAATTCAGAATGTGCAGAATCCACTCAATATTGTGATGTTTTCTGAAAACGCACAGGAAATGAAGTTTGTGGATCAAAACCTTGTAGAAATTCAGAAACTGGAACTTCAGAAATTCGGGTTTATTAAAATGGCTTACGCAGAAGATTTACAGCAGATTTGGCTTCTCGATGAAAGCGCTAAACGTCTGATTCAGTACAATTTCCGTGACGACAGAATCATCAGTTCTTATCCGTTCTTTTTCAGTTTCGATGATGTTACAGATATGCTGATTTACGATTCCAAACTTTTTCTGCTGAGAAAAAACCGTTTCGAAGTTTACAATTTCAGTGCGGAGCCATTGTTTTCTGCGGAAATTTCTGATGGAAAAAGGCTTCAGCGCGAGAACGAAAATATTTACATCATCACGAATACTACTTTCTACAAGTTTAATTTTCCCAACATTCTCGATAAAGTCTTTGAGTCTAAAGAATCGCAGATTGTGGATAAAAACTCCACTTCATATTTTGAACTGAACAGGCGGAAACTTTATCTTTACCCACTCGGAAATCGCTCGGAATAACACAATTTTTCGCTGCTGTTTTCCGGACTTTTTTTTCACTTGAATTTTAACTTTTTAACTGCTGAAAGCGTTCGCTGAAGGCCATCAGAGAAATTATGCATATCGCCATTACAGGAAATATCGGTGCCGGAAAAACTACTTTAACCACCATGCTTGCCAAACATTACGGTTGGGAAGCTCAGTTCGAAGATGTGGACCACAATCCCTATCTGGAAGATTTTTATTCGGATATGAGCAAGTGGAGTTTTGCGCTACAGATTTATTTTCTTGGAAGCCGATTCCGCCAGGTGAAAGAAATTCGCGAAAGTGGCAAAAACATTATTCAGGACCGTACTATTTATGAAGACGCTCATATTTTTGCCGAGAACCTGAACGATATGAATCTTCTTACAGACCGTGATTTCAATAATTATTCTTCGGTTTTTGATCTGATGAAATCTTTTGTTTCCGCACCGGATCTGTTGATTTATCTTAAATCGGATGTTCCGAATCTTGTAAAGAAAATTTACAAACGTGGACGCGATTACGAAGCTACAATTTCAATTGAATATCTTACCAAACTGAACCAGAAATATGAAAAGTGGATTTCCGGTTACAAGGAAGGAAAACTCTTGATTATTGAAGTTGATGACCTGGATTTTGTGGAACATCCGGAAGATTTCGGATATATTCTGGAAAGAATTGAAGCCGAACTTCACGGATTGTTTTAACTGAAATTTGAAAGTTTAGCCTGTAATTGTAGAACACAGAATTTCGTCTGTTCACTAACTTTACTGAAAATTATCATCAATGATCAAAGTGCTTCATAATAATTCATGTTCCAAATCGAGAGCAATTCTTGAACATTTGGATGAAAACAATGTGGCTTTCGAGATTATTGACATTGTTGAAGATCCACTTTCTGAAATGGAGATTAAAACCGTTCTGAAAAAACTCAATTTGAATGTTCACGACATCATCAGGACAGGAGAGAAGCTTTATAAAGATCAGTTTGCAGGACAAGAACTTTCAGAAGATGAGTGGATTAAGATTCTGTCGGAGAATCCTTCATTAATTCAGCGTCCTATTATTATAAAAGGCTCAGTGGCGATGATTGGCCGACCTATCGAAAACGTGAAATTCTTTATCGAAAAATAAAACTAACTATTTAGTTTAAAATGTTAACCTCTGCAACTCCAATCTGTAGGGGTTTTTTATTGAATACATAAAGGTTTTATTTTATTGATTTCATTCAACTTTAAATATTTAGTTTTAGAAGCATTAAAACTTGGACTAAAAAAACCGAACCTCAGAAGGAGATTCGGTTTTGAATATTTAACTTTTTTATTATGGTGCGGAAGAAAGTTCAATTTGTCCCACAGTTGCTGGAGGTGTAATGTCGAACGGTTCTGAAGAAGATTGTGGAACCGGTGCATTGGAAAATAGATGCAATGCGGTATTCGCAATATCTGTTGCGTTACGGATGCGGATGGAAACGCTTGGAAGATCAGAGCTTGAACCGCCCGTTCTTTTCGTAACTTCGATAACGTCGAAAGCTGCAATACCAAGATTTGCTCCCTGAAGATTTCCTTGTAATGGTGTCTAAATTAAAGAAAAAAAGCAATATGAAATCGAAGATTGACTACGTCGAACCACTTCGTTAGGTTTCTCCGACTCCACTAAAACGATAAAAATAATGAGGAAAAAGCAACTGCGGCTAAAGGAAACGAGTGGTGGTTTTATATATTAAAAACCGCCTGATGTGCGACGTCCGCGCAGCGGCGGCACATCAGGCGGTGCAAGCCGCCGGGCCGATGTGGCGAAAGGAGTGGAGCGGATTTCGCCACATCGGAAAAAGTATTGGCGAAGTGCGGGCTACTTTGCTGACATTTTCAAAGGAAAACCGAACCTGAGCAAAATGCTTTTTCAGATTTCTAAATTACGGAAAATAGAAATATGAAAAGCATTTTTGCGAATTTTGTTAACTGAATGCGCAAAGACAATATTCACCCCGTTTTTTGCCAATACAATGTTGGCAGAAGTTTTTTTATTGAATTTGTTTGGTGGAAACAAGTTCTTTTCTTTCTTCAATAATTTTGTAAGTTTTTTGATAGCACTTATTTGCATTATCATCTCGTACTTCTAAAATTTCGCCAATTTTATGGAATGAGTTTTTGTCATATTCATTTTTTGCTGATAACAATTCATAAAATGTATAACTTCCATTACAAATTCCACCCGAACCATAAATGATAATCCTTTTCTTGTCGTAGTCAATTTTAGACATTTCATCTAATGAAATATAAGGTTCTTTATATGTTTTTCCATACAATTCACTTTCCAAATCTCCATAATCAAATCCAAATACTTTAAAAGTAGCTACTCCTCTTTGACCGTTGTCAATTTCTGTAAATATCAGTTCTTTTTCATTATCAAAGTCAATATCTTGGAAGAAAAATGGAACATTTGTTTTACCAAAATCACTTTCATCATTTGTAAATTTATTGGCGTCATATATTAATTCAAT
>JAEWZO010000019.1 GCA_023458415.1 Bacteroidota bacterium
GTTCTCTTGTAGGACACAGCACCAAAAGTTGGATTTTGCGACTCCCGTCGTCAATCATATCCAAAATCGGAAGCGAAAATGCTGCTGTTTTGCCTGTTCCTGTCTGCGCAAGTGCGATGAGATCGCGAATATCTGAAGAGATAAAAGGAATAGTCTGTTTTTGGATTTCAGTTGGGCTCACAAAGCCCAGATCGCCAATCGCCTGAAGGATCTCAGGACTTAAATTGGTCTCCGTAAATAAATTCATGTAAAAGATCGTCTATAATTCGGTTGCAAAGATACGTTTTTTATTTTTGATAATTTATAAGCGGTTTTATTAAACTTTTGTTAATGTATGGAAAATCAATTCTTTACATTTCAGGATCTTTCACAGGTTCGGCCGAAGCTTCCTCTACTCCGTTTTCTGCAAGGATTTTCAGTGCATTTTCTACTTTCGCCGTATCCACATAAATATGGATTAACTTAGCTTTCCCCAAACAATTTTGCCACGAAGAATTCCGTGATTCAAATAAGATTCGCCGAATTTTGGAGAAACCGTATCCTGAAATTCAAAAACTACATCGGTATTCCACGGTCCACCCGAGATAATAAAATCTTTCAGTTCAAATTTGGAAGGAAGAAGGCGAATGAAACGTTGAAACCAAAGTTCTACACCGGCTTTTGTAAATCTTTCGCCACCCAAAGCATGATTGCCTTCAAAAATCTGATGCACATTTTCATCGTACAAATCTAAAAGCGGCTTGTAATCTCCATTGCTAAAGCTTTCAAAACCTTTTACAATTTTCTGCTTCAAAATCATTTTATACGGATTACGGGACATGATGTTAGATATTTATTTAAAACGTTCAACCTAATTCGATTATTTCTAACTTTGATAAAATTACTGAAAATGAATGCAACTCTGAATAAAGAAACTTTGAAGTTTTTGCGCGATTTAACCAACAATAACAACCGCGAATGGTTTAATGAAAATAAGCAAAAATACACTGCTGCGCATGAAAATGTATTGAACTTTGTGGAAGCCATCATTGCAGAAATAGCCGAGTTTGATGAAGAAATTGGAAAGACTGATGGCAAAAAAGCATTATTCCGGATTTATCGTGATGTTCGGTTTTCTAAGGATAAATCGCCGTACAAAACCAATTTTGGTGCTGGTTTGGGCATGGGAAAAGGTCGAAAAATTTCCGGTTACTATCTTCACATCGAGCCGGGAAAATCGTTTCTGGCGGGCGGCGTGTACCAACCTGACCCTCAAACTCTGAAAGAAATTCGAAAAGAGATTTCCTACAATGGAGAACAGTTTAGTAAGATTCTGGAACAAAAAGAATTCAGGAATTATTTCCGCGGACTGAGTGTTGAAAACAAATTAAAAAATGTTCCCCAAGGTTTTGAAAAAGACGATAAAATGGCAGAATATCTGAAATTGAAAAACTTCATCGTCACCCATCCTATTTCTGACGAAACGCTGCTGAGCGATAATGCGGTGGAATACATCGTGAAGGTTTTCAAATCGATTGCACCGCTAAACGAGTTTCTTGAAGCTCCATTCCAATAAAAAAAGGACAGTAAAACTGTCCTTTCTCTTTTTTAGATTTTCTCATTAATAGCGTTCAAACAAAACAATCTGAAAACCTGTATCAATAGTAACCTGGCCATTTTCCACTTTGGCTGTTTTGCCGCTGTACGCATCGCGCAGTCTGGTTCCGTCCGCAAAGAAATTATTCACACTCACCGTTTTGCTTCCTTCATTCAGATCGAGTCCAATTAAAACTTTATCGTTGTTATACGTTCTCGTAAACCAATATGGCGCAGAAGAAATCATTTGGTGAACACCCGCTCCAACTGCAGGATGACCGGCCCGGAATTTTCCTAATTTTCCATAATGTTCCAAAAGTTTTTTAGCGGAATCTTTATATTGGATGTCGCTCCAGTTCATATTACTGCGAAGTGTGGCATCGCCTTCTGCACCTTCGATAATTAAACTTCTGGCGGTTTCGTCACCGTAATACACCTGTGAAATTCCTGGCGCCAGTAAAAGCTTGGTTCCGGCTTCGAAAGTTCTGCGGCGTTCTTTATCAAATGGTTGTCCGTCATCATGTGAAGTAAGGTAATTCATCACTGTTTTACCGTTCAAATCAGATTGAAGCATTTTAGAATATGATGAAAAAATTTCCTCATAAGTTTTGTTAGCGTCGCCTTTAAAATCGAAATTAATAAGAGATTTGAAACCATTCTGATAATAGTTGACTTTTCTGTCCCCAAAATTATAATCCTGTTTTTGAGAAATTCCGTAACCGTACACTTCTCCTACGGTAAAGAACAAATTGTTATCCAATACTTTTGTCGGATTCTTTGTTTTGTAAATATCAAAAGCTTCCTGACAAACCTTCTGAAATTCTTTCCACACATCTTCGTTGGTGTGCTTCACAGTATCAACTCTGTAACCGTCGATCCCAAATTCTTCTACATAATCGGCAAGCCATTTCATGATGTAATATTTTGGCGCGCGCGGATAACCGGTTCTGGCAAAAAACGCATCCAATGACTGCATTTCTGCTTCGTATTTGCCGGATTTTTTCCATTTTTCCACAAGCATCGGTGGCAAATCAACCGGCGCGTTGGATTCGGTTAAGATATCCGGAAGATTTTGAACAAGCGTACATGCCGTTGTATTCTGATAATTATTGTAGGCGCACTGTGGCGAAGTTCTTACCCAAGAAGCAGGAAAAACCGGGTCAATCGGTGTAACCGGACCTGTGTGATTTATAACAGCATCCAAAACAATGCGAATTCCTTTCGCGTGAGCTTTTTCCACCAATTCTCTCAAATCGGCTTTGGTTCCAAAATTTGGATCAAGTTCGGTCCAGTCTTTCGTCCAATATCCGTGGAAACCGTAAGTATTTCCTGTGCCTTCATTGGTTGCGCCATGAATCTGCTCCAAAAACGGCGTCATCCAAATTGCATTGATCCCAAGATTGGTAAAATAACCATCATCAATTTTCTGGATAATTCCACGCAAATCTCCGCCTTCAAAACCTCTTAAAACTGCTGATTTTTCTGTTCTTCCCAGCGTAATATCATTGCTTTTATCCCCGTTATTAAAACGGTCGGTAAGCAGAAAATAAACATTTGAACCTTCCCAAGTAAACGGCTGTTGTTTTACCGTATCTGCTGTTTTGCAGGAAGCCAAAAGTAACAAACCGGAAGTAATAAGAATTTTTTTCATAGCGTGTAATTTACTGTCAATAGATTGTACAAAGTAATTAAAACTTAAAGAAAAACGCCCTGCTTTTAACATTTCTTTAACATATTTGATTATCTTTGTGGGCTCATTTAAAATTATCGGCCTAAAAGTTCGTTGTAATTTTTGAGATTTCTAAAGAACCTAAGCGCATGAGTGTTGTCGCAAGGCAGGGTTTCAAATATTCGCTGATTGGATATTTTGGTTTTCTGCTCGGAACATTTTCTTCGATTTTTATTTTTCCGGAAGACATGGAGTTCTACGGAAAACTTCGCTATGTGCTTCCTACTGCAGAGATGCTTGTTCCGATAGTGGTTTTTGGACTCTCTTTTTCCAATGTTAGATTTTACACAAAAACGCAGGCGGACGGAAAACATCAGAATTTCCTCTCCCTTTCTCTTGCGGGCATTCTCATAAATTTCGCCATCTTTATTGCGGGATTTTTTGCCGTGAGTTATCTGTTTCCACAACTTCGCCATACAGAGATGTGGAACATGAAAGCGCTGATTCTACCGCTCATTCTGGTTCTCGCATTCAGCACTGTTCTAAACAAATATATTTCGAATTATAAGCGGATTGTGATTCCGAATATTTTTGAAAACCTTCTGCCACGACTGGCTAATCTCGGAGCTTTCTGCATCTTTTTCTATCTCGGCTTTCCTGAAAAAACGGCGTATGCATTTTTCTTTTTCATGTTTATCCTTGCTTTTTTAGGCTATGTGATTTATGCGAACAAACTAGAAAAATTCAAGCCTGATTTCTCAACCGATTACATCAAAAAAGACGGTTTGTGGAAAGACGTTCTGAATTACAGCTTTTTCGGCTTTTTAGGAAATATTGGAAATTTCATCGCGCTACGAATCGATTCGGTGATGATCTCAGAAAACCTTGGTTTCCAGCCGAACGGAGTTTACAACACGCTGTATGCAATTATTTCGCTGATTACAGTTCCAGCGATGGGATTATATAATATTTCGGCGCCAATCATCAATAAAAATATTGCCAATAACGAGTTTGAAGAACTGGACAGATTCCACAAAAAATCTTCGCTAACTTTATTTTTTCTTGGTTTGGTATTGCTTTCGTGCGTGCTTGTCGGATTTCCTTATCTAACCCAATTTATCAGCAACGGAAATCTTCTGCGTGAAGCTGAACCTGTAATTTGGCTTCTCGGTTTTGCGATACTTTTTGATCTTGCGACAGGTTTCAACGGACATATTATATCGCTTTCGAAATATTATCGTTTCAACATTGTAGTGATGCTTTTTCTGGCTTTTGCCACTATCGGCCTCAATTATTATTTCCTGAAATACACACGTCTCGAACTTTTAGGTGTGGCGTTGGCAACGGCAATTTCACTCACGCTTTTTAATATTGCGAAAATTTCTTTCAACTATGTAAAATTCAAGGTTTTTCCTTTCACGATTGAAATGGTGTACGCAATGATTATCGGGACGCTCGCTATTTCCATCGCGGTAATTCTGCCGGATTTCAGCAATGACTTTCTCAATCTGATATACAAACCTGCGATTGTTTTGGTGATGTTTCTTACCGGAAATTATTTCCTGAAAATTTTTCCGATTGAAGAGTACGTTAACAAAAGTTTTCTTAAAAGTATATTCAAATTCTAACCGAAAACTTTTTCGGCTCCGTAATAATCGATGATGTTTTTAAGCTGATCGTCGTTAAGTCCGGCTTCACGGTTCACTTTCCAAAGAGGCTCGTCTTCCTGTGTATTTCCATTGTTTTTAATCCGGTACACATTATTCTTACAGATTTTTATCGGCTTTTTGTTGAGCCGAATCATGGTCCAAAACCAAATATCATCCGCGAGCGGACAAAGTTTTTGAAATAAATCTTCACACAAAACATCGCTGTGGAAACAATTGGGCGGAAAAAGTACACCGCCGCCTGTAGTAAAAAACAGTATATCTTCAGGTTTTTCCTGACCGTTAATAATGCATTTTTCCCAATCCTGATAAGGCTTCACAGCAGCTTTTTCGTCAAATGTGATTTTATGAACGCGGTGGCAATAAATCGAATCAGGATCTTGAGAATAACTTTCGTAAAGATTTTTCAGCCAGTTTTTAGGATAATAAATATCGTCATCGGCCGTAACCAAAAGATGCTCAGGAAATTCCGTGAGTGCGGGAATGAGTTTTTTGTATGATTTCAAATCTTTACACCAGCGAATTTCAAGTCCGTAATTTTGAAGCTTGAGAATATTTTCGGGAATATCTTTTTCGCGGTTCGGGAATTGCTCTTCACCGAGCCACAATAAAGTTTTTTCAGGAAGCCGGCTTTGGCTAAGTAGTGAAACCAACGTATCGGAAATGGTAGAAATTCTGCCGGGAAAACTGGTGAGAGAAACAAGCAGTCCGTCAATTTTGGGCGTATTTTTATTTCCTTTCTGCAGAAATTTTTTGAACCTGAGTTTTGCACGCTCACGGTAAACGAAATTCTTCAGCGGCTTTCGAAAACCTTCCGGCACAAAAAACCGAAAAATTCTCACTTGTATTTCCCTTTTCCTGTTCTTTTCCATCAGTTTGCTCCAAAAACTTTTTCGCCGTTAAGATACGTTGCCAGAATTTTAGTTTGAAGAATTTTATCCTCGGAAACTTTCATCAAATCAGAATCCAACACTATGAAATCGGCTGCTTTTCCAACTTCCAGACTTCCTTTTTCATTTTCTTCAAATGCTGCTTTTGCAGCCCAAATTGTCATTCCACGAATCGCCTGTTCACGCGAAAGTGCATTTTCTGTCTGGAAACCATTCTCCGGAAAATTCTTATCATCTTTGCGCACAACGGCAGCTAAAAATGTTTTTAAAGGATTAATTTCTTCAACCGGAAAGTCGGTTCCTAACGGAAGCCAACCGGTCTGCTCCAACAGTTCGCGATATGCATACGAATTCGAAAGCCGATTTTTTCCCAATCTTTCTTCCGCCCAATACATATCGGATGTGGCGTGTGTTGGCTGAACTGATGGAACCACATTGAATTTTCCGAACAATCCAAAATCTTTTTCATCCACAATCTGTGCATGTTCGATTCGCCATCTGCGGTTGTTATCAATCCCGAGTACATCGCCGTAAATATTAAGAATAGTGCGGTTTGCAGAGTCGCCGATGGCGTGTGTGCACATCTGAAGATTACTGTTTTTCAACTTCTTTGCGAGGTTTCTGAAATGAGTTTCGTCGCTGAGCAGAAAGCCTTTCCAACCAGGTTTATCTTCGTAATCGTGAATCAGACACGCACCACGCGAACCCAACGCACCATCGGAATATACCTTAAATCCACCAACAGTGATATTTCTGTCTGTAAATCTCCCTTTTGAAATCCATTTGTCATAATATTCAGGATTATCTTCCAATAAAGCAAAAATTTTCATTTTCAAAACATCCTGATCCCTCGCTTTTTGGAGGAGTGAAACTGTATGTTCCGAAATTCCGCAATCGTGCAGCGAAGTTAATCCGGAAGAAAAGCAGCGTTGCTGCAGATCACCAAAATATTTGATCGCCAACTGATCATCAATTTCCGGAATGTGTTTTTCCACCAGTTTCATCGCATTATCGATGAGCAAACCGGTAAGTTTTCCATTTTTTTGTTCAATTTCTCCACCTGCAATCACAGTGGAAGTTGTGATTCCTGCAATATCCAGTGCTTTCTGATTAGCCACTGCAGCATGACCATCAATTCTTTTCAAGTATACCGGTCGATCTGGAAAAAGCCTGTCAAGTTCCGATTTATTAGGAAACTCTTTAATCGGCCAGTCATTTTGGTCCCAACTTCTGCCGTAAAGCCACTCCATCGGTGCGGTTTTGGCGTATAGCTGCATTTTCTGAAGTATTTCTTCCCAGCTTTTTGTGCCCCAAAGTTCACATTTCCACTGATCTGTTGCATAACCTGTAAAATGACAGTGCGCATCGATAAACCCTGGATAAATGATTTTTCCGGAAAGATTTTCTGTTTTGGCAGCTTTGAATTTTTTCAGAATATCTGAATTTTTCCCGACAGCCAAAATTTTTCCGTCGGCTACTGCCATTGCTTCTGCTTTTGAAAATTGCTGATCGACTGTGTATATCGTTGCATTGTGAACAATGAGATCTGCTTTTTTCTGAGCATTCAAACCAATTGCGATGATGAACGCTGCTAACAGAGTGAGCTTTTTCATATTTTAAATTTCTTAAACATTTCTTTCCACCTTAAGTTGCGGATGAAATTAATTTCTTCTTTGTTGAGTTTGCGCTCGCTTTTCTGTTTCAAAAAAGTTCGCAGCGTTGTAAAAAACTCAGAAACTGATTTATTTTTTAGTGAGGATTTAGCCGATGAAACTGTAGCCAATGGGAAACTGAGCCCAATATTATAAAAATATTCTCCGAGTTTTTCGGCTTTCTGATTTTTATATTTGAAAGCGGTGGGACGAAGATGCTTCACCCAAAGATTTTTGATGGTGACCGTTTCCCAACCGTGTTTTTTCGCAAGCATCACGTCAATATTGTCCCATCCTAAAACGGAGCGCAGTCCGTTCATCTGCAGGAAACACTCTTTCCTGTAGGATTTTATAGGGCCTCGAACGTGATCTTTAGAAGAAATTTTTTCGAAGGTCCACTGTTTTTTTTCATCTTGAAAATTGAAAGCCAACTGTTTCTCAAAAACAGATTTTCGAATCTTGACAATTCCTGAAACCATCCCGGAGATTGGTTGCGTTTCGTAAACTTTATTGATTTTTTCAAGATAATCTGAAGGAAAAATGATATCCGCATCAAACTTACAAATCACATCAAAGTTCTCCAGATTTTGACTTTGAATACCTTTGTTGAACGTTTCAACCACTTTTGCGCCTGGTTGATGTTCGGATTTTGGAAGCGTCAAAACAGTAAACCTTGAATCCTTCGTAGAAAACTCATCAGCAACTGAACCTGTTTGATCATCGGAACCGTCGTTCACCACCACGCAGCGAAAATCTGCGAAAGATTGATTCCGTAAAGATTCCAGACAGAAAAAAATATTTTTCTCCTCGTTATGCGCAGGAATGATGATGAGAAACTTCATGATAACGCCACAAAGATACTACCATTCCGTAGTATTTTTGATGCCCAGTTTTTCCGGTTCGAAAATTGGATCTTTGCCTTCTTTTTTCTGCTGTTCGTAATCTTTCAGTACTAAAAGAGCTCTTTTGTGAAGAATAATCACAGCAATTAAGTTGAACCAAGCCATTAAACCAACTCCGATATCTCCCATTGCCCAAGCCAGTCCACCGGAACTGATAGAACCAAATACGATACTACCGACAAAAACTGCGCGCAGAAGCCAAACAATAAAAATATTTGCCTTCTTCTTACTTAAATAAAAGAGATTGGATTCCGCAATGAAATAATACGCCATCGCAGTAGTAAAAGCAAAAAACAAAAGAGCAAAGGCGACAAAACCTTCACCAATTGAAGGAAAAGTCTGGGAAATCGCGGCCTGCGTGAATGCAGCACCTTCCTCAACACCCGGCAAATTATTTACAAGCATTTCGCCGTTTTCGCCTTTCACATTATACATTCCGGAAAATATAATCATGAATGCTGTCGCAGTACACACAAAAAGCGTATCAACATACACAGAAAATGCCTGCAGAATTCCCTGTTTTGCAGGATGCGATGTTGCGGCTGCAGCTGCAGCATGCGGTGCAGTTCCCTGCCCTGCTTCATTAGAATAAATCCCACGTTTAACACCCCAAATAATTGCGGAACCAATCATTCCGCCAAAAGTTGAATCGAAACCGAAAGCGGAAGAAAAAATAAGACTCAACGCTTCAGGAACTCGTGTAATATTGGAACCGATAAGGATAATCGCCATCAGAATATATGCTGCGGCCATAAAAGTTACGGCAATCTCAGAAAAACGTCCAATTCTTCTTGAACCTCCAACTAAAATTAAAAGCAAAGTTGCAGCAACAGTAATCCCGATATACATTCTGTTAAATCCGAAAGCATTATTCATACTTTCTGAAATACTCTGCGCCTGAACACCCGGAAGAAAAAATGTACATGCAAGAATGGTGGTTACGGCAAAAAGTACAGCATACCATTTTTTACCGATTCCCTTTTCGATGTAATAAGCAGGTCCACCACGGTACTCACCATTTTTCTCAATTTTATAGACCTGTCCCAATGTAGCTTCTACAAAAGCAGTTGCGCTACCGAGAAAAGCGATAATCCACATCCAAAAAATTGCACCAGGACCGCCCAACGCAATCGCCGTAGCAACTCCTGCAATATTTCCGGTACCAACACGTCCTGCAATTGCAATAGAAAACGCCTGAAACGGTGAAACTCCTTTATCGTTGGATCCTTCCTGAAACAGTTGCTTCAGCATATTTTTGAACAGACGAATCTGCAAAAATCTGGTTTTGATACTAAGATACAGTCCAAGAAAAATACAAAGTGCGATAAGTGCATAAGACCAAATAATATCGTTGGCTGTGGTAACCAGCTGTTCAACAAAAACTGGTGCAAGTAGTGTGTTTATATGCATCGGCTGCAAAAATTTTTCGTTAATGATACGATTTTTTTTAGAATTTCTTTCGGAATATTCCACTCAATTCAAGAGTAAAGAACCTCTACTTCTTATTATTGACTTCCGTTTTTAATGTGCTTCCAGCCAGTTTTTCCCGACTCCGACTTCAACCAAAAGCGGAACTTCGGTGTCTATCGCACTTTCCATTTCTGTTTTAATGAGTTTTGATGCGGTTTCCACTTCATTTTCCGGCGATTCGAAAACAAGTTCATCATGAACCTGAAGAAGCATTTTGGTTTCCAGATTCTCTTCTTCCAGTTTTTTCTGAATATTGATCATTGCAATCTTGATAATATCCGCTGCAGAACCCTGAATAGGCGCATTTACAGCATTTCTTTCGGCGTGACCTTTCACCACAAAATTACCCGAATTGATGTCTTTTAAGTGGCGTTTTCTTTTCAGAATAGTTTCCACATAACCCAGTTCTCTGGCTTTATCAACCTGTTTCGTCATCCATTCCTTCAGTTTTGGATAGGTTTTGTAATATTCCTCGATCATCTGTTTGGCTTCCGTTCTGGAAAGTCCGGTCTGTTCCGCCAAACCAAATGCTCCCTGTCCGTAAATAATACCGAAATTCACCGTTTTTGCCTGTGAACGCTGCATTTTTGACACTTCTTCCAACGGAACATTGAACAATTTAGAAGCCGTAGAAGCATGAATATCTTCTCCTTTCTTAAACGCTTCAATCATGTTTTCTTCACCGGCGATTTCTGCTATCAGTCGAAGTTCAATCTGAGAATAATCCGCGGAAATCAGTTTCTGACCGGGATCAGCAACAAAAGCACCGCGAATCTGCTGTCCGCGAAGTGTTCGGATCGGAATATTCTGAAGGTTTGGGTTTACTGATGCTAATCGTCCTGTTGCAGCCGTAGTTTGCGAGAAATTGGTATGAACGCGGTTGTCATCTTTGTCAATTTGAGACGGTAATGCGTCAACATAGGTTGATTTCAGTTTCTGATAGGTTCTGTACTCCAGAATATGCGGAATAATTTCATGTTTTGAGGCCAGTTTCTGCAACACATCTTCGGAAGTTTGATACTGTCCGGTTTTGGTTTTTTTAGCTTTCGGATCCAGCTGCATTTTATCGAAAAGAATTTCGCCCAACTGCCTTGGTGAATTCATATTAAACTCTTCGCCCGAAAGTTCAAAAATCTTGGCTTCAAGCTGTTTAAGGTCATTTTCAAGGTCCGTACTTTCCTGTTTCAGCCAGTTTTCATCAAGGGAAATTCCGGCAAGTTCCATTTTCGCCAACACTTCCATCAAAGGCATCTCCACTTTATAGAATAAATCTTCAAGGTTTTCTTTCTTCAGCTGCGGAGCAAAAATTTCGTACAGCTGAAACGTAACATCAGCATCTTCCGCTGCGTAATCCGTCTGCGTTTTTAAATCTGCATCACGGAAACTTCCCTGATTTTTTCCTTTTTTACCGATAATGGTTTCAATGGAAACCGGTTTATAATTCAGGTAAATCTCTGAAAGATAATCCATTCCGTGTCTTCCGTCCGGATTCAGAAGGTAATGCGCAATCATGGTATCAAAAAGATTTCCTTTGATTTCAACACCATAAAGATTCAGAATTTTATAATCGAATTTAAGATTATGCGCAATTTTCAACACCTCTTCTTTTTCAAAAAACGGCTTGAAAATTTCAAGTGTCGCCAAACATTCGTCCCTGTTTTCGGAAAGCGGAATGTAATAGGCCAAACCTTTTTTGTAAGAAAAACTCATCCCGACAAGTTCGGCTTCCATTTCGTTGAGCGAAGTTGTTTCCGTATCAAAACAAACCACACGCTGCTTCATCAGATTTTCAACGAGAATTTGCTGCGCCTTTGCTGTATCAATGAACTGATACAGATGATCATTCTGTTCGATCGTTGATTTGGAGGAAGTTGCATGATCCAACTCTTCAAAATTCGCAAACAAATCCAACTGAACCGACTGATTTCCGGACGCCGGCTGTTTGTCGTAACGGGAAATTTTGTTTGGATCTACTTCAGCTCCGCCAAGTTGCTGCGATGCTGAAACTGTTTCTGCCGGTGCAAAAGCCCGGTACAAATCTTCGTACATTCTGCGGAATTCCACTTCTCCGAACACTTCTCTAACTTTTTCAAAATCGGGAGTTTCAAGATCGTAATAATGCTGTTCAAACTCAACCGGAACATCACAGATAATCGTCGCAAGTTTCTTAGAGAGAATTCCTCTTTCCGCCGAAGCTTCTACTTTTTCCTTCAGTTTTCCTTTCAGCTGGTCGGTATTTGCCAGAAGGTTTTCAATGGAACCGAATTGCTTCAGAAACTTCATTGCCGTTTTCTCACCAACGCCTTCTAATCCCGGAATATTATCCACCGCATCGCCCATCATTGCGAGAAAATCGATTACCTGCTTAGGATCTTCTATTTCATATTTGGCTTTGATTTCTTCAACCCCGAGAATTTCAACATCACCGCCTTTCAGTCCGGGTTTATAAATTTTTATTTTATCCGTCACCAACTGCCCGAAATCCTTATCCGGAGTCACCATAAATACGCTGTAATCTTCCTTTTCGGCTTTGCAGGCAATGGTTGCGATAACGTCATCGGCTTCATAACCTTCCACTCCCAAAATCGGAATTTTCATTGCTTCAAGAATCTTATGAATATACGGAACAGCAATTCTGATGGCTTCCGGAGTTTCGCTGCGATTGGCTTTGTAATCGGCAAAATCCGCCGTTCTTACATTTTCTCTTCCGACATCAAAAACCACTGCCAAATGGGAAGGTTTTTCCTTTCTGATCAGTTGAATAAGTGAATTGGTGAATCCGAAAATCGCAGACGTGTCCATTCCTTTCGAAGTGAGTCTTGGATTACGGATTAGAGCGTAATAGCCGCGGAAAATCATCGCATACGCATCAATAAGATAAAGGCGTTTATCGTTGTTGTGTGACATAGAACAAAGATAGAAAAAAGCCGTAATAACAAGGTCTCTGTCTATAGATTTCAGATTCACTTTCCTCAGAAAATCAAACAACATGAATCGGATAACACTTTTTCCGTATTTTTGAAAAATGGTGAAAGACCTTCAACTTCGTACCGTTACGGTTATGCGTTACATTCTGCCTCTTCGTGAGGGCGGAAGTTTGCCGGCTTTAGCGGAAGCGGATGACGATTTTAAATATGTACTGAAATTCCGTGGCGGTGGTCACGGCGTGAAAATGCTGATTTCGGAACTTTTGGGCGGAAAAATTGCTGAAGTTTTAGGTCTGCAGATTCCGGAACTGGTTTTTGCGAATCTTGATGTGGATTTCGGCAGAACTGAAGGCGATGAAGAAATTCAGGATTTGCTGAAGTTTTCTGAAGGTCTGAATCTCGGACTGCATTATCTTTCTGGTGCTATTGCGTTTGACACCAGTGTAAAAATTGATCATTATTTGGCCTCAAAAATTGTTTGGTTGGATGCTTTTATCACCAATATTGACCGCACTTACAAAAACACCAATCTTTTGATGTGGCACAAAGAACTTTGGGTGATTGATAATGGCGCTTCATTTTATTTTCATCATAACTGGCAAAATTTTGACGCCGCAGCAAAAACACCTTTTAAATACATTAAAGATCACGTGTTGCTTCCAAGTGCTTCAAAACTAGAAGAAGCCGATGCTTTTGCGAAGTCCGTTCTTAACGAAGAAATTTTCCGTGAAATTGTAAACCTTATTCCGGAAGAATGGCTGCAGTGGGACGATGTAGATGAAAATCCGGAAGAAATCCGGGAAGTGTATTTTCAGTTTATGAAAACACGGCTGGAACATTCTGAAATATTTGTAAACGAAGCGAAAAATGCAAGAGGATAAAATTTACGAATACGCCGTAATCCGTTTGGTTCCAAAGGTTGAGAGAGAAGAATTTTTCAATATCGGGCTGGTTATGTTTTCGAAAAAGGAGAAATTCATCCGGGTGGAATTTCATATCTGCAAAGACAAATTTGCATTGATGCACAGCAAAGTCGATTATGAAGATGTTCAGCACAATCTGGAAAGTTTCCAAAAAATTGCAAATGGTGACAAAGATGGAGGACCGATTGCGCAGCTCGATATTCCTGAAAGGTTTCGCTGGTTAACGGCCGTAAGAAGTGCGGTTGTTCAAACTTCCAGACCTCATCCGGGAAAATCGAAGAATCTGGATAAAACTTTTGAGAGATTGTTCGAAGAACTGGTGAAATAAAATCGCTTGGCGCGTTTCCTTAACTTAGATTTTCGTAAGTTTTGCAAACTTCAGAATTAGATTTTTTTCGCCTTCGTGCTGAAAAATCACTTTTGCTTTTACGTTTTCAGGATCAGTTCCGTCGAGGAAAGCTACTTCGCCAATTCCGAAACGGTCGTGACGCACCTTATCACCCACTTCAATATTCTCGGAAGATTTTCCGCTCGGATTGATGATTTTTGCCGTGGCAATCGGTTTCAGATTTTTTGCAATTTCTTTCGGTTTTGCTTTAGAACCTTCGGAAACCTGAATTTTTCTTTTCGGCTGAACCTTATTGAAAGATCTTGGCTCTTCCGGAAATTCATCAAAAATATTGGATTTCAACCCGGAATGATTCACAAAACGGCTTTCAACAGCAGGATTTATCAGTTCAATATAATCGGCGTCCACTTCACTTAGAAATCTTGAAGGTTCTGCATCGGTAATTTTTCCCCACTGAAATCGTGAAACCGCATAAGTAAAAAACGCCTGCTTTTCCGCTCTGGTTAAGGCAACGTAAAACAAACGGCGTTCTTCTTCAAGTTCTTCACGTGTGGATGAGCTCATGAAACTTGGAAAAAGATTTTCTTCCAGCCCAACCAAATGAACCACCGGAAATTCCAGACCTTTGGAAAGGTGAATAGTCATTAGCGAAACCATATCGCCGGAATCTTTCTGTTTGTCCTGTGTATCGGCGGAAAGCGCAATATTTTCAAGAAAATTGGAAAGCGAAGGGTCGCCGTCTTCCAGCTGCATCTGCTCATCAATGAAACCCTGCATGGAGTTCATCAATTCCTGAACGTTTTCCACACGGGAAATGCCTTCCGGAGTTTGATCGTCTTTCAGAAATTTAATAAGTCCGCTCCGTTTAGCTACTTCCATAGCTACAGAATAAGCAGTTTCGGTTTTGAGCATCACCTGAAACGCTTTTATCATCGACCAAAAATCGGCTAGTTTGGTAATAATTCCGTTATTCAGACCCAATTGCGGAGAATAAAATCCAAGATTATCCAGAACCTGCGAAACGGGAATATTCTGTGAATCGGCAAAAACAATGAGTTTATTTTGTGTAGTTTCACCAATTCCACGCGCCGGATAATTGATAATCCGCATCAGCGCTTCGGAATCATTTTCGTTGATTAACAGTCGTAAATAACCGAGTAAATCCTTCACTTCCTTTCTTTGATAGAACGACAAGCCGCCATAAACCCGGTACGGTATATTTTTTCGTCTCAGTGCATCTTCAAAAGCACGCGTCTGAGAATTGGTTCGGTAAAGAATAGCAAAATCTTCAAATTTTCTCTGATCGCGGTTGTGAAGTTCCCAAATATTTCCGGCTACGAAATTCGCTTCATCAGCATCGGAAAGCGAACGGTACACTTTAATTTTTTCACCGATTTCATTATCCGAAAAAACATTCTTCTTGAACTGCTGAACGTTTTTGGAAATCACGACATTGGCTGCATTTACGATATTTTGGGTGGAACGGTAATTCTGCTCCAGTGAAACAGTTACTGCATCCGGATAATCTTTCTTGAAATTCAGAATATTATAAATATTCGCGCCACGGAACGAGTAAATCGACTGTGCATCATCGCCCACCACGCAAATATTTTCAAATTTTGAAGCCAACGCTTTTACAATGAGATACTGCGAATGGTTTGTATCCTGATACTCATCCACCAAAATATAGCGGAAACGGTCCTGATATTTTGCCAAAACTTCCGGAAATCTCGTCAGCAATTCATTGGTTTTCAGCAGCAAATCATCAAAATCCATTGCGCCGTTGCGGAAACACTGTTCTACATATTTCTGATAAATCTGTCCGAGCAATTTCATGTTGGCGCGTTCATCAGCTTCGATTAACTCAGGATTACTGAAATATGCTTTTACGGTAATCAGATTGTTTTTATACGTCGATATTCTGCTCTGAACTTTTTTCGGTTTGTATAAATCAGAATCAATATTCAGATCTTTAATTACCTTTTTGATGACATTCAGAGAATCCTGCTGATCGTAAATCGTAAAATTAGAAGGATAACCCAAATAATGAGCTTCACTCCGAAGAATTCTCGCAAAAACCGAGTGAAAAGTTCCCATCCAAATGGATTTTGCATCACTCTCTCCCACTACTTTTGCGATACGTTCTTTCATTTCCTTTGCGGCCTTGTTCGTAAACGTTAAAGCCAGAATATTGAAAGGATCAACTCCGTTCGTAATCAAATGCGCAATACGCATCGTGAGGACGCGCGTTTTTCCAGAACCTGCACCTGCAAGAACCATTAAAGGCCCATTGATTGTGGTTACGGCTTCGTATTGATTTTCGTTGAGTCCTTTCAGATAATCCATCTTCGTAATTGGGAAATTTTTGAAATAAAGAGATACAAAAATAGCTTTTTAGAGGTAATTTCCAAAAAGCTATATATGATGAAGAACACAGCAGAAACTATGCTCTTTCGATATGTTTATTTGACAACTTTTACATTCACTGCCGAAAAACCTTTTGGTGATTTTTCTTTTTCGAATGAAACCTTGTTCCCTTTTTTCACGGGTTCATGACACGCATTTTCGTGGAAGAAAACATTGTCTCCGGTTTTATTTTCTGTGATGAAGCCATAACCTTTGTCGCTCAGGAAAGAAACGATTCCGGTTTTCTCCAACTCTTCAGGTTCAATAGGAGCTGCGCCCAACTGAATATCATCAAGACTTGTTTCTTCACGTTCGCGCTGATCTGGCGGAACACTGGTTAACTGGCCGAATTCATCCACATACATGAACAGTTCCTCGGCATCTTTACCTTTGTTGTTGTTTTCTTTGCGCTCTTCTCTGCGAGCCGCTTTTTCTTTAAGTTTCTGTTGTTTTTTCTTAAAATTTTCTTTTTTTGAAAAAGAATCTGCCATAAATAAATAATAAAATTTTGTAGTTAAAATAAGTAATCCGGCGTGGTGAAGCAGCGTGATAAAGAATTCAAAATGAAGATGGATCTATGCAGAACAGGGAAATTAAGAATCTCGAAAATTGCTGCGCCGGTAAACTTTGATGCAAAGATACGCAAAATTAATGGATTCTGAGCGAACTGCTTTTTCAATAATCCTTTGATTTCCAATAATTAAAAACAGAATGAACTATACTTAGACAATACATGGAAATTTTGTAATAAATCCGGTATTATGTTAAACTCAATGGGCACAATAGTTGTATTTTAGCTTACATAAAAGAATTGAAAAATGGGAGAAAATATATTGTCTTTAGAAGATCTTAAATTCCTTGAAAAACTGCATTCCGCCTATGGACTTGAGTTTTTGAGATGCGATGACAGCGGCATAAAAATCAACAACGATGAAATTATGTCGGATGATATTTCCAAAATAGATAACTTCAATCTGCTTAACGAAATATCAAAAAAATTAAAATACCGTTTAGGTGGAAATTTTCTGCTGAATCTTTCCAGTGGCTTCCACATCAATGTTGAAAAATTATAATCAGACTTAAATTCAATATTTAACATAACCTTTGCGTTCAGCGTGGAGGTTATTTTTTTGTGAGTTAGACCATATTCAATTCAAAAAAAAGCTTATATTTGCAACCTAAAATTCTGAAGAAATAATGGATACAATTTTTACATTATTAATGGTTATCATCATGATTGTGAGTGTACTGTTAATCATAATCATTATGGCACAAAACCCAAAAGGAGGCGGTCTTTCCGGTACTTTTGGAGGTTCCGGTGCAGCGCAGTTCGGTGTGCAGAGAACCAATGATTTCATGGAAAAAGCAACCTGGATTCTGGGTGGCGGTATTGTATTCCTTATTATTTTAAGTGTGGTTCTTACGGCAAATCCTGTGAAGACTATTCCCCAAGTTCCACAAAGAACAACTCCGGCTCAACAGGCTCCTGCACAGCAGCAAGCTCCTGCAGCAACTGCTCCGGCGAACACTGCAACTCCTGCACAGACTCCGGCTCCTGCAGCAAACTAAGAAGAAAAATTTTACTCATACAGAATCGGCTCAACCTTTGGTTGAGCCGATTTTATTTTATTCTTCTTCTTTCAATCCAGTGTCTAAGTTTTAGTCCGGAAGAAAGAACAAAATGCTGAACTGGATTTTTGCCGTAATACTTATTCACGAAAATCTGCATTGCTCCGTAAAACCTTTCAAGATACTTTTCGTCGCGAACGGTACTCTCACCTTTGTGGTGCAACAACGAATACTTTCCGTAGTACCAGTTTTTAAAGCCATTCTGTAGAAAAGTGTAGCAAAGATCGATATCTTCTCCATACATGAAATATTCTTCATCCAGACCGCCAATTTTTTCATACACTTCTTTCTTTGCCAGTAAAAAAGCACCGGTCACCACTTCAACTTCGGCAACTGCGTGTTCATCAAGATCGTTTCGGTAATAAGATTTTGCGTTTTTCTTTCTCAGACCTGTAAAAAGTTTCTCAAAGGAGTTGAACATATCCGGAACAGATCTTTTGCTCTCCGGCAAGAAATTTCCGGCTGCGTCGTGCATCCGAATTCCCAAACAGCCAAAATCAGGTTTTGAGTCTGCAAAATTGAGAAGTTCCGGCATGTAATCGCCTTCGAACTCCGTATCAGGATTCAATAGTAAAATATATTCTCCTGCAGCATCTTTTACCGCTTTGTTATTAGCCACCGAAAATCCGTCATTGGATGATGAAGCAATAAATTTCACCTTCGGGAATTCACTGATCAGACTTTTCCAAGAATTATCAGGAGAATTATTATCAACTACAATCACTTCATAATCAACACCTTTTACAAACTTTTCTATTGAGGAAAGGCATTTTCTCAGCAGTACTGTAACGTTATAATTAACAATGATTATGGATAATTTCAAAACCTTTAATCTTTTTCGTTGTAAGGCATCCTGTGCTGAATTGAGCGTCCTAAAGAAATCTCATCAGCATATTCCAACTCATCTCCCACGGAAATTCCGCGAGCAATAGTTGAAAAATTCACCTTAAGATTTTTGAATTTTTTGTAAATGTAATACGCCGTGGTATCACCTTCCATCGTGGCGCTCAGCGCAAAAATCAGTTCTTTAACAGTACCATTCTGCAGTTTCTTTTCAATGGACGAAATATTGAGCTGGTTCGGACCAACGCCTTCCATAGGAGAAATTTTCCCACCGAGTACCAAATATTTTCCGTTAAATTTTCCGGTGTTTTCAATGGCCATCACATCACGAACATCTTCTACAATACATAAAAGCTCATCCGTACGGTTTCGGTTCGAGCAGATTTCACAAACATCAAAATCCGAAAAATTGTGACATTCCGAACAATAATTTATTTCCGTAACGAGTTTTTCCAGCGCATTCGCCAAAGACAAAGTCTGGCTTTCGTGCTGTTTCAGCATGTGCAAAGCCAAACGAAGCGCCGATTTTTTTCCGATACCGGGAAGTCCGGAAATTTCTTCCACTGCCTTTGCAAGCACCTTACTTGGATAGTCCATCTCACAAAGGTAAAATTTCGGTGATGAAATTCAAAAACAATTTATCTCCATACCTTTAAATAAGTATTATATTTGAAAAAATTACTATGGTACTCAATAACCTCAATTATCCGCTTGATTTTAAATTTAAAATCACCACACTCTCTTCCGATTTTAACATTACCGACAGAAACGGTAATTACGTCGCATATGTTCGTCAGAAAATGTTTAGATTAAAGGAAGATGTTATTATTTTTTCCGATGAAACTAAATCCAGAGAATTATTCCGTATAAAAGCCGACCGGTGGCTGGATTTCAACGCTTCCTACGCGATGACAGATCTTACCAACAACCGCAATTACGGACGACTCGCACGAAGAGGAATGCGCTCTTTCTGGAAAGCGACGTACGATGTTATTGATGAACAGGGAACGTCCAAATTTCAAATTGCAGAGGACAACGCCTGGACGAAATTTATTGACGGATTTATTGGCGAAATTCCTATCATTGGGATGTTTACAGGATATTTTCTGAATCCAACTTACACGGTTCGTGGCAGCGACGGAAAAGATTATTTTAAGCTAAAGAAAATGCCATCATTGATTGGTCGAAGATTTCAGCTTGATCGCCTAATCGATATTGATGACGAAGATGAAAGCTTGGTTATTCTTTCACTTTTGATGATGGTTTTACTTGAAAGAGAACGCGGATAAATACAATTGAAATGAAATTAATATTTCTATTTGCAGTTTTAGCTTTAACAATTCATCGCTGCAAGAAAACTCCGGAAACAGCGGTTGTAACCGAAAACAAAACTGAGACAATTATCAACGATTCGCTCGCTGAAAATCTTCCTGAATCTTCAATTGAAATCAAGGAAGAAAAAACGGCACAAGTGGAAGAAATTCAATTGGGAACTTTTGGTTTTCCTGCTGAAGTTGAAGGTTGCTCCTGCTATTTTGCCAAGAATAAAGCCGATTTCGAAAACCAGAAATACATTTATGTTGATGATTATGGCAAAAATGCTTTCATCATGGGCAACGGAAATCAAATACGTTTTCCGATGAAAGATGGTAATTTCAATGAAGAACATTTTTCACGAAAGCTGAAAAACAGTGCTTTCAAAGTTGAACTGAATGGCGAAAAAATTAAGTCAATGTACGAAGTGATCATGTTTGAAGGAACAATGACTGTTGAAAACTTAAAAACCGGCGCAAAAACCACCTCTCCTATTTATGGCGAGTGCGGCTGTTAAAGTTTATTAATTTTGATGATAAAAGTTTCGTAAAATTCTCGAAGCTTTTTTTTATTCTTAAATTTGATAAAAATAATATTATGAACATCACACAGATAGAACCTCAAATAATCTGGAAGAATTTCGCTGCGCTGAACGCTGTACCGAGACCTTCCAAAAAAGAAGAAAAAGTAATAGAATTCATTAAAAATTTTGGTGAAAACTTGGGACTTGAAACCACTGTGGACGAAGTAGGAAACGTGATCATCAAAAAACCAGCAACTGCGGGAATGGAGGACAGAAAAATAGTAGTTCTTCAGTCGCATTTGGATATGGTTTGTCAGAAAAATTCAGATGTGAATTTCGACTTCGACAACCAGGGAATTGAAATGGAAATCGACGGTGACTGGGTGAAAGCGAAAGGTACCACACTTGGAGCCGACAATGGTTTAGGCGTTGCTGCAATGATGTCGGTTTTGGAAAGTAAAGATATTCCTCATCCTGCTCTGGAAGCACTTTTCACTATCGATGAAGAAACCGGAATGACCGGTGCAATGGGTTTGAAACCAGGATCATTAACAGGAGAAATTATGCTGAATCTGGATACAGAGGAAGACGACGAAATTGACATCGGTTGCGCAGGTGGAATTGATGTTTCCGCAACTCAAACTTACGAATTGCAGGAAGCAGAAGGCCAAATGGTGAAAATCTCTGTGAAAGGACTTCAGGGTGGTCACTCTGGAATGGATATTCACAAAGGTTTTGGAAATGCGAATGTAATTTTAGGACGTTTACTTTATTCAGGAATTCACAATCAAAATATTCAGCTTATTTCAATTGACGGAGGCGGTTTGCGCAATGCCATTCCGCGCGAAGCTTTTGCCGTTTTCGCTGTGAGAAACGCACCGGAATATATTCTTGCCGCTACAGAGCTGAAAACTGCGATTCTGGAAGAGTTCGAAGAGACAGAAAAAGAATTAACCATCCTGATCGAGAATTTTTCGAGTGCGGAAAAAGCGTTATTTGTGGAAGATTCAAACAAAATCATCCTTGCTTTGAAAGCTGCGCATAACGGAGTTTACAGAATGTCTCCGGATGTTGCAGATTTGGTTGAAGCTTCGAACAATGTTGCCCGTGTTGAGTTGAAAAATGGTGAATTGAAAATATTGAACCTTTCCCGCTCTTCCGTAGAATCTACAAAATTTGCTGTGGCAGAACAGCTAAAAGCTACCTTTGAATTGGCCGGAATGAATGTAGAATTCAGCGGAAATTATCCTGGCTGGAAACCAAAACCGGGATCAGCAATTGTGAAAAAAATGGCGGAAATTTATGAAAGAGATTTCGGAGCAAAACCTCATGTAGTAGCTTGCCACGCAGGTTTGGAATGCGGTATTATCGGAGCCAATTATCCGGAAATGGATATGGTAAGTTTCGGACCAACCATAAAAGGAGCACATTCGCCGGACGAAAGAGCGAGTATTTCTTCGACCCAGAAATTCTGGGGCTTTCTGAAAGAAATTCTTGCAGATATTCCGAAAAAATAATTAAAGCTATTCAAAAAAAAATCTCGGAAAATTCCGAGATTTTTTTTATTCTTTTTGATTATGGATAAGGAGCAATTTCTACTTCCAGTCCGTCAATTTCTTCTGTAATATGAATCTGGCAACCCAATCTTGAATTATCTTTTACATGAAAGGCTTCCGCAAGCATTGCGTCTTCTTCATCACTCATTTCCTGAAGTTTTTCGGCACCGCTCACCACATAACATTGGCAAGATGCACACATCGCCATCCCGCCACAAACTCCAATGGTTCCTTCTTCAGCTAATTCATAAGAACGGATGACCTCCATTAAATTCATCGACATATCAGTAGGCGCGATTACTTCGTGCTCCACCCCATTTCTGTCGGTAATTTTTAAATTAATATCGCTCATATCGACAGATTTTTAATCTATTTTCTTAACCACTGCTTTTTCAGCTTCCTTTCGGCTTCCGTCAAAACCGTCAACTCCACTTACAGTTGTGTATTTCAGAACGTATTTTTTTCCAGGATTCAGCATGTTGTACACACTTTGACACATCAATGTTGCTTCATGGAAACCACAAAGAATCAGCTTCAGTTTTCCCGGATAAGTGTTGATATCTCCGATGGCATAAACTCCAGGAATATTGGTTTGATAATCCAGTGCATTATTCACCACGATGGCATTTTTCTCGATTTCCAGTCCCCAGTTTCCAATTTCTCCCAGCTTTGGCGTAAGACCAAATAGCGGAATAAAGAAATCTGTTGCAATATCCTGTTTTTCACCTTCTTTTTCTACCGTAATTGCTTCAATATGGCTGTCACCTTTCAAACCTACAACTTCCGCTGGTGTGATTAAATTGATTTTACCCTGATTTTTAAGCTCCTGAACTTTTTCAACAGAATCCAGTGCACCACGGAATTCGTTTCTTCTGTGGATCAAAGTTACTTCACTTGCGACATTGGCCAGGAAGATGCTCCAATCAAGCGCCGAGTCGCCACCACCGGCAATTACCACTCGTTTATTGCGGAACTGTTCCGGTTCTTTCACAAAATATTCTACTCCTTTTTCTTCATAAAATTCAAGATTTTCCAGATCAGGTTTTCTTGGTTCGAACGTACCCAAACCTCCCGCAATAGCCACAGCTTTTGCGCGGTGAATAGTTCCTTTGTTAGTTACGACCTCAAAAGTTCCGTCTTCCAGTTTTGATAGAGTTGTCGCTGTTTCTGCAAGTGTAAATCCCGGTTGAAACTGCTTAATCTGCTCCATCAAATTATCAACAAGTTCACCTGCATTCACCGAAGGAAATCCTGGAATATCGAAAATCGGTTTCTTTGGATACAGTTCTGCCAACTGACCGCCGGGTTGAGGAAGGGCATCGATAATGTGGCATTTCATTTTTAATAAACCCGCTTCAAAAACGGCAAAAAGGCCGGTTGGCCCTGCTCCGATAATCAAAATATCTGTTTCAATCATTGATCAATTTTTATCCAATAGATTTGCAAATTTACGAAAAATAAAAGACAGCGGCTGATTTCAACAATGACAACTCTCATTACTTAACATCTCAACAACTACGCATATCTTTGTGGCAAAATATTTGTAAACTATACTGCATGAACAGATTTTTAAGTTTTTTTGCCTTTCTATTTTTCATTTCAGGATTTGCCCAAAAACTGGATAATATTCAGTCCGGTGAAGTCTTGAATTACCGAATTCATTATGGATTACTGAATGCAGGAACTGCGAGTTTAACTGCAACGAAAACCAATTATCAAGGAAAACCGCATTACTATGTAAAAGGCGTCGGTAGAACTACAGGAGCTGTGCGCGCGTTTTTCCGTGTAGAAGATGTTTACGAAAGTTTTATTGATTATAATACCGGCTTACCAAGTTTTTATGTAAGAAATGTAAAAGAAGGCGGTTACTCACAGCATTTGCAAACGGTTTTTAACCATAACAACCAGACTTTAATTCTAACTGACAAGAAAACGCCTTCCAACGGATCAAAGTTGATTAAATCCGTGAGGGGTGTTCAGGATATGCTATCGGCATTTTATCATTTAAGAACTCGGAGCGCCGCAGAACTTCGTCCAGGAAGCGTGATTGATATGAACATCTGGATTGATGATGAACTTTTCCCTTTCCGTTTGAGAGTTGTAGGAACCGAAAATTTCAAAACAAAATTCGGTACGGTAAATGCTTTGAAAATTGTTCCATCCGTAAAAAGCGGACGTGTTTTCCGTGATAATGAAAGTGTGACGATGTGGGTAACCAACGATGCGAACCATGTTCCACTTTCCATAAAAGCTGATCTTGCGGTAGGTTCACTGAAAGCTGATCTGGACAGTTACAAAAACGTTAAAACTCCAATACGTTTCTCTAAATAAGATTGCAATCGAATAAAAAAAGCGAGTCAAATAATTGATCCGCTTTTCTTTTTATAAACTTTTAAACTGTTCCAGCATTCGTTTGTCGTTCTCAAAAAACACACGAATATCACCCATTTGATACAGCAGCATTACTATTCTTTCAATACCCATTCCGAAAGCATATCCGGAATATTTATCTGGATCAATATTTACATTTTCCAAAACGGCAGGATCTACCATTCCACAACCCATAATTTCCAACCAACCTGTTCCTTTCGTAATTCTGTAATCGGTTTCCGAATTTAGACCCCAATAAACATCCACTTCTGCACTTGGCTCGGTGAAGGGGAAATAAGAAGGTCTCATTCTGATTTTTGATTTTCCGAACAGTTCAGTAGTAAAAAACTGAAGCGTCTGCTTCATATCGGCAAAACTTACATTTTCATCGATGTACAAACCTTCGATCTGATGAAAAATACAGTGTGAACGCGACGAAATCGCTTCGTTACGGAAAACACGACCCGGAGACAGAATTCTTATCGGCGGCTCGTTGTTCTCCATGTAGCGAATCTGCACTGAAGAAGTGTGTGTACGCAGCAAAATATCCGGCTGCTGCTCGATAAAAAAGGTATCCTGCATATCTCGCGCAGGATGATAATCCGGCATGTTTAATGCAGAAAAATTATGAAAATCATCTTCTACTTCAGGACCATCAGCAACAGCAAAACCAATTGATTTGAAAATTTCAATAATTCTGTTTTTTACAATATTGATCGGGTGTCTTGTTCCGAGTTCTAATGGAAATGCCGGACGAGTTAAATCTTCTTTTTCCAAAACAGTACCAGTAGAATTCAGTGAAGTCAGTTCTTCAAGTTTCGTTGCTACAGCTTGCTTTAGTGTATTGATTTTCTGACCGAATTCTTTCTT
This sequence comes from Bacteroidota bacterium, assembly GCA_023458415.1. Taxonomy (GTDB): domain Bacteria; phylum Bacteroidota; class Bacteroidia; order Flavobacteriales; family Weeksellaceae; genus JAEWZO01. The sequence goes on from JAEWZO010000019.1 coordinate 25,536, forward strand.
GCTTTCATTCGGAACATCCTTGAACTGCGCAAAAATATCATTCAGAATTCCTTTCTTGCCATTATATTTAATACGGAACTGCTCAATTTCATCTTTGTTTGAAGAATTGAAACCCTGGACATCCGTTAATAATTCATCTATTTTCTCTAACATTTTTACTGTTTATGCTGAGCTGCAAAAATACAATTTTATAGTTGAAAAGCTGAAGCGAAATTTCATAAAATAAATCAATGTAAAAAGCATAAGCACGGAAAACCGTGCTTTTACATCATCATTTATTATACTTAAAGAAAAAAATTCTTATCTGTTTTCCAATGCTTTTACAAAAATCTGGATGTTCACCTCATTTTTAATGAGACCATTCTGAACGGGCAACTGAAACTTCACCCCGAAATCTTCGCGACTGATGTCTTTCTGCTGAGTTGCAATACTCACCTGACCTTCTTTCAAAGAAACATTAGCGTTGAACTGAACCGGTTTAGTAATACCTTTAATGGTAAGATTTCCGTCGATAACAGTATTATAATCGCTGCCACTGGAATCTGCAGTTACTTTGGTAATCTCATAAGAAGCCGTCGGGAATTTTTCAACTTCAAAAAAGTCTGCACTTTTCAAATGACCGTTCAGTTTTTGTAGCTGCTCAGCATCATCTTTTAAATCAACGGAAGTTAATGACGTCATATCTGCCACAAATTTTCCGCTTTCAAGTTTACCGTCTTTCACTGTGACATCACCGCTTTCGAAACCAATCGTCCCGAAATGGCTCGTGTTATCACTTTTGAACACTTTATAGCCGCGCCATTCAATTTTGCTGTTCAGCGTATCAACTTTATACGTGGTTCCCTCTTTAGTTGTAGTAACTTCGTTGCTTTCGCTGGTTATCGGCTTATCCTTACCGCAGGAAACGAGCATCATTGCTGTAAAAAAAACTGCGGAAAGTCCATAGATAAAGATTTTTTTCACCTAAATTTACTTTTAATTTTCCAGCGCTAAACTAATAAAAAAATCTATTCGGAAAAATATTATTTTTGCAGTATGTTATTGGAAATCCGCAATCTTTATTTCTCTTACTCAGAAAACCGGCCACTTTTTAAAAACCTGAATCTTAAAATTCCTCAGGGAAAAATCATTGCACTCGCCGGCGAGAGCGGTTGCGGAAAATCTACCCTTCTAAGTTTGATGTACGGACTACTCGACTGGCAAAGTGGCGAGATTATTTTTGACGGAGAAGAAATTTTTGGCCCTAAAAAAAATATTGTTCCGGGAGAAAAAGACATGAAATTTGTGGCTCAACATTACGACCTGATGCCGTATGCAACGGTGGCAGAAAATGTTGGGAAATTTATTTCGAACATTAAACTTCAGAAAAAAAAACAGAAAGTTTCTAAGCTTCTTGAAGTGGTTGGAATGGAAGATTTCGCAAATGTTCTGCCTAAAAATCTGAGCGGCGGACAGCAGCAACGTGTTGCCTTGGCAAGAGCTCTTTCTGTGCTTCCAAAACTTCTTCTGCTGGATGAACCATTCAGTAATCTTGATTTTTCACGCAAAATTGAACTGCGTGAGAAACTTTTTAAATACGTAAAAGACAATAATATTTCTCTGATTATTTCTACGCACGAAATTCAGGAAGTAATGCCTTGGTTGGATCAGGTAATAATTCTTCAGGAAGGACGTTTACTGCAAAACGACAGTCCGGAAGAAACCTATCATAACCCATACAATCATTATGTAGCCAAACTTTTTGGTGAAGTGAATCTGATTAGTGATGAAGCGAAAAATCAACTTAAGTTGAGCAGAAATTTTTGGTATCCTACAGAAATTATTCTTGATCAGGAAGGAAGAAATGCAACGGTTTTAGAAAGCCGCTTTGCCGGAAACTACTACTGGACTAAAATTGATGTGGAAGGAAATGAAATGGTGATGTATTCGCAAAAACCACTTTCTGACCAGATAAAAATCAGTTTTTCAGAACGTTAATTCTCAGTGCTTTTTGCACAGTTTTTGCATTTTTTTTCGTAAATTTGAAATCCAGTCTAAGGAAATTTTTGGTTAATTCTCTTTCTGCCTTTGAGACGAAATTAGCTTTTACAGCAACCAAGTCTTTGAAAAGAACCCTGTCCAAATTTTTCCTTTTTTCGCATAAAAAAGGGAAACCAATGGTTTCCCGACATTTTTTTAGAGTATTACGCTTCGTTTTTATGCTTTCTTTACAAATTCAGATTTTAGCGCCATCCAACCGAAACCGTCAATTTTACAGTCGATGTTATGATCGGAATCCGGTCTTAAACGGATGTTCTTCACTTTGGTTCCGGCTTTCACAGGCTTTGGTGCACCCTTTACCGGTAAATCTTTAATCACAACCACAGAATCACCATTCTGAAGTTCGTTACCGTTGCTGTCGAAAATTTTATCTTCATTTCCTGCTTCTGCAGGATCCCATTCGTGGAAGCACTGAGAACAAACCATCAGATTATCCTGTTCATACGTAAATTCAGAATTACATTTTGGGCAGTGTACTGTATCGCTCATAATTTTTGATTTTTACAAAGATAAGAAACTGCCGCAACCGTTCCGCAGACCGTACGCAATTATTCGTATTTTTGCAGCAATTTCTGATTTGAAACTAGAAAGATTAAAACCTAAAATTTTCTCCAAATGGAACTTATACACCGCAATCTTCTTATTGGTATTCACGATGCACTGCAGGAAACCTTTTTTGAAGAAAAGAAATATGCCGATAAAGTGATTGAACGCCTCCTGAAAGCCAACCGCAAATGGGGCAGCCAGGACAGAGCTGTAGTTTCGGAAATTTTCTACAACATTATCCGTTGGAAAAAGCGTTTGGAATATTATATGGGCGAAGGTGTAAAACCCAACAATGTGTACAAGTTAATTCTTGCGTATTTGCTATGGAGCAAAACCAATTACAAAAAATTTGAGGAATTCGATGGAATTAAAACCGGTGATATTCTAAAAAAACTGGCTAAAAACACCGTGCCTACAAAAGCTATTGAGCATTCTGTTCCCGAATGGCTTGCCGAAACGATGGAAAAAGAACTGGGCAAAAAATGGGAAAAAGAAATGGATGCACTGAATGAACAGGCTCCGACAGTTCTGCGCGCCAATACGCTAAAAACTACTGCAAAAGAATTGGTTTCGGATCTTAACGATGAAAATGTCCAGAGCTTTACAATTACGAATTATCCCGATGCCGTTCAACTGGAAGAAAAGAAAAACGTGTTCTTAACATCTGCGTTTAAAGACGGATTGTTTGAAGTTCAGGATGCGAGTTCACAAAAAATTGGAGAGCTTCTGGATGTTCAGGAAGGAATGCGCGTTGTGGATGCATGCGCCGGAGCCGGTGGTAAAACACTTCACCTTGCTGCTTTAATGAGAAACAAAGGCCAGATTATCGCTCTTGATATTTATGAATGGAAACTTGCTGAACTAAAACGCCGCGCAAAAAGAGCCGGTGCCCACAATATTGAAACCCGTTTGATTTCTGATAATAAAGTGATCAAAAGGCTTCACGAAAAAGCCGACCGCCTTTTAATTGATGCGCCTTGTTCCGGATTGGGAGTTTTGAAAAGAAATCCGGATTCCAAATGGAAAATCGATCAGGATTTTATTGATAGAATAAAAGGTGAACAGCAGCAGATTCTTCAGGATTATTCTAAAATTCTGAAAAAAGGTGGAAAAATGATTTACGCAACATGCTCCATTCTTCCTTCCGAAAACAACGAACAGGTAGAAACCTTTCTTGAAAACAACACTAATTACAAACTGGTAAAAGAAGAGAACATAATGCCCAGCGAAGGTTATGACGGATTTTACATGGCGCTGATTGAGAGAACCTCTTAATTTTCCAGATTAAAATCTTCCTTTTTCATAAGAGAAAATCTATTTACAAATTAATTTCATTCTCAAATAACACTTAATTTGAGAATAATTTACTTTTATTAAAAAAATTAATTGTATTTTTTAAATCAATGCAATAATATTGCAGGAATAATTTAATTAAAACCTTGCAAATAGAATAAAATATGTGCGGAATTGTATGCCTGTTTGATGCAAAACAAAAAACCGAAATCCTTCGACCACAGATACTTGAAATGTCCAAGAAAATAAGACACCGCGGCCCCGACTGGAGCGGAATCTTCATGGACGAAAACACCATCATGGCACATGAAAGACTGGCCATCGTGGATCCTACTTCCGGAAAGCAGCCCCTGTATTCCACTGACGGAAAAGTTGTTCTGGCGGTGAACGGCGAAATCTACAACCATCAGGAGCTTCGGGAAGAATTTCCTGATTATGAATTCAAGACTAAAAGCGACTGCGAGGTGATCCTTGCACTTTACCAGCGTGATGGAAAAAACTTCTTAGAAAAACTGAACGGAATCTTCGCTTTCGCACTATATGACAGCGAAACAGAAGTATTCCTGGTTGGCCGCGACCATATGGGTATCTGTCCGCTGTATCACGGTTGGGACAAAAGCGGAAACTATTATGTGGCATCAGAACTGAAAGCACTGGAAGGAATCTGCAATAAAATTGAGACGTTCCTACCCGGACATTTCCTTTACAGCGAAGACGGGTTTGAGATGCAGCAATGGTACAAACGCGACTGGCAGGATTTTGAAAACGTGAAGGAAAACGAAACCGACATTTCCAAAATCAAAACTGCACTTCAGGATGCCGTACACAGACAGCTGATGAGCGACGTGCCGTACGGAATTCTGCTTTCGGGCGGACTGGATTCTTCCATTACTTCAGCCATTGCTGTGAAATATGCAAGACAGCGTATTGAATCCAACGACACGCAGGAAGCTTGGTATCCGAGACTTCACAGTTTTGCAGTGGGTCTTGAAGGATCGCCCGATTTGGCGGCTGCAAGAAAAGTGGCCGATCACATCGGATCCGTGCATCACGAAGTGAACTTTACCGTTCAGGAAGGTCTGGACGCCGTTCGTGATGTGATTTACCACCTTGAAACCTATGATGTGACGACCGTTCGTGCCTCAACACCGATGTATCTACTGGCAAGAGTCATCAAATCGATGGGTATCAAAATGGTGCTTTCCGGCGAAGGTTCAGACGAACTTTTTGGAGGATATCTCTATTTCCACAAAGCCCCGAATGCAAAGGAATTCCACGAAGAAACTGTTCGCAAACTGGATAAACTCTATCTGTACGACTGTCTTCGTGCCAACAAAGCTTTGATGGCGTGGGGAATTGAAGGCCGCGTTCCGTTCCTGGACAAAGAATTTATGGACGTTGCGATGACCGTGAACCCAAAAGACAAAATGATCAACAAAGCAGAAGGAAAAATCGAGAAATACCTGTTGCGAAAAGCATTTGAAGATCTGTTACCACACGAAATTGCGTGGAGACAAAAGGAACAGTTCAGCGACGGCGTTGGTTATTCGTGGATTGATTCTTTGAAGGATGCTGCTGACAAGGAAGTGACCGATGAGATGATGGCGAACGCACATTTCCGCTTCCCGCTGAACACGCCGCAAAACAAGGAAGAATACCGCTACAGAACTATTTTCGAAGAGCATTTCCCAAGTGAAGCCGCAGCGCTTACGGTGCCTTCGGTTCCTTCTGTAGCTTGCTCGACGCCAATCGCATTGGAATGGGACGAAGCCTTCAAACGGATGAACGATCCAAGCGGACGCGCCGTTCGGGAAGTTCACGAAGATGCATATTAAATAAACTTAACATCAGATCCTGAAAGCCATCAGGATCTTTTTCTTGTTAAATTTGCAAAATGTCGGATTCGCAGAACAACATTTCCCCCACTACCAAGAAAATCTTACCGTTCATCCTTGCAACTGCCATTTTTATGCAGATGCTGGATTCAACGATTCTGAACACTTCCCTGAATTCTATCGCGCAGGAACTGAACGAATCGCCGCTGCATATGCAGAACGCAATCATCAGTTATGTGCTTACGCTGGCGATTTTTATGCCTGTAAGCGGTTACCTGGCAGATAAATTCGGGACCAGAAAAATTTTCATTTTTTCCATTGCGCTCTTCAGTTTGGGTTCGCTGTTCTGCGCGCTTTCTCAGAATCTGGATCAACTGGTGATTTCACGTGTCGTACAGGGTTTGGGCGGATCTTTGATGACTCCTGTTGGAAGATTGGCGTTGCTACGAACTTTTGATAAAAACGAATTTTTACGTGCACTGAATTATGCTGTAATACCCGCATTAATTGGTCCTCTTGCCGGACCGCTGGTTGGTGGTTATCTTGTGGATTATTTTTCGTGGCACTGGATATTTCTGATCAACATCCCAATCGGCCTGGTCGGAATTGTCCTTGGGCTGAAACATATGCCGGATTTTCGTGCAACAGAAAGCGTTTTCGATCTGAAAGGTTTTCTAATTTTCGGTGCCGCTTCCCTGTTTCTTTCTATATCGCTGGAACTTTTAGGAACTGAAAAAAATATTACACCCGTACTATTGATTTTCATTCTTGGCTTTTTGATGCTTTACTTTTATTACAAACACGCCAAGAAATCTGAAAACCCGATTTTCCCGCTGAATCTGTTTCAAATCCGGACTTTCCGCGTTGGAATTATCGGAAATCTTGCGACTAGATTGGGAGTCAGTGCGATTCCGCTTTTAATTCCTTTGCTGATTCAGATTGCGTACGGAAAAAGTGCTGTAACTTCCGGTTGGATTGTCGCTCCAATGGCATTAACGGCGATGTTCGGAAAATCTGCCGTCATCAGAATTCTGGACAAAATCGGTTACCGCAGAACTCTTCGCATCAATACAACGATTATCGGAATTCTGATTATGTGTCTTGCAATTCCGGGAGTGAATTCGTCGATTTACTGGTTTATTCCGATTCTTGCTGTGATGGGCTTTTTCAACACCATTCAGTTTACTTCGATGAATACGATTGCATTGGCCGATCTTCGTCAAAGTCACACAAGCAGCGGAAATTCTTTGCTGGCGGTGAATCAGCAGCTGGCCATTGGATTCGGTATCGCGTTCGGACTTTTGGTACTTCGATTTTTTGAAAATCAGCCTCAGATTGTGAATGACAGCATTCACACCGCATTTCGTTACACCTTTATCGTCGTTGGTTTAATCACCGTGATTATGGGAAATGTCTTCCGCCGACTGCACATCTTGGACGGAAATAATATGCGGACACAGGAAGACTGATTCCGGGTTTGACCAATTGATTTTTTTCGATTTTAATGTTTCGCCAAAACGATGACGAAATCGCCTTCCCGAAGTCTAAAGGTCTTAGCTTTGTTCGGATTCAAAATCAATCCGTAGAACGAATCTTCATCCATCGCATCCTTCATTTTCCGGTATCCAACGGCAGTTTCGTTGTTACGCCTTGCGGATTCCATCACTGTGTAGAAATTGATTTCCTCACCCAGTTTCACGTAATCTGAAGCAGGTTTCAGATAAAACTCTGAGCCGTCGGCAGAGAAGAGATCTTCGAAAACGGTGCTCAACAGTTTGTTCTCAGAAATCTGCGTCATCAGAAGTCCGGCCAGCTCATCACTCACGATGAAATCATCGGATTTGGCAATCACGGCAAGTTTCTGGTTCCGGATATCAAGCATTTCACTCACTATGCTGTACGCCTCGCCTTTCTTTGATTCGATGTCGCGAAGGTGAAGTAAGGTAGTAATCGTCTTGGAATCGGCTTCATTTCGGTCCAGATTTTCGTACGAAAGCAGGATGATATGGTTGTATTACAGCAGATCCAGCGATTCGAGGAATTTTCGCTCGGTGGTTTCACCGGTAGCATAATGGGCTTTTAGATTTCTTAATTTCCCCTCAAAAGAACGCACTTCACGTTCGGTTTCTTCACTGGCAGCCACAACAGTAATGGTGGAACCCTGAAGCACGTAATGATCGAGTTCGCGCACGATGGCGGCACATTTATGATTCCAGCCCAGAATCAGAATGTGATCCACTTCCGCACTGGTTTTCTGTCTTGGCTGAATCACGGCATCGTTGAATTCCGGCGTTCCTGCAACAATAACACCGTCGTCATCAGCGGCAATTGCGATAATTCGGTCATCGGCATTAATGACAGTTTCATTCGCGCGATTCAGTTTCACTTTACCGGATTTATTGGCAATTCCGATTACGGAGGAATCTTCATAGGCCATCAAAGCTTCGCCATAGGTTTTACCGTGAATTTGCGGTTCATTCTTGAAGTAAACGGCGTCGCCATCGAAATCCAGAAGATCTTTGTACACAATGCTCAGCCCAACCTGCAGGGAAGTCTGCACCGTAATCCTGGAAATCAGATCTTCGGCAACCACCAGTTCCACCTCATCTTTACCCACCATTTTTGCCGCCTGAATATTGTCGGTATTCACCAGTTCGGCTACGATGTGATACGGTTTTTGTCTGCGAGTCGGACTGTTGATAATGGCTAAAAGCTGTTTGATAATTTGCGAATCAGGATCTGAAGAACCACGCGGTGAAAGCACGATGATGGATTTTGAATTCTGTGGATTGACCACAACGATGTTCGCCAGATCAAGCGGATTTCCGGAACGGGTAATGATTTTCGTACCGTGAAAATCCTCAATTCTGTCACGTATTTCCTCATCCATCTGAATTTTGTCGCGGTTGGCAAGAATGACGATGCTTTTGTTTTTCACGTTTTTATTAGCTTCAATCAGTTCACGCAGAATCATAAAAATTCTTGTTGACCAGCCTAAAATAATGGTGTGATTTTTCGCTACAATCAGGGAATTTCCTTTGCGCAGATCTTCCAGTTTGGATTCCAGTCCGCTGGATATTGCGGAAATTAAAGTCGCAACAATGAAGATACCGCCGATGGTCACCAAAACCATCACGATGCGCAACGGCCAGGCTTCATTTCCGGCAACGGTACCCGCGTCGATGGCGTGCAGGAAGGTTTGCCAGAAGGATTCCTTGTATCCGCCTTCGTGCATTTCTTCCGGCAGTAATCCGAAAGCCCAAACCACCACAGAGGCAAAAATGACGATCAGAAAAGAAATGAGCGCCAGCCAGCCAATGATGGAAACCATTCCTTTCGAGAGGCTGTTATCGAACCAGTAGGTGAGTCTTTCTTATAAGGTAAATTTTCTCATATCGATGTGTTTTCAGTTGAAATCAAAGAGTTAAATTACAAAAAAACGAGAATATTTCGTTCAAAAATAAGGATTCAGCACACGTGATTTTTATCAGAATGAATAGCGTCCGACTCAGAAAATTTAGATAAATTTGAAAGAACAAATGATTTATTGGGCATTGCATTTCAATTAACTTCATTTGCATTATCTATCAGAAACAAACCCTTCATCAACAATATCTAATTAATTTTACTAAAATCATTAACAAAAATATTATGGACGAAAACAGCAAGAAGCTAACAAGACAGACCGGTGCACCTGTGCCGGATAATCAGAACTCAATGACGGCAGGCCCAAGAGGACCACTATTGATGCAGGATTTCTGGTTCTTAGAAAAAATGGCCAACTTTGACCGCGAGGTGATACCTGAAAGGAGGATGCACGCGAAAGGTTCCGGCGCATTCGGAACGTTTACGGTAACGCACGACATTACGCAGTACACGAAAGCCAACATCTTCAGCGAAATCGGTAAGAAAACAGAAATGTTCGCACGTTTCTCCACTGTGGCCGGTGAAAGAGGCGCAGCAGATGCAGAGCGCGACATACGCGGATTTGCCCTGAAATTCTATACCGATGAAGGCATCTGGGATCTTGTTGGAAACAACACGCCCGTTTTCTTCTTCCGCGACCCGATGAAATTCCCGGACCTGAACCACGCCGTGAAGCGCGACCCAAGAACCAATATGCGCAGTGCCCAGAACAACTGGGATTTTTGGACGCTTCTGCCGGAATCACTTCACCAGGTTACCATTATTATGAGCGACCGCGGAATTCCGAAAGGTTACCGCCATATGCACGGATTCGGAAGCCACACCTACAGTTTCATCAACAAAGACAATGTTCGCCATTGGGTGAAATTCCATTTCCGCACACAGCAGGGAATTGAAAACCTGTCCGACGAGGAAGCTGCAAAAATTATTGGAATGGACAGAGAATCTTCACAGAAAGACCTTCTGGAAGCCATTGACAGAGGAGATTTCCCGAAATGGAAAATGTTCGTTCAGATTATGACGGAAGAGCAGGCGAAAACTTACCGTTTCCATCCGTTTGATTTAACGAAAGTTTGGTCTAAGAAAGATTTCCCTCTTATTGAAGTTGGAGAATTTGAACTGAACAAAAATCCTGAAAACTACTTCCAGGATGTGGAACAGGCCGCTTTCAACCCAACGAATATCGTTCCGGGAATCGGTTTCTCTCCGGACAAAATGCTTCAGGGAAGACTGTTCTCGTACGGCGATGCACAGCGTTACAGACTGGGTGTGAACCACTTCCAGATTCCTGTGAACAAACCGAGATGTCCTTATCACGCTTTCCACCGCGACGGACAGATGCGTGTTGACGGAAACTACGGAAACGCAAAACATTACAACCCAAACAGTTACGGAGAATGGCAGGAACAGCCTGAAACCAAGGAACCGCCACTGGAACTGGAAGGAACTGCTTATGCACACAACTTCCGCGATGATGATGAAGATTACTTCACACAACCGGGAGATTTATTCCGCATCATCAAAGCCGACGGAAAAGCTGACCTTCTTTTCAAAAATACTGCAGCACAGGTAGGAGGTGCGGAGAAATTCGTTCAGATCCGTCACATCCGCAACTGCTACAAAGCTGATCCGGAGTACGGACAGGGCGTTGCAGCTGCACTTGGCTTAACAATGGAAGAAGTAAACAGTTTCGATATGACGCCTTACGACCGTTGGGCTCCAAGACCGACTAATGAACAATAATCGATATTTATTGATAATAGAAACCTCTCAGAAATGGGAGGTTTTTTTGTGAACGAAATTATCCTACATCAATGTTTTCAGGGTTTTGATTGAATAATTTTGTACCATTAAATAAGAAATGATATGAAAAAAATAGAATTTGGAATGATGACTTTCGCCGATATGGAACCCGAAAAAGTTCCAGGAAAAGGCATCAACGCACATCAGAGAATACAGAATCTTCTGGAAGAAATAAAACTCGCAGACAAACTGGGCATTGATGTATTTGGTGTAGGTGAACATCACCGCGACGATTATGCAGTTTCCTCACCGACGACAGTTCTGGCTGCAGCAGCGGCGGTTACAGAAAACATTAAACTTTCAAGCGCCGTTACGGTTTTGAGTTCTGAAGATCCTGTTCGGGCTTATCAACAGTTCGCAACGGTGGATCTGATTTCCGGAGGTCGTGCTGAAATTATGGCCGGTCGCGGTTCGTTTATTGAAAGTTTTCCGCTTTTCGGATATGATTTGAACGATTACAACGAACTTTTTGATGAAAAGCTTGATTTACTTCTGAACATCAACAAAAACGAAATCGTAAACTCAAAAGGCAATCTTCGAGCATCCATCGACAACAAAGGTGTTTATCCAAGAGCTTTGGAAGGTGAAATTCCGGTATGGATTGCAGCGGGCGGAACTCCCGCTTCGGCAATTCGCGCAGCAAAACTGAATCTGCCATTGATGTTGGCAATAATTGGCGGAATGCCAGAACAGTTTGTGCCGTTCATCAATCTCTACAAGAAAACTGCACTGGAAAGCGGAATTTCCAAAGAGGATCTTCAGGTTGGAATTAATAACCATGTTTATGTGGGTGAAAATGATATAGAAATTGCAGATGCTTTCTTCCCGCATTATGCGCAGATGATGGACCGAGTAGGAAGAAGTCGCGGTTGGCAACCGATGACCAGACAACAGTTTGAATACATGCGTTCGCCACAAGGTTCGTTGATGGTGGGAAGTGTTGAAAAAGTGGTGGACAAACTTGTTTACGAATATGAACTCTTCGGGTTTACACGATTTTTTGCACAGGCAAGTTTAGGATTTGTGCCTCACGAAATGACGATGAAATCCATCGAACTTTTTGCGACACAGGTTATTCCGGAATTCAGAAGAAGAATTGGAGAAAATTAATCTTTGATAAATACAATTTCAACAGCGCAGAAAATTATTCTGCGTTTTTTTATTTTTTGCAGACTTTAAATTTAGAATATCAATATTTTACGAACTTATCTTACATCAATGCACAATAGCTCCTACAACCGTACATTTGTATAAGAAAATTGAAAGAAGGCCGAAACTGGATTTCTGAACCGCATTGGAAAAGATGACGGAATTTCTAGCCCTGATTGCAGCGGTTACTCCGCAACAGGCGACGGAAAAAGCTACGGAGTGAGGAGTATGAGCGGAAAGCAGGTTCCCGGCTTCAAAAAAATGTTTAACAAAAAAATAAAAATGGCAACTAAAAAAGTAGAACTGATTGCAGCACCAACCACTCCGCACTTTGTGGGCGACGGTTTCCGCGTGCATAATTTTATACCGAGAGGTTACCGGATGGATATGAAAAGGATGGATCCGTTTCTGGTGCTGGATTATAATTCGAAATTTCATTTCGGGGCAACGCAAACTCCACGCGGCGTGGGTGTGCATCCGCACAGAGGTTTTGAAACCGTAACAATAGCGTACCAGGGAAAAGTGGAACACCACGATTCTGCGGGTGGCGGCGGAATTATTGGCGAGGGAGACGTGCAGTGGATGACGGCTGCTTCGGGAGTTTTACACAAAGAATTTCATGAAACGGAATGGGCAAAAGAAGGCGGAATTTTCCAGATGGTACAGCTTTGGGTGAATCTTCCCGCGAAAGACAAAATGAGCAGTCCGAAATATCAGGCGATTAAAAATTCTGAAATGAAAGTCGTTGATTTAGGCGAGAATGGTGTTGTAGAAGTAATTGCAGGATCTTATGATAATCAAAAAGGTCCGGCTGAAACTTTTTCTCCTGTTCATCTGATGAATGCGAAACTGAAAAAAGGCGGAAAAGCAGATTTCAATTTTCCGGAAAACTTCACAACGGGCGCCTTAGTAATTGAAGGGAGCATAACCGTAAACGTTGAAGAAGATGCAGCAACCGACCATTTTGTACTGTTTAAAAATTCCGGCGAAGATTTCAGCATACAAGCGAATGATGATTCTATTGTTCTGATAATCAGCGGACAACCTTTAAACGAACCTATTTTTCCACATGGTCCATTTGTGATGAATACAAGGGAAGAAATCATTCAGGCATTTGAAGATTTCAACACCGGAAAATTTGGTTATCTGGAATAGTAAGTCAATTAATAATTTTATAAACCTGAACAAAATTAATTTTCACTAAATTTAGCTAAACAAAAAAAATGAATACAGAACTGGAAAATATACCTGTAATAAAAAACGAAGCTGCGCATTAGTTTCAATTGGAAATTGAAGGACATTTGGCTTTCATTCAGTTTAACGAGATGGGCGACCGAATCGCGCTCGTGCACACAGAAGTTCCACAGGAATTGGGTGGCAAAGGCGTGGGCAAAATTTTGGTAAAAAAAAACGCTGCAAATGATAAAAGACAGTGGTAAAACTGTGATGCCGTACTGTCCTTTCGTTTTGGCTTATATCAAGCGAAATGCTGAGTGGAAAACTTTGGTTTCTGAGAGATTTCCCTATTTTGATAAACTGTAAAATTGAAAAACCGTAGCGCCGTTTCACATTTGAATTAACACAAAAAGAACTTTATGCAATCACACGTCGGATGAATTATAGAAGAAAAATCAGCTGATATCGGAAATTTTCTGGTGGGAAGATTATTGCCTTTCCGGGAAAAAAGACAGGTCGGTCCGTTCCTATTCATCGATCACATGGGCCCAAATTGCCTTACCAATTACAAAAATCTGGATGTGCCGCCACATCCTCACATCGGACTTTCCACGCTCACTTACCTTTTGGAAGGATCCATTTTTCATCGTGACAGTCTGGGAAATGCGAATGAAATAAAACCGGGTGAAGTGAACTGGATGACCGCAGGAAAAGGAGTTGTTCACTCCGAAAGAACTCCTGAATATCTTCGTGATGACGAATCGAAATTCTTGCACGGATTATAAATCTGGATCGGACTTCCGAAGGAACTGGAACAAAGCGAACCTACATTTCATCATATTTCAAAAGAAGAAATCCCCGTTTGGGAAGAAAACGGAATTCATTATAAATTGATTGCCGGAGAAATTATAGGAAAGAAATCTCCGGTTCCGGTGCACAGTCCGCTGTATTTTCTGGAACTGAAAACCAAAGACGCTCGAAAAGTGAACGTTGGCGAACATCTTTTCGGGGAAGTCGCGATGTATGTGGTGAGCGGAACAGTGAAAATTGACGGCAACGACTACGGCTCGAAACAACTTTTGATCGCAAAAAATGCGTCACTTTGTGAATTTGAAACCAACGGTGAAGCACATATTTTGCTTTTCGGTGGGGAACCTTTTGCGGAAGAACGTTTTATGTTCTGGAATTTTGTGAATTCCGACAAAAACATTCTCGAAGAAGCCAAACGAAACTGGCACGACCAGAATTATGAAGCATTCCCGAAAATTCCGGGAGACGACGAGGAATATGTTCCGCTTCCGAGAGCCATTCTAAAACCGAAAATGTAAGCAATGGCAGTAAAAGTTAAAGCTGTTCTGGGAACCGAGAAATACTACACCGAAGTTAGCGCGGGAGAAAATAAAATCATCACCGATGAACCTTTGGACAAAGGCGGACAGAATAAAGGTTTCAATCCGTTTGAAATTTTGGCAACTTCTTTGGCGAGCTGTACTGCAGCAACTTTAAGAATGTACATCGACCGAAAAGGATGGAACGTTCCGGAAATTGACGTAGAAGTTGAACTGGACAATTACCTAAAGTCGCAAACTGCAGTTTTCAACAGAAATATTTCGTTCCCAAATTCAGAATTAAATGATGAACAACTGGAACGGTTAAACACAATCGCAGACAAATGTCCGGTTCACAAAATATTCCACGGAAATATAGAAATTAACACTAATTTTAAACAATCATGACAGAAATACAACACAACGAAACCGACAAAAAATTTGAAATTTTTCAGGACGGAAAATCCGCCGGTTTTATGAC
>JAEWZO010000020.1 GCA_023458415.1 Bacteroidota bacterium
TCAGCAATTTCTGCTTTGGCAAAAATTCCTTCCAGTAAAATTTTCAGATTTTCGGGAGAGAAAAAAGTAGGTGTTCCGCCTCCCAAATGAAGTTCTTTGATTTTTGGTTTGCTTCCGAACAGATCAAGATACAGATCCCACTCTTTCAAAACACTTTCTAAATAAGGTGTTTCAACGGAGTGTTGTTTGGTAATTCTTTTATGGCAGGCACAAAACGTACACAACGCTTCACAAAAAGGCAAATGAATATAAATTGAAATTCCTTCCTCGTCGTTGCTTTCTTTAAACGCTTTTATCACTGAACTTTCCCATTTTTCAGCAGTGAAATTGGCTTCGTCCCAAAAAGGAACGGTGGGATAAGAAGTGTAACGCGGACCCGGAATATTGTATTTGTTGATGAGTGACTGATTCATCCTACAAAAATACGGATTAATTGACAACAGAAAATCATAGCCAATAAAAAAGCACTTCTGTTGGAAGTGCTTTTTATTGTTAAATTTGTTTTTCTATCCGTAATAAACCTCCCAATTTTTCTGTTCTGCATTTGCAACAGCGGTCTGAGAAGGATTTCCCTGATTTTGAATTATATTGATATAAGCATTATCAGAAACTGTGCGGGTCGGCAAATCGTTCAAAATTTGGTCCATTGCAGAGCTTGATAAATTATTATCTTGAAGGTAAAGAAAATTCAATTTGGTGTTTTTAGAAATAGCCAGTTTAGAAATTTTGTTAACATTAAGTTCGAGTCTTTCCAAACCTATCGCGTTTTTTAAATCTATTTCTGTTATTTCATTGTGAGTGGCCTGAAATAATTTTACATGATCATGATCATAATAAACTTTTACGGTATTGCCTTTAGGACGTCGACTGAATCCATGATGACCGGTTGGAACTTCTATTTTTACTCTTTCACCATCTCCCCAATCCACTTCCACTACTGTATCCTGCGAAACTACAAACCCAACACCAAAGTATTCTTCTAAGTCTATTGAAGTCTTCATTATAACTTTTGGAAATTAGGATCATCCGGCGCATAATTAACCCCGAAATCATCATTATCATCACTCCTGCAGGATGAGAACGAGAATGCTGTGAACACAATTAACAGTACAGCCAAGAGCTGCGGGAAATTTTTCTTCATTTTTTCATTTTTTTTCTAATCAAAATTACTAATAATCCAGAAATTACGCCTCGGCCGAAAGTAATGTTAACAATTTATTAAGATTAAAAAACAAGTTTCATCATGGTAATTCGGTTTTTCCCGGCTAAGATTACAGTGTTTTTATTAAACCATTCCGCCACATAAAATCCTTTTTCCGCTGATAAGATTTTCCATGTTCTTCCGAAATCTTCCGAATAGGAAATATGCTGATCTCCCACTACAAGAATATCTTTCCCTTTGGAGCCGGGACGGATTTTCACACAGGTTGAATACCCCGCATTTGCTCCGGACGCCTTAATCTGCCATGTTTCTCCACCGTCTTTCGTGGTCGCTATGTTGTTGCTGTTCTCGGACTGTTTGGTATAATCGCCACCAACTGCAATACCGAATTCATCATCATAGAAATCAATTGAATACATCCCTTGCGAAGATTCGCCTTGCACAAAAGGTGTATCGAAAACTTCAGCAATTTTCTCATTTTGGTTTAAGCGAATAATTCTTGAAGCAGTTCCTCCGGTTGCGATCCACACGAAATTTTCAGAAGCCGCAATATTCGAATTACTGGCGGCAAACGCGGCCTCCCCTTTTTTCAGTAGCACGGATTTTAAATATTCGATGCGCTGCCAGTTTTTGTTATTGCCGGAATTTAAAAACATGATTTTCAAAGAAAGATCATCATCGGGATCAGAAAAGGTGTAGGCAATATTGGGTTCTACAAATTTCAGAGCATCATAAAATGCATGTGGAGAATTATCCTGAAACATTTTCGCATGCTTCAGATTCTTCTTTCTGATCTTATAGAATTTTGCCGGATTTTCGATGCTGATGGTGTAAAAGTATTTTCTGTCCTGAGCCAATGTTCTGAACTGCAGCTTTTCCTCCGCAAGACGAATCTGTTTCTTATCCTCGCTGTTTTCGATATCGACATATCCAAATTTAGAATTAGTTCCGGCATAGAAAACTTTCCCATTCCAAATTTCGATAGCGCGAATACTGATGTCGTCTTCCAGAAGTGGTTTGAGCTGAGTGGTTTGCGCATTCCAACTGTAGCTGATCATCAAAAAAATCAGTAAATATTTCATGCAAAAATTTTTCTAAAAATAAAAAATCCGCCTCACATGGAAGCGGATTTGTATTTAAGAAACTTCTTATTGCTGAAGTTTACTGTTTCTTTTCCCGTAAATGAAATAAATCAGTAGTCCTAAACCAAGCCAGATTCCCAGACGTTCCCAGCTTTCAATTGGCAATCCAGCCATCAAAGCGACGCAGACAATTACTCCTAAAATCGGGATAAAAGGAACTAATGGAACTCTGAATCCACGTTTGGCTTCCGGATGTTTTTTCCGCATCACGATTACGCCAATACAAACCAATGAAAATGCGAACAAAGTACCGATACTTACCATATGGCCCAAATCGGAAACAGGTACAAAACCGGCAAAAATGCTCACAAAAAACATGAAAATAATATTCGTGATGTACGGTGTTCTGTTCTTTTCATGAAGCTTACTGAAAAATTTTGGCAACAGTCCGTCAATACTCATTGAATAGAAAACGCGGCTCTGTCCCATTAACATTACCAACATTACCGAAGTATAACCCGCAATAATCGCGATGGTTAAAGCGGAATTGAGGAAATGATATCCTGTTTTCGCAAACGCTGTATTCACCGGACTTGCATCGCCTTTAAAGTTGATATAATTCTCCAGGCCTGTCAAAACGTACGAAAACAAAACGTAAAGAATAGTACAAACAACCAAAGAACCGATAATACCAATCGGCATATTTTTCTGAGGATTCTTGGCTTCCTGAGCGGCTGTACTCACTGCATCAAAACCGATGAAAGCAAAGAAAACGACTCCCGCAGCACGCAGAATTCCACTCCAGCCGTAATGCCCGAAATAATCGCTGTTAAAGAAATCAAAGAAACCAATCGTTCCGCTTTTCAACATTTCTTCACCCTGATTCACCGGAATGAAAGGATCGTGATTGGCAGGATTAATAAAACTCCATCCCAACGCAATAAAAATAAGTACAACGGCAACTTTTAAAATTACCAGAATATTGTTGGCTACTGCAGATTCGCGCATTCCACGTATCAGAAGTAATGACAAAACCACAACGATTAAAATAGCCGGAAGATTTACGATACCGCCTTCCCACGGACCATACAGAAGTTCTTTAGGTAAATCAATGCCGAATCCGGAAAGAAACTTTGCCACATATTGCGACCAGCTTGAAGCCACGGTTGCCGCGCCTAAAGCATATTCGAGGACCAAATCCCAACCGATAATCCACGCGATAAATTCGCCCATTGTTGCGTAAGAATAGGTATAAGCGCTTCCCGCCACCGGAATCATCGATGCAAATTCTGCATAGCAAAGTCCGGCGAAAGCACAGCCCAAAGCAGCGAGTATAAAAGAGTAAACTACGGCGGGACCGGCGTTATCAGCGGCAGCAATCCCGGTAAGAGAAAATAATCCGGCTCCGATGATTGCACCGATTCCCAACGCTACCAAAGCCGGAGCTCCGAGCGTTTTTTTCAAACCCTTTTCATCATCATTGGCTTCAGAAATTAATCTTTCAAGGGGTTTGGTTTTCCAAATATTCGACATATCAGTTTAAATGTTTTTTCAAAAATAGAAAAATTTTGGAGTTTTTAACATTTTTTAGTCACCGAAGTCGAATGAGAACGAGATTTTTGTTGTAGAAAACCGATTATCCGTTCATTATCATTTTCCTAACTGAACCTTCACCAAACCACGAATCTGATTTTCTTTATAACCCGTTGCTAGATCTTCAGGATATAACGCTGCCAATTTTGCTGAGACTTCCGGTTTGATATTTTTACCTGGAACACCGTGACATTGCAAACACATCGCATTGGTAACCAGCGGATCGTAGAGAAAACCATTTTCAGTTGTCGGTTGAAGTTGCTGTTTTTCTTTAAGCAGATTTTTATATTTTTCAATAATTTCTATTTCTGTTGCCGAAGCTTTATTAGTCTGATTTCTCGGCTGATCGGATACGCGTGAAACGGAAATTCCATGTTTGTCCGCAACTGATTTAGTAAGTGGCAACGCTTCAATATTGCAGAATGAAACCGCTTCAGCGGTTCCGCTCTCACCTATTTTCGCTGTGAGTTGGGAAACTAGAACTTTTTTCAGTTCAGCAGAAATCAGAGTTGCTGAATCTTCAGATATTACTTCTTGAAGTTTTACCGTGGAAATTTTCTGCTCTTTTTGACAGGAAGCAGCAACAAGGACAATTAAAAGAATACTAATTTTTTTCATATCATGTTTTTTCAAAATAAATAAAATATTTAAAACGAAAAGATCTACATTATCATAGATCGAAATTTACGCAAATTTTAATTTACCTTTACGCTCATGAATTTCTACGAGCTCTTTCTTAAACCTTATGAGTCCTACGAAACTTATCAAATAATTCTTGAAGCTGTGGCTACAGTTTTCGGATTGCTTAGTGTTTTTTTCTCGATCCGAAAAAACATTTGGGTTTTCCCTACCGGAATTATTTCGACCGGACTTTACGTTTATATTCTCTTTAAGTTTGGGCTTTTAGGCGACATGCTGATTAACGTTTATTACACGATGATGAGCGTTTACGGCTGGTTTCTTTGGTCGAAAAACTCTGAAGATCATGTTCATGTTGATGTGGGCTACACAGCCCATAAAGAATGGATTTATGCATCATTGCTTTTTGCAGCAAGTTTAGTATTGGTAACCATTGTCTATTATTACAGACCGATACTTGACAATAATTTTTCGACTGAAAATATTTCTCTGAATCTCAATTATCTCGACTGGGCAAATTGGCTGGATATTTTCACCACTGCAATTTTCCTTGTGGGAATGTGGTTGATGGCAAAACGACGCATAGAAAACTGGATTTTCTGGATTATCGGCGACCTCATTTCCATACCAATGTATATTTATAAAGGACTCGGAATAACCTCTGTTCAATATCTGATATTCACCGTGATGGCGATTATTGGCTACTTACAGTGGAAGAAATCAGTTGCTACAAAGCCATAAAAAAATCACTATACGATTAGTATAGTGATTCGAAATGAAATATGGTTATTAGTTCGTACTGGCTCGATAATCAATTATTTAATGTTTGATATCATTCTCACCATTTGTGTTTTCCTAGGTCAAAATTAGTTAGTATTACAATACCAAAAAAGGGTGAAATCACCCTTTTTTTTAACAAATGTTATGTTTTAACGCAAAGAGAACTATTCCCACCCTGGTTTTTACGTTCAGTTTCATCTGTAGCGAATCCCGGTAATTATCAACTGTACGCGGACTCACGTTCATTTTTTCGGCAATTTCTCGGTACGTTAATTCTGAACAGGCCAGTTTCATAAACTCAACTTCATTTGGCTTTAGGTTTTCGCTGATCTGTTCTACAAATAAATCCTGCTGTTTTACTTTAAGAAGTTTTTCAGTTACAACATCTGTGTAAAAACTATTTCCATTATGCACAATCTGTATCGCCTCAAAAAGAATTTCCGGCGAAGTATCTTTCAAAAGGTAACCTTTCGCACCGGCCTTCAACATAGAAATAATCGATTCTTCACTGTCTTCCATTGTAAGCGCGACTACTTTTAAATCCGGGTAACTCTTCACAAGTTCAGCGGTTGTTTCTATCCCGTTTTTCAAAGGCATATTTATGTCCATCAAAACAACATCCGGAAATTCATCGTTTTGCTTCAGTGCGTCTATGATTTCATTTCCACTGTTACAATTAAGGACAACTGTAAAATCCTGCCGTGTAGAAAACATATTTTCTATGGCTTTAGAAACCAGCTGATGGTCATCTACAATGGCAATTTTTATCGGTTCCATGGTGTTAGTTTATGTTTATTATACGTGATATTAACTTCAGTTCCATCGTTTATCTTTGAGCTAATTTGAAGTTTTGCACCCAAAAGATTTGCACGGTGTTCTATATTTTTCAAACCAGAACCGGCTCGTTCACGCTCATTAAATCCTACTCCATTATCTTTGATTTTAATGCGGAGAATTTCGTGTTCGTCATGTAAAACCACACTCAATTCTGTAGCCTTGGAATGTTTCAGTACATTGTTAATCATCTCCTGCACCATTCTGAAAAGTATTAAACTATGTTTAGGATTGATATCAATTTCATCTGCATTTTTCTGATAGTTTAACGAAATAAATCCGAGTTTTCTAATTCTCCGTAATTCCCGTTCAAGTGAATCCGTAAATCCAAAATATTCCACCTGATCGGTAATAAAATTCTTGGACATATTTCTCAAATCCTGAATACTCTCACCTAAGAGATCTGAGATTTCTTTCAAATTTCCTTTGGTTTTTTCTTCCACTTGAGGAATAACCTGTGCTGTCATCAGTTTTGCAACTGTAAGTTTCTGACCGATATCATCGTGAAGTTCCCGACCGATATGACTCAATGTTAACTCTTTCATTTCGATTTGAGCCAACGAAAGTTCACGCTGAAAACTCGCTTCTTTCTCTTTTTGAGTAATAATCAGTTG
Source organism: Bacteroidota bacterium (assembly GCA_023458415.1). Classification (GTDB taxonomy): domain Bacteria; phylum Bacteroidota; class Bacteroidia; order Flavobacteriales; family Weeksellaceae; genus JAEWZO01. The sequence continues at coordinate 6,705 of JAEWZO010000020.1, forward strand.
TGACTTTTTTCTGATGAAGAACGCATAAATCAGCATCATCATCAAGACAATAAAAAGAATGATGATGGTGGAATAAATGATAAGTGCTTCTGTTTTAATCATTTCTGATGTATGAAGTTACACTTTTTTGACATACAGTGTACCAAACATCAAAATCCCGTAACCTACATAGTTTATGGCAGCAATCATCACTCGGAAAGTCGTAATATTCATAATGGAATCCGCCACATTCGTGATAAGCATCAACGGAACAATGCCAATAAAAACCACCAAAATTCCCGTCATTGCCCAAATCGGAAAATAATTGGTGATGTTTAAAATGATGTCCGAGTTGAAGGTTTCAATTATGAAAATTGTTATGGAAAGCAAAAGCAGCAAGCTGATAGCAAAAAAGGTCTGACTTGGAAATATGGTGAAGAAATTTTCGATAAACACTGCAGAAAAAATGTATGTAAGAACCGCAAGAGCCAAAACTATATTATGCAAATTTCTGTATATTTTCTCTTTTGCCAATGACCTGAAATAGAGAAAAAAGCACAGGTAAACGGCAATGAGAATTCCGGAAACAAAAAGAAAAGCGGTACTTGCGCCCTTTTGCTGTAGCGAATAAAAAAACGCAGCACCGTTCACCACTGTGCTTATAATCATGGCAGCAAGAAAATATCCAAGTCCAGGTCCCAGTTTTTTATATCTGAGAATTAGGATGATGCATAGAATTGCTGTTAATATATTTGGTAAAACCTTCTGAACAAAGTCCTCCATTTCTTAGTCGTACGGCGGTGTTATGGTGGAAAAATTCATTTCAGGAATATCCAGAGAAGCCGGCTCAACAAAGCCCTGTTTGCCTTCTGTGTTCTCTGGAACTGCATCTAAATCAGCGGCGGAAATTACTATGGTTTGGTATCCTGCATATTTTGGTTTCACATCGGAAAAATCTGCAGTGGGATATTTGGCCATCGTAATTCTTATTCCTTTCTTTCTAATTCCCTGCTTTTCCATTTCATCCCGAATCAAATCGAGATATTGCTGCATAATATCAAGATCAAAAGTGTACATTCTCGAATCCGGTTTGTCATACGGTCGCGAAGTGTTGATAGTCCTGTAATTGGATTCCAAATACTCATTTTTCAGGATTTCGCTTTTCTTCCTGTCGATTAAGTGATCTTTTAAACTCATGGTTAAACTTTTTTTGGTTAATAATTTTTCGAATTGAAAACAAAGTTATATTTTATCTTTTGTAAAAGAAACCGTTAAATCACCCTTTTTTCAAAAAAAGACAATTGCTTCTCTGCCACGATATTCGTACCTTTACAACTTCATTATAAAACTGACATGCCCGAAAATTCCATTGCTTCCAATTATACAGAAATCATCAAATCGTTGCCGGAACAGGTAACTTTAGTCGCCGTTTCGAAAACGCAGCCGGTGGAAAAAATACTTGAAGTATATGAATGTGGACAAAGAGTTTTTGGTGAGAATAAAGTTCAGGAGTTGGTTGAAAAGCAGCCGTTGCTTCCACAGGACATCAATTGGCATCTTATCGGACATCTGCAAACTAATAAAGTGAAGTATATCGCTCCTTTCGTGGATACTATCCAAAGTGTTGACTCGGAGAAACTTCTTTCAGAAATCAATAAACAGGCTGAAAAAAATAACCGTATCATAAAAGTTTTACTCCAGGTAAAAATTGCTGAAGAGGAAACAAAATTCGGTCTGGAACTTCATGAAGCCAAAGAACTTTTTACGGATTATCTCAACGGAAATTTCCCGAACGTGGAGATTACAGGTTTAATGGGAATGGCAACATTCACCGAAAACGAAAATCAAATCCGAAAAGAATTTACTTTTCTTAAACAGGTTTACGATAAACTTTGTATGCAGAAAAAAATTGACACGCTTTCTATGGGCATGAGCGACGATTATAAGATTGCCATTGACTGTGGAGCAAACTCTGTCAGAATCGGATCGGCAATTTTCGGAAAAAGAATGTAACATTCTCAAATCGAAAAAAAAGCGACTTCTTTAGGTATAATTCTTGCTGCAGGTTGAGCAGCTTAAACAAACATAAAAATCTAAAACAAATACCATCAATATGCAGAAAATCTTAATTGTAGAAGATGAAAAAGCAATCTCCAGTGTATTGCACAACATACTTTCCGACGAGCTTTCCGATTACGAATTCGTAATTGCTGAAGACGGTTTGGAAGGTTATAAACTGGTTGAAAAGGAAGATTTTTCGCTTATCATTTCCGATATTAAAATGCCGAAACTTTCCGGAACAGAACTTCTCAAACAAGCTCTTCAGCTGAAACCGGACAGTACTTTCGTAATGATTTCCGGCCATGCAGATATCGAAACAGCTGTTGCATGTCTGAAAGAAGGTGCGTACGATTTTATTTCAAAACCAATTGATATTCACCGTTTAATTACGAGTGTAAAAAATGCATTGGATAAAGGAGTTCTGCAGAAAACAAACCAGAATCTGAAAACGGAAAACACGACACTTAAAAAGAAAGTCAACAAAAAATATCAGATGATCGGCGAATCTGCGCCACTGAAGAAAATTCAGGAGATGATCGACAAAGTTGCTGCCTCTGATGCACGGGTTTTAATTACAGGACCGAACGGTGCCGGTAAAGAACTTGTTGCGCACGCCATTCATGCGCAGAGTGACCGCAGTAAAGGTCCGATGGTAGAAGTAAACTGTGCGGCAATTCCTTCCGAACTGATTGAATCTGAACTTTTCGGTCACGTAAAAGGAAGTTTTACCGGAGCCATAAAAGACAAACGGGGAAAATTTGAACTTGCCAACAACGGAACTATTTTTCTTGATGAAATTGGTGATATGAGCTTAATTGCACAGGCAAAAGTGCTTCGTGCCCTACAGGAAAGCAAGGTTTCTCCTGTGGGAAGCGATAAAGAAATAAAAGTGGATGTTCGAGTTTTGGCGGCCACCAACAAAAATATGCAGAAAGAAATTGAAGAAGGAAAATTCCGTGAAGACCTTTATCACCGTCTTTCTGTAATTGAAATTTATGTTCCGCCTTTGGATGAAAGAAAAGAAGATATTCGGCTTTTGGTAGATCATTTTGCGAAAGTGATTTCGGATGAACAGGGAACTGCCGTGAAAACTTTTGACGAAAAAGCAATCGATACTTTAAAATCTTTCAGCTGGACAGGAAACATCCGAGAACTTCGTAACGTTGTGGAACGCCTCATTATTCTTGGCGGAAACCCGGTAAGTGCAGAAGATGTACAGAGTTTTGTGAGAAAATAAAAAACTTCGAAACATATGTTTAGAAAATAGTTTGCAGTATTTTTGCTGCAAACTTTTTCTTTCAGAAAAATCATGAAATTCCTCGATAAAAATTACACGCAACAAACCCTGAAATTGGCGCTTCCGGTAATGTTAACTCAACTGGGACAGGTTTCAGTGCAGCTGTTCGACAACATCATCGTGGGAAATCTTTTGGGAGCCAATGCATTGGCTGCAGTTTCTTTGGGCAACGCACTTTTTATTTCGGTTTTTATTTTCGGACTTGGAATTTCTTTTGCCATTCCGCCATTGGTTTCGGAAGCACACTCCCGAAATAATCACAGCCGGATTAACTCTGTTTTCCGGCATGGTTTTGTGCTGAATCTGACAGTTGGTTTTGTTCTGATGCTGCTTCTGTTAGGCTTTGTTCCGCTGCTCCATCACTTAAATCAACCACCGGAAATTATTCCCGACACTCAGGATTTTCTTTTCGTGATGGCTTTCAGTATTCTTCCGTTTATGGCATTTCAGACGTTGCGCGAAGTTTCTGAAGGTTTGGGTTATACGATTGGAGTTACCAAAGCTACGATCATTGCTAACGTCATCAACATCGCCCTGAATTATGTCTTTATCAAAGGTATGTTTGGATTTCCGGCGATGGGCGTAAAAGGTTCTGCGTTGGCTACGCTAATTTCCAGAATTTTCATGATGATTTTCCTTTTCTATGTAATGCGGAACCATCCGGTTACCAAAAGATATATTCAGGAATTCACCCTGAAATTTGATCTTTTCAAAAAAGTGATGTTCAACAAAATGCTGAAACTTGGATTACCTACTGCACTACAAATGTTTTTCGAAGTTACCGCTTTTGCAGCAGCAGCATTTATCTGTGGACTGGTTTCTGCAAAAGATATCGCCTCACATCAGATTGCACTTAGTATGGCTTCATTCACGTTTAATCTTTGCATAGGGTTCAGTGTAGCTTCCACAGTTTTGGTTGGAAGGAAATTGGGCGAGAAAAACTTTGTTGAATTACGAAAAATAGGCATCAATAACCTGAAAATTACATTTATCTATATGATGATATGTGGTTTGATCTTCATATTCGGACGCCATGTTTTGCCTACATTTTTCACTCAGAAAGAAGATGTAGCCGTAATTCAGCTCGCTTCGCAGTTATTGGTTATCGCAGCTTTATTTCAGCTTTCCGACGGAATTCAGGTAACGGCATTAGGAATTCTTCGCGGAATTCAGGATGTGAAAATCCCGAGTTATCTTACCTTTATCGCCTACTGGATTATTACCATTCCTTTAGGATATCTTCTTTGTGTAACCCTTGAAATGGGCGCCTTTGGAATGTGGATTGCATTAGGGTTGGGACTTACAGTTTCTGCCATAATGCTTGTGGTAAGATTCCTTAAACTTTCTTCAAAAAAAATAAACAATTATGCAGGTTGATATACGAAAACTTTTGCTGGACGATTATGATGAACTGGCCGAAGTAATGAAAAAATCTTATCCCGAAATGAATGACATTTGGGATAAAAGAAATATTCAGAAACTTACCTCTATCTTTCCCGAAGGGCAAATTTGTATTACCGTTGACGGAAAAATTGCAGCTGCTTGTCTTTCAATTATTGTTCAGTACGAGCTTTATGGTGATGATCACACTTATGCCGAAATTACCGGAAACGGATCTTTCAACACGCATTACGGTTCCGGAAATGTTTTGTACGGTATCGAAATGTTTGTAGATCCGGAATTCCGATCGCTGCGTTTGGGAAGAAGACTTTACGATGCACGAAAAGAACTTTGCGAAAAACTAAATCTAAAATCTATCATTATCGGTGGGAGAATCCCGAATTATCACAAACACAAAGACGAATTAAGTCCACGACAGTATATTCAACAGGTGAGAAAAAAGGAAATTTACGATCCGGTTCTTACGTTTCAGATTTCCAATAACTTCTCACCGATTCGAATTCTCAAAAACTATTTACCGGGAGATATTTCTTCGCAGGAGAATGCCGTGCTGCTTCAATGGAATAACATTTACTACAGCAAAAAGCCAAATACGATGCAGGATTCTGTGGTTCGGCTCGGTTTGGTGCAGTGGCAAATGAGGCATTTCGGAAGCTTGGATAAATTCTTCGAACAGGTTGAATTTTTTGTGAATGTAACCTCCGATTACAAATCTGATTTTGTGCTGTTTCCCGAACTTTTCAACACGCCTCTACTTGCGCCGTTTAATCATCTGTCCGAACGTGAAAGTATGTACAAACTCGCAGAACTGACCGAGGAAATAAAAGAAAAAATTTCGGATTACGCTGTGAGTTACAACGTGAATATTATTTCCGGGAGTATGCCGATTGTGGAAAATAATGAGCTTTACAACGTAAGTTATCTACTTCACCGCGACGGAAAAATTGATGAATACCGAAAAATTCATATCACGCCGAACGAAAGAAGATACTACGGAATGAAAGGCGGCAACGAAATTAAGGTTTTCGATACCGACTGTGGAAAAATCGGTTTGGTGATCTGTTACGATGTGGAGTTTCCGGAACTGCCAAGAATTTTGGCGGAACAGGGAATGAAAATTCTTTTTGTTCCATACCTAACCGACACGCAAAATGCCTATACAAGAGTTCGCCACTGCGCCGCTGCAAGAGCCATTGAAAATGAATGTTACGTCGCAATTGCCGGTTGCGTCGGAAATTTACCGGGTGTAAACAATATGGATATTCAGTTTGGTCAGGCTGCAGTTTTTACGCCTTCTGATTTTGCTTTTCCTTCGAATTCGGTGAAAGGTGAAGCAACTCCAAATACGGAAATGACCCTAATTGTAGATGTGGATCTAAATCTCCTAAAAGAACTTCATCATTACGGAGCTGTACAAACCATGAACGACCGCCGCAACGATCTTTACAGCGTCGAGTTGAAAAACTAAAACGTGATTATAATAATAAAAATCCCTTTCAAAATATTGAGAGGGATTTATTTTTATGATGAACAAATATTTTAAAGTTTGAATTCCAGTTTTACATTAAAGAAGCGTCCTGTTAATCGTACCGGAACAGGATAATTAATTCCGGAATTCACATCGTTTACCCATTGGTTGGCAATTGTATTATTGATGTTGAAAGCATTGAAAATCTGAACACCTAAAGTTAGCTCTCTGAAATTTCTCCAGAAATCTCCGCTCGCTCTGTTATCTTTTTGGTCAATGAAAACTTTTGAAAGTCCGATATCTACACGCTTATAAGAAGGCAATGTTCTTCTGAACTGATAAGGATCTGAAAAAATCGCTGCACCATTCGGTAAACCATTTGCGTAAACCAACGTAAGATTCACTCTCATGCTTGGAAATTTCGGCATATAATCCTGATAAAACATCGAGAAACGGAAACGCTGATCGGTTGGTCTCTCAATTTTTCCGCGGTTATCGATGTCTTCAAAAACTCTTGCGTAACTTGCAGAAATCCAGGAATCAACACCCGGAACAAACTCACCGAAAAGTCTTGTATCCAAACCGTAAGCGTAACCTTCAGAATTATTTTTTCCTGTGTAGCGAATCCTCACATTGTCCAAATAATATGGAATTAAACGGTCGAATTTTTTATAATACGCTTCTGTTGTAAGTTTAAAAGGACGATCAGCCATTTCAAATTCATAGTCATTGGCAAGAATTACCTGTACCGAACGCTGCGATTTGATATCTGGATTAAACGATCCGTCCAAATCTTTAATTTCTTTGTAGAATGGCTGCTGATAATAAATACCTGCAGAAAGTTTAAAAAGCATATCTGCATTCCAGTTCGGTTTTATCGCAAACTGTGCCCGTGGCGAAATGATAGTTTCATCATTAAAACTCCAGTGCGAAGCACGAACTCCGGCGTTCACAAAAACACGGTTATCGCCCCAGTAAAACTTCTTCGACATTTGTGCATAACCCGACATTCTTGTGGGTTCGATGTGATTATCTCCGCTGATTAGATAACGTAATCTCAAATCTGACGGATCCAAAGTTCCCGGATTTGGAAATTCTCTCGGAATACTGTAACCTAACGAATCTACAATCTGCCATTCATTGGTGAAATCGCGAAGGTTTTCTTTTTCGAACTTCATTCCCACCTCGAAATCTGTATTCACATCCGGTGAAAATCTTGTTTTGAACTGTGAACCGAAAGTTTTTACCAATAAATCGTTTCTTGCATGATCGATCTGTCCGCCAACATCGTACGAAGTAACCGGTTCTCCGGTAACCGGATCAAAAGTTTGTAGCATGTAAGCTGAAGCGATGCTGTAGTACTCTCTTTCGCGGTTTTGGTAAGCAAAATTATCCAGTGTAAACTGCCATTTGCTGTTCGGCTTATAGTTGATGGAAGTGGTTCCCATCATATTTTTGTACTGATCATCTTCTTTACCGTTGTAGAAAACTGTCAGTTTTATTGGCATTTGCAAACTTCCGAATTCAACATCTTTCTGGCGCGGTACCATTTCGTAATCATTTTTAGACCAGTAACCGATGAAGGAAATGTTCCATTTAGAATTGATGTTATAATTAATGTACGACTGAAAATCCATGTACTGCGGATTGAAGTCTGTATCTTCATTCAGCGTGTTAAGAACGAGATTGGTATTTCTGTAACGTCCCGAAAAAAGAGCTGAAAGTTTTTTATTCTTTGATGCAAAACCTGTCGAGAGTCTTCCTCCAATTAAACTGGCCTCACCGGCAATTTCAAATTTTGTAGGTTGACGGTAATAAATATTCAGTGCGGAAGACATTTTATCACCGTACTTAGCTTCAAATCCACCAGCAGAAAAATTAATAGCATGCACCATATCCGGATTGATGATACTCATCCCTTCCTGCAACGAATTTCTGATAAGAAACGGACGGTAAATCTCAACATCATTAATATAAATAAGGTTCTCGTCGTAATTTCCGCCACGAACCATATATTGCGAAGAAAGCTCTGCATTGGAGTTTACCGAAGGTAAAGTCTTCAACATTCCTTCGACTCCACCCGAAAGTGAAGCAACTTGCTGCGCCTGTTGGGAAGAAATTTCTACCGAAGTTAAGTCGGTCACTTTTGGTTTCCCTCTTTTCTGAAAAACCACTTCTTCAATCTGAGTTTCACGCACAGATTTTACGAAAAGAACATTAACATTCTGCACTCTTGGAGAAGTTTTTATACTTTTCGAAAATCCTCTGAATCCTTCTTTCTGAACGGAAAGCTGTTGCTCAGAATCAGCCAATGGGATTTGTACAAAACCATTAAAATCAGTAGAAAAACTCTGATTGTTATACTGCACACTGGCCTCATTTACGGGACTTCCGTCCTCATCCAAAACCTTCAGATTAATTTGAGAAAATGCCAAAAACGGCACAAGCAGAAGGAGTGATAAAAGTTTTTTCAATGCGTTGAGATTTGATGGATAAAGATAAAAAAATTAGAGAATTGATTCTCTTACGCGCGTAAGCTTTTGAAGAAGATCTTCCAGTTTGTCCAACTGAAGCATATTTGCTCCGTCGGAAAGTGCGCACGAAGGATCCGGATGTGTTTCGATGAAAAGTCCGTCTGCTCCTACTGCAATTCCAGCTTTGGCGATTGTTTCAATTAAATCTGGTCGGCCGCCGGTAACTCCGGAGCTTTGGTTAGGTTGCTGCAGTGAATGAGTAACATCCAATATTACCGGAGCGTAATTCTGCATGGTTGGAATTCCGCGGAAATCTACCACCAAATCGGTATATCCGAAAGAATTTCCTCTTTCAATAATTGCAGTTTTTTCATTTCCGGAATCGGTTACTTTCTCCACCGCAAATTTCATCGCTTCCGGCGAGAGAAACTGTCCTTTTTTCAAGGTTACACATTTTCCGGTTTTGGCTGCAGCGACGAGTAAATCGGTCTGTCTTACGAGGAATGCAGGAATTTGCAGAACATCTACATAATTTGCCGCGAGCGCTGCGTGTTCGTTTTCGTGGATGTCGGTAGTGACCGGAATATTAAAGGTTTCACTAACTTTCTTCAGTATTTCCAATGATTTTTCTTCACCAATGGTCGTAAAACTGTCAACTCTGGAACGGTTGGCTTTTTTGAAGCTGCCTTTAAAAATATACGGAATTTTGTATCTGTCAGTAATTTCGATGACTTTTTCGGCAATGTTCAAAGCCATTTCTTCGCCTTCGATAATGCACGGACCGGCGATGAGGAAAAAGTTCTGGGAATTTTTGTGATGGATATTATCTAAAAACTGAATCATGTTTTAAAGGTAGATTTAAAGCCGAAAGTTATCAAAATTTTTTGACGATTTTATCAATCGTATTGATATTTCTTGAGGTGATTTTTGCCTTCAGATCTTTTCTGCCAAGGATTTTCCCGAATGTAGAATTCAGTGTGTCACCTTTCGGAATTTTCCAGTAAAAATTTGTACCAACGGTTTTTGCTTCTTCACCTTCAGTATGAATACTTTCGTTAAAGATTTTCTGCAGATGAGTTTCTTCCCCAAGTAAAGTTACAAACGTATACACATGAAAGTTTTCAGCAGTAATAAAAGGATTATTGGTTAAAATTTCGTTCACTTCACCATCAGTTTTTATGAACAGAAATGCGTCATAATTAAAAGATTCGGAAAGATCTTTCTCCAGATTTTCCTTTAAAGTCTCTGGGCTTTTCTCTGAACTGAAGATAATATTCCCTGTCGCAAGAACGGACTTTACGTTTTTCATTCCGGCTTTTTCAAAAACCTGAACAACATCCGCCATTTTCATTGGTCTTCCGCCGGTATTCACGCCACGCAAGAATGCGCAGTACTGCTGAATTTCTTTCATAATCATTTTAATAAAAAAACGGACCGAAGTCCGTTATACTATTGTGTTGCCTGAATAATCGCATTGGTCATCTGCATTTCTTTTTCATCAGCAAAAGTAGAATCAAATGGTCTTGCGATATCAAAAAGATAACTGAAGAAAGGCGTTATCTTCTGAACTTTTTCTGATTCGCGGATAGCTTTGTCCTTATCCAATTCACTTAAATGTTTCACGAAAGCATTGAAGCGTTTATCCACCGGCTCGAAGGATTTTATAAGGTAAGAATAGGCTTCATCCTGTTTACCGATTTTCTGCAGAGCATCGGTCACAGCTCCAACAACAAGCGAGTATTCCATCGGTTTCGTGCGCATTTCTTTTCCAAGAAATTTCTGTTCCTGCTCCGAAAGTTTGCTGTAGTAATCGTTTTCAGCCAAAATGGAATTTTTCAGTTTTTCAGCCAGTTCAATTCCTTTGCTTTCCTGACCGGCTACAATATAGCCATACACCATTGAACTTAAAGATCTCGGATCATTGTATTTTTCAACTGGGATCTCGCGAGAAGCCATATCCAGAACTTCTGCAGCTTTCTGCTTCTGTCCTGCAGCCACCAAAGCTTCTGCAGCGCGACTTGCAGAACTTCTGTAACTCACAATATTTTGGGTGCAGGTTTCATCAAAGTGTACACTCAGATCTTTGAAGTTACCCCATTTATAATTTTTTACAATAGAATAAAGCTCATCTGCATCAACTCTTCCCATTTCGCCGTCTTCACGTTCTTTGGTTTCGATCGGAACCAAGCGGTAACTGAACCCATCGAATTGAAGATAATTTGAAAGATAAAATATCTGTTCAGGATCGTAAACGCCGCCTGTAGAAAAGTTGATAGGTCTTTTCCAATCGAAATTGGCAAGAATATCCATCAGCAACAGATTATTTTTAAACATACTGTTCTTTTTGTACTGAATCTTAATTTGATCCGTTGCCAAATGTGCATCCGAAGCTTTCATAATTCCAGCATTTACTGCATTCTGTTTGTTTACAGGAAGAATGAAATTTTTCACAGGAAGGAAGTTAAATTTCTCGTATTTAGATTCTCCGAAAAGCATTTTCAGGATGTTGTCTTTATCTTCAGATTTGGTGAGAAGGAAATCCATCGCTTCTTTCATCGTCATTGAATCCTGCACCAAATATTTTCTGAAACCGGCCATTACGTTTTCAGGCGCTCCTGCATCCTGAAGGTTGGCAAAAACTGCTTCCCAATCGTTTTTACCCATCAGATAAATCTGATCATTTGTACCGTCGCGATAATCGGCGTGTATCAACTGTGAAGGAACCGGCATAGAATTATAAGTTCTTCTTTTTACCTGATCGATATTCCATGGTGTGGAAAGAAGCGTAAAGTTGACTACTTTTACATCATCCCGAAGACCGGAAGTTTCCTGCATTCCCCAAATCGGATAAGTATCGTTGTCGCCATAAACGAAAAGAATGTCATTTTTCGGTAAAGATTTTAAAGTAGAATGAGCATAATCGTACGCTGCATAGCGACCACTTCTGTCGTGCGGATTGTAATTCTGAAAGCCCATCATTAAAGGAATTCCGAGAAGAACCGCGCCTGCAGCAAAATTCAGTGCGTTGGATTTTACTTTTTTCTGAATAAACCAAAGAATTGCAGCTGCTCCCAAACCTATCCAAACCGCAAATGCGTAGAACGAGCCAACCATGGCATAATCTCTTTCCCGAACTTCAAAAGGTTTTACTCCGGTGTAGAAAATAATTCCGACGCTGGTTAAAATAAAAAGAGATAATATCGCATAAAACCTACCAAAATCTCGGTTCAACTGGAAGAAAAATCCTATTAAACCCAAAATTAAAGGAAGAAAAAAAAACTTCACGGTGCTTTCATTTTTGAATTTCGCAGGCATTTCACTTTGGTCGCCCCACATTGCATCATCTATAAATGGAATTCCGGAAATCCAGTTTCCGCGGGTGTTTTCCATGTGTCCTTCAAGATCATTCTGTCTTCCGACAAAATTCCACATCAGATAGCGGATAAAATAGTAACCGTTTTGGAAAGTGATAAAATAATCAAGGTTATCGGCAAAACTTGGCTTCTGAACGTTAATCAAGTTGTATCGTTTCACATCAAGATAATCGTCAACTTTCATCTCGCCGCTTTCATATTTTCTGCGAAGTTCATTGAAAACATTCTGCGCCTGCGGATCATCAGCAATTTCACTACCATAATTAAAGGAGAAATCCGGAGCGCCATACATTGAAATATAATTAGCCATAACCCCCTGATCTTCACTGAACATTCTTGGCATCAAACTCACATGATCCTGACTGTAAACGTAATTGAAACGCTCTCCTACTTTTCTGTACGTTCCAGTAGATTCGTCTTTTTCATAAACATCACCGGTTTTTTTGGTTTTGTAACCGCCTTCTTCATTCGGCTGAATTCCACTGCCATCAAGATATGCTGTATAATTCTGTCCGTACATTGTCGGCCAGTCACCATACTGTTCGCGGTTATAATAATCAAGCATTCCGATTGCGTTATCCGGATTGTTAAGGTTCATCGGCGGATTTGCATTCGCTCTGATCGGAATTACCATCCAGCAGGAAAAACCGATAATCATGTACACTACTGAAAGTGCGATGGTTTGGTAAATATTCTTTTTGAATTTCTTCGCGTACTTAATTGCGAAATAACAAATGGCTATGAGAAGAATAAATGCGAGAACCGTACCTGAATGGAAAGGCAATCCGATTCCATTTACAGCAAAAATTTCGATTCTTCCGAACATCGTCATGATGAGCGGGAAAATCAGTTTGAAAACGATGGTAAGAATAATCAGGGTGATTACATTTGCCCAAAGAAAAGATTTCCACGAAAATTCGTAATTCCTTGCATAATAAATTAAACAAACCGCAGGAAGCGCCAACATACACATCATGTGAACTCCTACGGAAAGCCCAACCACAAAGAAAATCAGAATAATCCAACGCTCGTTATCAGCATCGTGATATTCGTTTTCCCATTTCGTAATCAGCCAAACTAAAAGCGCGATAAACATCGTCGCCATCGAATACACTTCACCTTCCACGGCTGAAAACCAAAACGTATCGGAAAATGTAAAAGCAAGCGCACCGATAGCACCCGCAAACAGAATAGAAATTTCCTGATGATTGGTTATTTCCTCAAAATCTTTATTTAAAAGTCTTCTCACCAAATGCGTAATCGTCCAAAACAGAAAAAGTACAGTAAAAGCACTGCACAGCGCAGAAAGTCCGTTAATGACGATCGAATAATTTTCACCGTTACCAAAAGCCAACATCGCTGCAACGGCTCCAACAAGCTGAAACAAAGCTGCTCCCGGCGCGTGCGTCACTTCCAGTTTAACTGCAGAAGCGATATATTCTCCTGTATCCCAGAAACTGAAATTACGTTCCATCGTGGATAAATAAGTGATGAATGCAATGGCAAAAACTAGCCATCCTAAAATGGTGTTCCACTGTTTAAAAGACCAATTTTTCATAAAAAATATTACAATGTTGCGAAAATAAGGTTTTTCGTTGGTATCACGACGATTTTAACAAATTTTACGGATGGCCGGGTTATTGCAAACGAAAGCAGAGCTTATTACAATTATTTTTTTAACTTGCTGATTGTTATCAGATTAAAAAATTATAGACTTTTTTATTTTTTTAGTAATTTTGCCCACGGTTTTTTAGAGAAAAAAGACGAAAATGACAAATGTTTACGATAATGTACTTGGACTGATTGGCTCTACGCCAATGGTAAAGCTAAACCACGTTACCAAAGATATTGCGGCAACTGTTTATGCTAAGCTGGAGTCTTACAATCCAGGTCACTCTACCAAAGACAGAATCGCACTTCATATTATTGAAGCAGCAGAGAAAAAAGGATTACTTAAAGAAGGTTCTGTAATTGTGGAAACTACTTCCGGAAATACAGGCTTCTCCATTGCAATGGTTTCTATTGTAAAAGGATATAAGTGCATCCTTGCTGTAAGCGATAAAACAAAAGCAGAAAAAATTGCTTACCTGAAGGCGCTTGGTGCTACAGTATATGTTTGTCCGGCAAATGTTCCGGCGGACGATCCTAAATCTTATTATGAAGTAGCCAAAACAATTGCGGCAGAAACTCCCAATTCCATCTATATCAATCAGTATTTTAATGAACTGAATATTGATGCGCATTACCAAACAACTGGTCCTGAAATTTGGGAACAGACTGAAGGTAAAATTACTCACCTTTTTGCCTGTACAGGAACAGGTGGAACTCTTTCCGGAAGTGCAAAATTTCTGAAAGAGAAAAATCCGGATATTAAGATTATCGGTGTAGATGCATCCGGTTCTATTCTGAAAGGTTTTCACGAAACGGGAAAAATCAACAAAGACGATATTCATCCTTATCAAATCGAAGGTATGGGAAAAAACCTGATTCCAACTGCGCTTCTTTTTGACAAAGTGAATCAGTTTGTAAGAGTGAACGACGAAATGTCTGCCTACAGAACTCGAGAAATTGCTTTAAAAGAAGCAATCATGGGTGGTTACACAACAGGAGCTGTAGTTCAGGGATTAATTCAATATGGTAACGCCAATCCTTTTAAAAGCGATGATTTGGTAGTTTGTATTTTCCCGGATCACGGTTCACGTTACATTACAAAAGTATACAGCGATCAGTGGATGGCGGAACAGGGATTCATCAACAATTGCGTTCATAATTACGACGAAGTTTTCAAAACTGAATTCATTAAGTAACTGTTTTCAAACACATCATACGAAAAGCCCTTTAATCTCCTTTAAAGGGCTTTTTTATTACTGCACTTTTATTTACCTTTGCTTGTTGAATTTAAACAAGAAAAACACTCATAATATATGCGAGATATTTTTGACAGAATAAAAGAAAATCCAGGTCCTCTTGGACAGTTTGCGGATTATGCTGAAGGGTATTTTATTTTCCCACGTCTTGAGGGTCCAATTGGTCCAAGAATGCAGTTTCAGGGAAGAGAAGTAATTTTCTGGAGCGCCAACGATTATTTGGGTTTATGTAACCATCCTGAAGTGAAAAAAGCTGACGCAGATGCTGCAGCGGAATACGGTATGTTTTATCCAATGGGAGCCAGAGCGATGTCGGGAGAAACCGATCAGCATTTGCAGCTGGAGAAAGAACTGGCAGAATTTATAGAAAAAGAATCTGCTTATCTTCTGAACTTCGGTTATCAGGGAATGGTTTCCACTATTGATGCTTTGGTTTCCAGACACGATGTAATTGTCTACGATTCCGATTCGCATGCATGTATTGTGGACGGAGTTCGTCTTCACATGGGAAAGAGTTTCATGTATCGTCACAACGATATGGCAAGTTTTGAAAAAAACATCAAGCGTGCCCAGAAAGTTGCTGAAGAAAACGGCGGAGGAATTCTGGTTATTACAGAGGGAGTTTTTGGAATGACCGGACAACAGGGAAAACTTAAAGAAATCTGCGATTTCAAATCTCAATATAAATTCAGATTGTTGGTAGATGATGCTCACGGTTTTGGTACTTTAGGAAAAAGAGGTGCCGGAGCGGGTGAAGAACAGGGATGTCAGGATCAAATTGATGTTTACTTCTCCACTTTTGCAAAATCGATGGCAGGTTTCGGAGCTTTTATTGCCGGAAATGCGGATATTATCAGATATTTGAAATTCAACCTTCGTTCTCAAATTTTTGCTAAATCTTTAACGATGCCGATGGTAATTGGAGGACTGAAAAGACTTGAACTTCTAAGAACGAGACCGGAGATTAAAGCCAAACTTTGGGAAAATGTAAACAAATTACAGAACGGACTAAAAGAAAGAGGTTTCGATTTAGGAAATTCCAATACATGTGTTACACCGGTAATGATGAAAGGAACGCCTGTTGAAGCTACTCTTCTTGTGAAAGATTTAAGAGAAAACTTCGGAATTTTCACGTCGGTTGTAGTATACCCTGTTATTCCGAAAGGAATGATTCTTTTGAGACTGATTCCAACCGCATCTCACACTGATGCAGAAATTAACGAAACTTTAGACGCTTTCGATGCCATCCACGACAAATTGGTAAATGGGCATTACAAAGCCGCTGCTGAGAAGCTATTGGAAGAACAGAATTTAAGTTTCAAACCGCTTTAATTACATAGCAATCAATCATATAAAATGTCAGGAACTTTCCTGACATTTTTATTTTGGTTCAAAAAAAAACTCCCAAAATTGGGAGTTTTCTTTTATTATACTGTTTGAGTTTATTTCGTAATATCATCCAGTTTCTGAGTTGCCGCCATAGAAACCACCAAGTCGTTCAGCATATTGCTCGCCGCCGTTGGAGAGTTTGGAAGCAAAATCAGATTACTTCGGTTGTTGGATCCTACAGACTGTAGCGTATCGTAGTGCTGCGTAACCACAATGAGTGCAGAAGCTTCTGCAGCATTAATGTCGACATTGTTCAACATTTCTACGGATTCTTTCAAACCTTTTGCAATTTCGCGTCTTTGGTCGGCGATACCTTGTCCTTGTAATTTCTTGGATTCTGCTTCGGCCTTTGCTACAGCTACAATTCTGATACGTTGTGCTTCAGATTCGTATTCAGCGGCAGTTTTCTCACGTTCTGCAGCATTAATTCTGTTCATTGCATGTTTCACCTGTTCATCCGGATCAATATCAGTAACCAACGCTTTAATAATATCGTAACCGTAACTGTTCATCGCCTCCTGCAACTCACCTTTTACAGCAATTGCAATATCATCTTTTCTCACGAAAACATCATCTAGACGCATCTTTGGAACTTCCGCACGCACGACATCAAAAACGAAAGATGTAATCTGTCCTTCCGGATATTCCAGCTTATAAAAAGCATCGGCAACCTGATTTTTAATCACCTGATACTGCACAGAAACTTTCATTTTTACAAATACGTTGTCCAATGTTTTGGTATCGATAATCACGTCCAACTGCTGAATACGAAGATTAAGTCTTCGTGCAATCTGGTCGATAATTGGAATTTTCAGATGAAAACCTGCATGACGCACCGAATGAAACTTACCGAAACGCTCTACAATTGCTGCATCCTGCTGCTTCACGATAAAGAAAGAAGCAAACAGTAAAACCAGCCCAAGAAATACAATAATTCCTAAATAACCCATAATATTTATTTTAATTTATCTAATAATTCACCTTTTAAAAGATACAAAAAAAAATTGAAAATCAAACCGTCATTCCGATATCAATTCCTTTAATTTTTCTATAGAGATCGGTTGCGAAATTGTCCGTCATTCCAGAGACAAAATCGACAACGCCTAAAACTTTTTCATAATCGGTTCCGCCTTCATAAAGAAACTGTTGTGGCAAAAGTTTCAGAGCCATTTTATCGTAAGATTTTCTTTGTTCTTTCGTTTTTAATACCGGTTGTACAAAATGATTCAGCAATTCGTACATTACGTTGTAGCCGGCATTTTCAATCTCGATGACATTTTTATGATTGTAAATTTTTTCGATGGAAAAAGTTTCAATTTCCTGCAGCGCAGGATTTTCTCTTTTGTAAATATCCAAAATCGCTTTGTCCAGATTTCCTGAAAGAATATTCTCAAACTGCTCTTTATATATCTCTATCGACTTATTGATAAGCGCATTGATAACTTTCGCTCTTAGATAAGAAATCCGCTCGTTTGCGTTCGTTAAAGCCACCAGTTTATCATCTACTCTTTTCGTATTCTGATTTTCAGATTTAATTAGTTCATAGAAAAGATTCTCGATATCCGAAGTCGCAACAATTCCGAGGCGATGCGCATCTTCCATATCTATGATATTATAGCAGATATCATCCGCCGCTTCCACAAGCCACACAAAAGGATTCCGTTTAAAAATTACGGGTTCGGAAGATTCTGAAATCATTCCGACAGATTGAGCAATATCCAGAAAAGTTTCTTTTTCACACTGAAAAAATCCGAATTTTTTACGGTGCAAAATTCCCTTTTTTTTAGCAATCGCTTCACAAGGATATTTGGCGATACTTGCTAATGTTGTAAAGGTTAATTGTGCTCCACCCAAATCTTTGCCGGTTTGCTGATGTGTAAGAACACGCACGGCATTGGCATTTCCTTCAAAATTTACAAGATCCGCCCATTCTTTTTCCGAGAATTTAGGTTTTAAGTCCGCCTCATTTTTTTCAAAGAAACTTGCAATGGCATCTTCACCGGAATGTCCGAAAGCAGGATTTCCTACATCATGACACAAACACGCTGCAGCAACCACATTGTGAAGATTATGAAGATAAAAGTTCTTCGCATTTTCGTTGAGATCTTTCCTGAAATTTTCTTCAATAAATTCTCCAGCTGCACTTCCCAAACTGCGACCTACAGAAGAAACTTCCAGCGAATGCGTAAGTCGGTTATGTACAAAAACACTTCCCGGAAGCGGAAAAACCTGGGTCTTGTTCTGTAGCCTTCTAAAAGCGGCCGAAAATATAATGCGGTCGAAATCTCGCTGAAAATCGGTCCGCGAAGCGCTGCTTGCACTGTGGTTTCCTGTTCGCTGAGTAGTAAAAACTCCATTTAAATCCATCATTCAAAAATACGGTTTTAGAAACAGAAATCCCCAAACTTTCGTCCGGGAATTCTGTATTTTTCATGTGAATTTTTCTACATATAAGCTTCAATCGGTTCGCACGTACAGATCAGATTTCTGTCTCCAAACGCTTCATCCACTCTGGATACGCTTGCAAAGAATTTATGCTCTCTAACCCACTCCAATGGATAAGCCGCTTTCTCTCTGGTGTAAGGTTTATCCCAAGAATCCGAAATAATTACCTGTTCTGTGTGCGGTGCATTTTTGAGTACATTATTTGCTGCATCAGCATCGCCGTTGGCAATTTCTTCAATTTCTTTCTTGATGTTGATCAAAGCTTCAGCAAAACGATCGATTTCTGCTTTGCTTTCAGATTCTGTAGGCTCAATCATTAAAGTTCCAGCTACCGGGAAAGAAACCGTTGGTGCGTGGAAACCATAATCCATCAAACGTTTTGCAACATCGGCAACTTCGATTCCTAAAGATTTGAACTGACGGAAATCTACAATACATTCGTGAGCAACTCTTCCTTTTCCGTTCTGATAAAGGATTGGATAATGCTCTGCAAGAATTTCTTTAAGATAGTTTGCATTCAGAATTGCGTATTCTGTAGCTTTCTTCAGACCTTTTGCTCCAAGCATTTTGATGTATGCATAGGAAATATTCAAAACCAAAGAACTTCCGTATGGCGCAGCAGAAATAGCTTCGATGGATTCCTTACCTCCGATTTTGATATTTGGGTTAGACGGAAGGAATTTCACCAAATGTTCTGCAACGCAAATTGGTCCCACTCCAGGTCCACCTCCTCCATGAGGAATCGCAAAAGTTTTGTGGAGATTGAGGTGACAAACGTCGGCTCCGATTACGCCCGGACTTGTATAACCCACCTGCGCGTTCATGTTGGCTCCGTCCATATAAACCTGACCGCCGTGCTCGTGAATTAGGTTGATAATTTCCTTGATATTTTCATCGAAGAAACCGTAAGTCGAAGGATATGTGATCATCGCTGCTGAAAGATTTTCGCTGTGTTCTTCAGCTTTTGCTTTCAAATCGTCGTAATCAATTTCGCCGTTTTCAAGGTTTTTCACCACCACTACTTTCATTCCGGCAATTACTGCAGAAGCAGGATTGGTTCCGTGCGCAGATTGTGGAATCAAGACAATATTTCTATGACTTTCACCACGGGATTTGTGATATTCACGAATTACCATCAAACCGGCATATTCACCTTGTGCTCCGGAATTTGGCTGTAATGAAGTACCTGCAAAACCGGTGATTTCTGCCAAATCTTTTTCCAGTTCTTTAATCATATGTTGATAACCTCCTGCCTGTTCAGTTGGCACAAAAGGATGCACACTTCCCCATTCCGGCCAGGAAATCGGAAGCATTTCGGTTGCGGCATTCAGTTTCATGGTACATGAACCCAAAGAAATCATTGAATGAGTTAACGAAAGATCTTTTCTCTCCAGACGTTTGATGTAACGCATCAATTCTGTTTCGGTGTGATATTTATTGAACACTTCTTCTTCCAAGATAGCATCGGTTCTCAAAAGTTCTGAAGGTATCGTAAGTTCTTCGCTGTAAACAAGTTTGAAACTTTGCTTATCGAGGAACTGTGCAAAAGCATCGAGGAGTTTCTGAAGCATCGCATCGGTTGTAGCTTCGTTCAGAGAAATGCTTACAATTCCTTCTGTGAAATAATTCAAGTTGATTTTATGATCGCGCATCAAACGCATCAAACCATTTTTATCATTTTCGTGGATGCGGATTTTAACGGTATCAAAAACCGGTTCTTCAACAAGATCAAAACCAAGAGTTTTCAGTCCGTTGTGCAGCGCATTCATTTTGAAATGAATTTGATCTGCGATAAAATTAAGTCCTTTTGGTCCGTGATAAACTGCGTACATTCCGGCCATCACCGCTAAAAGAACCTGCGCTGTACAGATATTCGAAGTCGCTTTCTCGCGCTTAATGTGCTGCTCTCTGGTTTGAAGCGCCATTCTCAAAGCACGTTTTCCGTACATATCCTGCGAAACACCGATAATTCTTCCCGGAATATCTCTCTTATAATCTTCTTTACAAGCAAAAAATGCTGCATGAGGTCCACCGTAGCCCATCGGAATACCAAATCTCTGAGTTGTACCAACGGCACAGTCAGCTCCCATTTCTGCTGGAGATTTCAATTTTACCAAAGCCATTGGATCGCAGGCTACTGCAACCTGAAGGTTATGCTTCTTATAGTACTTTATGTTTTCAGTATAATCCAGGATGATTCCGTTTTTACCTGGATACTGCAAAAGTATTCCGAAATATGTATCGTTAAACTGGTGGGTTTTGTGGTTTCCGACAATGATATCGATTCCTAAACCCTCAGCTTTTGTTTTCATTACTGCGATGGTTTGTGGTAAAACCAAATCGGAAACAAAAAATTTCTGTGCGCCTGCTTTTTTCTGGTCTTTCGTTCTGTTTCCGAAAAACATATGCATCGCTTCCGCGGCCGCTGTAGATTCATCTAAGAGTGAAGCATTCGCCAACGGAAAACCTGTTAAGTTTGCCACAACAGTCTGAAAATTGAGCAGCGCTTCCAAACGTCCCTGCGCAATTTCTGCCTGATAAGGAGTATACGCTGTGTACCAAGATGGATTCTCCAAAATATTACGCTGAATTGCACTTGGCAGAATGGTATTGTTATAACCGAAACCTAAAAAGTTGTCGAACTTCAAATTTTTTGCAGCAAGTTCTTTTGAATGATTCAGCATTTCGTACTCAGAAAGAGCGGCTGAAATATTAAGATCCTTGCCGGAAAGAATGGAAGCTGGAATGGTTTGAGAAATTAGCTGATCAATGTCCGACACGCCCACTTTCTTCAACATTGCCTCTGTATCAGCTTCGTTCATGGAGATGTGACGGTTTACAAACTGGTTTGTATTCATTACTTTTTTAGGATTTATTATTAGATGATTTATCACGTAAAATTACAACAATTCTGAGGAAACCGCAATCAAAAAAAAGGATACAAAAACTTACTAAAGAATTTTAAAACTTTAATTTTTTATTTTGATTTATTCTAAATTAAATTTATATTTGCGACATGAAAGCTCAGATTACTCCTTTCAAAGTGCCGCCATTGCAGCCGTTTTCAGCAAGCAGTGAAGAAATGTTTTGTCTGAAAAAGAAATGCTGTAAAAAATTTAAGAAGGGGAAACGCTGCAAAAAATGTCCGGGTCGTCTGAAAATGGCTTAGCCGGAATAAGATTTCCACAAAATAATCACAGCGATTACCAAAAATATTACTGCAAGAAAAAGCCGTAAAGCTTTTGGCTGACCTGTGGGATTTGTGCGGTTAGGTTTCTGGGGTTTAAAAAAATCTTCCACCTCACTTTTCACTCTTTCTTTTTCGCTTGTAAAAGTCTCGGTAATTGTAATTCCCTGAACAACCGTTTTTCTTGTATTGGAATTGGTGGCGTGTAACAGCAGCTGAAATTTACCGTCCTGAAATTCGGTGATTTTAAATACCCGTTCGCCAAAAGGTTTTTCCAAACCGAATGGCAAAATCTTCACCACATTCGCGTTTTTTGTGTTCCAGGTAAGGATAATCTCCTCTCCTTTCATCGCACGTATTTTATTGGCGTTAAATTTCACAATCTCCGGTGGTAAAGTAGTAAAACTGCTGCGACGCATTCTTTCGAAACTGTCATCAAAAGCTTTACGCTTCACCGGATCAGTGAGATTTTCATAGGCTTCCTGAATTTCCCGGAATCTGTCTGCAAAAAAATCGTCGCCGATGTTTTTATCAGGATGATATTTAAGAGAAAGTTTACGGTAAGCTTTCTTGATTTCCTCTTCGGAAGCTTCGGGCCGTACACCAAGAAAATAGTAATAATCTTTCAACAGGAAAATTTTGCTCCACAAAAATAGTTTTTTCTGATTGATTTTCCCATGAAGAGAATAACTGCCTTAATTTCCAGCCCGGATTGCAGCGGCATCCTTTTTTGGTGGCTTCGAAAGCTTCAATCACCGCCACGTTTTCAATCACCAAAAAAGAAACAGCGGAAAGCCGGACCGAAGTTGAATGAAGCGAAAACCGTGTTGCTGCCAAATAATTCCGTAAATTAGTATCGTAAAATTGAAGACGATGCAAAACGGCGGCGACATAAAAATTTCAAAGAAAAAAATTCATTATCCAATTAATAATGAGTTGATGGATTACCTCACAAAGTACGACCGCACCATGAATTCGAGCATTGTTTATGAAGATTTGCTGCGCTTTTCTGACCACTTCCCGATTCTGGACGCCAACGGAAACGATACACTTTGGGAAGGCGTGATGTACAGCTACCACGAACAGGACGAAATAAACAACGGACTGCTGAAAATTTACCAGCGGCTGCGCTCCGACGGAAATGAAGAAGCAACGGAGCACCTGCTTGTAGACAGTATTGATTACTGTACGTTTGGAAATTCGCACCCGTTTCGGATCAAAATTCGGAATGCTTATAACGATATTCACGATTATTTCTACGTTAAAAAAGCGGACGCCTCCAGAATTTACGGTCTGGAGCTGGAATATCTTCTTTCGCCCAACCGCGTGTATTTTCTGGTGTATGGCGATACTTTGGTTGAAGAACACATTTCCGGAATTCCGGGAGATATTTTTCTGGAAAAATATGTGAATGAACACAGCAACAAGAAAAGAATTGCCAAGGAATTTGTGAAATTTAATGAACGCTGTTTCCTTCGGCTTTTAGGCGACCAAAGATCGTATAATTTCGTGATTGAAATGACGCCGGATTTTGATGAAGTGAAATACAGAATCCGAAGTATTGATTTCGACCAGCAATGTTATGAAGGCCGCATGAATACTTATAAACCTCAGTTTTTCCGTGAGAATCTTGAGTATGTGAAATTTGTTTCAGACAATATTGAACAATCTTCGATTAAGCAATATCAACATGAGGAACGTTCGATTATGGCGAAGCGGATGATTGTAGGTTCTACCCGACTCCAACAACTTCTGTCCATCATGAAACGCGATGAAATTGCACCCAAGGAAAAAATGGAGCAGCTGCGCGGCGAAGTACTTCATTACCTGAAAGACAACAGTTTGAAAAACTGCAATTCGATGGGCGATATTGTGGAAGCGGTTTTAAACTTTACCTTCAGAAACTATAAAAATACGATGACCGGAAAATAATTTTTCCTGATTCGTCTACTTAAAATCAAAGATAAATTCCGAAATAAAAAGTCCATGCAATCAAAATAATCTGCATTGGAAGTCGCTGCTTCCAGAAATAATCCATTCCCGGTCCGGTAAAATCAGCTTTGTAAATATTTAGGTTTTCTTTTGACGCTTTGTAATTAGCCGGCAAAATACAGACGAAGAAAATAATCAACAAAATCGCTGTGATTTCACGAAGTGAAGGAATGAGAAGTCCGATTCCTGCAGCGATTTCCAGAAAACCCGTGAAGTAAACGAGAAACATTTTTGCAGGAAACAATTCGGGAATCATCATCGCCATTCCCTTTTGAAACTTAAAATGTGAAACTCCCGTAAAGATGATGAATACAGCCATTGCGATATTTCCGGACAGCAAAAAATTCCAGTCGCCCTGAAAAATTTTTGTTCCGATTAATGCAAAAACAGAAGCTCCGAAAAGTACAGAAAGCAGTTTCACGGTTGGTTTTTCAAATTATTTTTCGGCCAATTCTTTTACTTTGTCCAACACTTTTGGATAGTTGGAATTGAAAAATCCTTCGAATTCGTCGAGTGCGTCAACAGAAATTTTCAGTTCGGTTCCTGCTTCGTTTTCAGTTAGTGAATATGTCTCTCTTGAATCTTCCCAACCCTGATCGTCGCGAACGCCGTTGTAAATCCAGCCTTTGTGCTGCATGGTCATTTCCCTGTTCGGAATATTTCTTTTGATAAAGTTGAACATTCCGTTGTTATTGGCATCGTATAGATCGATGAACGTTCCTTCTTCGAAATTGCCTTCAAAGCGTGCGCCTTCATTCATCACACCGGACCAGATTTTATAAGTTTCCTGATTCCATAAGGTTTCCCAGATTTTTTCCGGGTTTGCGCTGATCTGTGTTTTGTATTGCAGTTTTTTCATTTTCAGTTGAGTTGTTTAATTATTTTACAGGGATTTCCTGCTGCAACAACGTTCGCAGGAATATCTTTCGTCACCAAACTTCCTGCTCCAATTACGGAATTGTCGCCAATCGTAACGCTGGGAAGCACGGTAACATTTCCTCCGAACCAAACGTTATTTCCGACGGTTATCGGTTTTGCAAACTCCAACCCTTCGTTTCTTTCCTGCACATTCAAAGGATGACCTGCAGTGTAAAAACTGCAGTTAGGACCGATGAAAACATGGGTTCCGAATTTCACTTTCGCTCCGTCAAGAATAATCAGGTTATGATTGCTGTAAAAATTTTCACCGATTTCAATATTGTAGCCGTAATCACACCAAAAAGGTTGTTCTATCAGAAACTCATTCGGCAATTCAGGTATAATTTTGGACAGAATTTCTTTACGTTTTTCAAAATCCGAATAACGCACAGAATTGTATTCCTGACAAAGATTTTTACATGCAATTCGCTCCTCAATCAGTTCCTGATCGTAGTTCGCGTTATAGAGCATGCCTTTTTCGCACTTTTCTTTTTCAGTCATGAGTTTCAGGAGTTGTAAGCTGCTTCCAAATCGGAAATTTCAATTTTCTTCATCTGCATCATCGCTTCCACCACCTTTTGCGCTTTTTCGGGGTGATCAAAATCGTTCATCAACTGCAGCAATCTTTTCGGCACAATTTGCCAACTTACCCCAAATTTATCTTTCAACCAGCCGCACATCGATTCCTTGCCGCCATCCGCAGTGAGCGAATTCCATAAATGGTCGGTTTTCTGCTGATCATCGGTCATTACTACGATGGAAATTCCTTCATTAAAATCAAATTTGTGATCGTAAGAATTATCCATGCAGAAAAACGTGTAACCGTCAATTTCAAACTGTGCGTGCTGAACATTTTCGGGAACTTCGTGGGTTTCATTTCCAACGCCTTCGCCATATTTCAGGACTCCGCCTATTTTGGAGTTCGGGAAAATTCCGGTGTACAGTTCCATCGCTTCCATGGCTTTTCCATTGTTTTCATGAATGTACATTAACGTTGGAATAATTTTCTGATTGCCCTGCATCCCGAGATAAACCTGCCACGTAACGCCAAATTTATCTCGTACCCAACCGTATTTTTTGCTCCACGGATATTCGCCGAGTTCTATAAGGACAATTCCGTCTTCTGAAAGTGGTTTCCAATATTTTTCAACTTCTTCCTCGGTTTCGCAAAGAACCATGAATGAAATGGAAGCATTTTTTTCAAACTGTGGACCGCCGTTCAATAGCATGAGTCGCTGACCGAAAAGTTCAAGATTTAAAACCACGGGGGAATCGACTGTAATTTTGCCGCCGAAAACTTCGCAGTAAAAATAAGCGGACTGCCTTGCGTCGCCGTTGTACCAAAGGCATGGGAAAATATCGTTGTTCATTTTTTTTTAGTTACACAGAGTTTCACTGAGTATTTTTTGAGTTTCACTAAGTTTTATTATTATTTACTTTTTTATCTCACAGAGTGAGAGGATTTTTTACTTTTGAGTTACACAAAGTTCTAGTACTCAGATTGAAAGAGCAAAAACCATAAAACACTGTGAAAAACTCCGGCATCTCTGTGCTACAACACAATTCTTTTTATACCATTTTTAAGACTTTTACAATTGAAATTTAGGAGCAAGCCAACCCGACATCCTGAATGTTTCAAATAGGTCAAGACCTGCGCAATATGATTTTCGGAAAAATTCTCAACCGTTTTCAATTCAACAATCACCGAATCTTCCACAAACAAATCTATTCTGTAGCCCACGTCTAATTGGATTTCATCATAAATAATCGGAAGGGGTTTTTTCTTTCTCAACTTTAAAACCATTTCTAGACAATTCATAAAAAAGACATTCTTTGTAGGTTGATTCCAACAAACCGGGACCTAATTCGGTATGAACTTTAAATGCAAATTTCAAAATCGATTCAGTGATATCATTTGTCAGCATCTTTTCTTAATAAAAATCTAGATATTAAAGATAAAAAACTCTTTCATACTCCGTGAAAAACTCATTTAACTCTGTGAAACAAAATCTCTTCTGAAAATTACAATTTTCCGGATTAACTCATACGGGATTTCTACTTTCAGCGGAAACTGAACCGAACCTTTTCCCTGTTTGTATTTTGAAAGTTCATCTCTGAATTTTTCATTACCATTGGGTGTGGCGTAAAAACCAATAAGATTTTTGTACGCAGCAAAATAAACCAAAGGTTTACCGTTAAGATAAAAACCGGGCATTCCGTAGGCGATTTTCTCCGTGACTTGCGGAACTTCTGCCAAAATAATTTCACGAATTTGTGTCAGAATATGCTGCACATTTTCAGGAAACTGAGCGATGTACTGTTCGGTTTCTTTCATGATTCATCCAATGGAAACCAAAACAAAGTCACCTCTTCATTGGTTTCTCCACCAATTTTTTGGTAGAATTTTATGGCGTGTACGTCTTCATTTTCGGCGTTTACAAAAACACCTTCAATGCCTTGCTCTTTACAGAGATCAAAAAGAAAATTCATCAGGAGCGTTCCGGTTCCCTGTCGTTGAAGCTCTTCTGCAACTGCCAAATCGAAAACATAACATTCGGAATGACCATGAATAGAAGGTAAAACATACGCGGAAAGACCACCCACAACAGTATCATTGATTTCTGCAACCACAAAAAAATTGCTCTCGCTGTTTAAAATTTTTGCACAATGACTGATAGAAGGCGGTTCTGAGGATTCCATTTCAAAAACCTTTTTGAACAGTTTTGAAAGTTCCTAAACTTTGGCTTCGTCACCTTTTTTCAGTCTTGAAATTTTCATTTTTTTGAATTAATCGGCAAACTGAATTAAAGAATTTTTGAAATGAAGATATTCCTCACGATACCTCTTCAAATCAGCTTTGGAAGCATATTTTATCCCAAAAACTTTATTGGTATGGCTCACATTTTCGGAAGTTTCTTCGTAGGCGCGACTGTAACTGCCGTCGTTGGCCTCTACCGTATAGCGTTTTACAAAAAGTCCGTTTTTCTTTTCCTCTGAAGTTTCCTTGATTCTTTCGCCCGGCATCACTTTAATGTCGGTGGGTTTTCCACTCCATTGTGGCGAAAAAATATAAAACTGAACTTTTCCATCGGGCGAAGTAAAAACTGCGCTGTCGAACCCTTCAGAATTTGTGTAGGATTTCAGTGAATTATCAGCGCTGAAGGTTTCAGGATATTCCACCTCAAACCAAGCTCCTGAAAACTTCTTGTAAGTTGCCGGAACTTTAGTTTCTGTTGAATTTGTCGCGGTTTTCGCAGTATCAGAAACCTCATTAATCACTAATGAATCGGAAGAATTCTGCGTATTTTTCACTTCGTTCTTTTGACACCCGACAAGCGAAAAAACCACCAAAACCCCGAAAATTCTATTTATGGTTTTCTGCATATTTTTCAAAACTGTGTAGAATTTTATGCCAACCGTCGCGCTGCATTTCGGCGGAGTTTTGTTTTTCAGGCTCGAAGGTTTCTTTCACTTCGGTGGTTGTGCCATCCAAAGCATTAAAAACCACATCAACTTTTCTGCCGTCATCCAGCGTGTATACGATATGCTTTTCAGGAATAATTTCATTAAAAATTCCGGAAAAATCGAAACCGAAACTTCCGTCTTTCGCCTCCATTCGGTGAATGAATCGTCCACCTTCTCTGAAATCACTTTTAGCAGAAGAGCATTTCCATTCTTCGGTTGCATAATACCAGTTTTTGATGTGTTCCGGCTGCGTGAAATATTCCCAAACCTCTGCCACCGGTTTCAGTATGGTGGTATCCACTGTAATTGGTTCCATATTGTAAAATTTTCTCTAAAATAAGGAAAATGAATGACCATAGCGAAAATTTTCGATTAAAAAATGTTCATCCCGATTTTTCACTGTAGACGGTGTTTGATTAACTCATCCGGTTATAACTCCGCTTTCCGCGGCAGGGATAGCAGCGAAAATCCTTTTTGTGAAACAAAAAGATTGCAGCGTATAGCCCGGTTGCAGATTTTTTGGAAAGTAAAAGCGGCTGCAAAAATTTGCAAGCTGCCCAAATAATATTTTAAAAGATTTTACTGATAATCTTTATTGTAATTAATCATCCAGCTGGTGCCGAACTTATCGCGAAGACTTCCGAAATAATCGCCCCAAAACTGATCTTCCATCGGCATTTCTACTTCGCCGCCTTCGGAAAGTTCCCGGAAAAGTCGGTCGGCCTCTTCCTTGCTGTCGGGATGAATGCTTACATAATTGTTGTCGCCAATCTGGAACGGTCTGTTGCAAAAACCGGGCATGGTGTCGCCTCCCATAAGCGTTTGCGAACCAAGATCGATACCCACGTGCATGACGCGGTTTTTTAGATCGTCGGAAAGCGGCGGCATTTCTTCGGAAGGCGGAAGATCGCCAAAACGCATGATTCCGAACTGATTAAATTCTGTCTGAAAAACTTTTTTGTAAAAATTGAAGGCCTCTTCGCAGTTGCCGTCGAAGTTGAGATAAGGATTTAGTTTCATAATTGTAAGGTTAAGTTTGAGGTTAAGTTTGAGGTTAAGTTTGAGGTTAAGATTTAGTGTTTTGACTTGATTGGTCCATCACCATATAAGAAGTCAGGTTGGTAATTTTACCGTTTTTGATGGTGTAAACATCGGCAAAGTGGGATTTTTCGGTTTTGCCGTTTCGCTCGGTAATCATGGAACCGGTTCCGATGACTACGTCTACTTCAGCGATTAAATGAGTGACCTTCTGTTCAATCACTTTATCAGGTCCGCCTTCATTTAAAAAATTTCGAAGAGTTTGTTTGCCGAGCAAATCTTCCATTCCGAAACCCGGCCAGTTAACGCGGATGTTCTCATCCACTACTTCGTACGCTAAGTCGTTATTCACAAAGAGATTTTCGATAAACTGTTGGGCGATTTTTTTATTTTCCATTGTATTAAATTTTGTTTGAATAAATTAATTGAACTAACTATTTTATCGCACCTTCTTTTCCCAAAAGTCGGCGCTGATATCCAAGCTGACCGGCATGATAAATTTCATGCAACATTAATGCAGCAAGGTCTTCGGTAAATTTTGGGTCAGTTTCTTTGAGAATGCTGAAAATACGGTTCAGTTCCTTTTCGGAATCTTTGTAATAGTTTATCAGGTTTTCGAATGGCGTAAGGTTTTGCACATGATTTTCCGGCTTTTCACCACGGTTGTACACAGAAAATTCTTCTTCGTTCCAGACCGGATTTCCACCCAGAATCGAAATCATTGCATTGCGCACTTGAATTAAATGACCTAAAACCCAGTTCGCCGGATTCGCGTTTCCATTTGGAAAAACAAGGGATTCTTCATTAGAAATTCCTGCGATATTTTTGGAAATCACACTGCTGTTGAATCCGAACTGAATTTTTAGAAATTGAAGGGTATTGGCTTCCATTATTTTCCTGCTTTAAATCTGTAAACCAAATTTAGAAGAAAAATCATTTCGCCGCACTTGCCATAGGACAAGAAAATTATCCCTTTATCATCGTAAGCAACATTTTGTACTTTTCGACAGCGAGTAAAGCGTGCGGAACCGTAGCCGGTAAAATAACCGACTGTCCTTCCGACAGTACCGATTTTTCGCCGCCAATAGTAATTTCCACAGTCCCTTCCAACACTTCTACCAAAGCATCAAAAGGTGTTGAATGCTCTGAAAGTCCTTCGCCTTTATCGAATGAGAAAAGTGTAATATTTCCCGCTTCATTTTTCAAGACCTGTTTGCTCACCACGCCTCCGTCGGAATAATCAATCATTTCTTTGAAACTGAAAACGCGTGCTTTTTCGAATGTTTTTGCCATAATATTTTGAATTAAATTTCTCTTCTTATTCTGCTTAAAGAAGAATCTGTGATGCCTAGATACGATGCAATCTGTTTCAGCGGTGCATATTTTATGATGTCAGGTTTTTCTTTCATCAGTTTCAAATACCGTTCAGAAGCTGTTTTGGTAATCACGTCCAATGAACGCTGCTTCATGGAAAAAACCTGATAAGAGAACCACATTCTGCCCCATTCGCGAAACCCCTCAATTTCGTGGAACAGTTGCTGAAAGTCGCCGTACTGAATTTTAAGAAGTTCACAATCCGTCACTGCCTGCAAACTTTCCTGTGAAGGTTCTTTTCTGAAAAGCGAAGACGAAAGTATCACAATATCATTCTCCACAAAAAATTCGGTTGTGATTTCGTTGTTATCAAAATCGTGCACATAAGCCCGAACTAATCCTTTGGTTAGGATATAATACTCGTCGGCTATTTCGCCCTCCTTCATCAGAAATTCATTCTTTTTGAATGTAACCGATTGATGAAATGCTGAAATTTTCTCCAGTTCTTCCGATGAAATTAAGGGGTGTTGGTAAACGAAATTGAGAGACTGGATCATCACACCAAATTACGAAATATTTCGGTGCATCCACTGCAAAAAAAAATTAGTGATTTTCTGCTGAATATAAAATTTTAGGCTGAACAAAAACATCTACAAGAAATTAATTGTGATTTTTTAATAGAGAAATCCAAAACAAATTTCTCGAGTATTCTTCTCTATCACAATGAATTAGAAAATGTCCACCCTTTTGTCCAGCCCTATTTTTTCCTTATTACTAAACTGAAGAACTATTTTAGCTCAATAGAATTAATGATGGCTTTGGTAAAAACTAAGACCACACAAGTGATGAAAAAATAGTGAGATTTTTCGGATTGGAGCGACCGGGGACTGTGCAAAATGCAGTTTCCGGTTTTTTGTGATAAGCTAGAAAAAAAAATCGGCTCACCATTGCTGATGAACCGATTTCTGTTAACTATTTAAATTCAAACTATTTTTTAATCCCACTTGCTTTTGGTAGACATTCCGAACTTTCCGCCACCGGTAAACCAAAGCGCCAAAGCGCCAAAGAAAAACAGTGCCTGTACTTCCAGCGCCCACGCTCCCACTTCGGTCAGTTTTCCGATTTTGTCCATTGCAGCAGTCATTACAACCACGACCATTGTTCCGGCAAGAAGTAAAGCTGCCAAACGCGTTCTGTAACCCACAATCAGCATTAAAGGCGCAATTATTTCACCCAGATAAACCAGATATGCCAGAAATGAAGGCAGTCCGTTTTTCTCGAAAACACCTTCAATAAAACCGGTTCCATTCTGGATTTTTGCAATTCCGTGAAGAAGCATCAGCATTCCTAAAGATATCCGTAGGATCATCAGTCCCAAATCGTGATTTTTTGCCATATCAGTTTATTTTATGCAAAATTAGTTCTGAAAAAAATGTGGTGCATTGACCTATGTTAAGATTCTTCGAAATCTTCGTCTTCTGCTTCGGAAAGATCAGTTCCGGTAACGGCTTCCACTGCTGCTTCACGGTTCTCTACCAAAAGTTCGGTTCCGGGCAGCTGGCCGCGTTCCATTTTGTAAATTCCATAGAAAATTCCCGGAAGGGAAAGTAGAAGCGGACCGAAAACCAAGCCCATCACACCAAATAACTGTAACCCGAGAATCACACCGAAAACGGTAATAATCGGATGAATGTCGGCCATTTTCTTCAGAATGGTAAAACGCAGGACATTATCAATTCCACCCACTAAAATCAGGCAGTAAAGTCCAAGAAGTAATCCGTTGTTTACATCGCCGATGGCCATTTGATAAATAGTGATCGGTACCCAAACCACCATCGTTCCAACCACAGGAATTATGGAAGCAACACCGGTCATCAATCCCCAGAACACCGCATTTTCAACTCCGAAAATAAGATATCCGATGATCGCAATAATTGCCTGACTCACCGCTAATATTGGAACTCCGTATGCGTTAGATTTGATAAGATCAAAATTCTGCTTCAGGAAAAATTCTTTGGAATCATTTGAAAACGGCAACATTTCCCAAACAGCGGCTTCCATTTTGCGGCTTCCGGTCAGCAAAAACCATAGGATGAACAGCGCAGTAAAAATATTGGCAAAAAGCTGACCTACCCAGTTGAGCGTAGAAGGAACATAACCGAGAACTTTATTCACGATGTTCATAATCTGCTGATTATCAAATTCAAAATTGAATCTCTGCAGCAGTTCCTGATTTTGAATCCACTTCAAAACCGGCTGAAATCTCTGAATGAGTTCCTGTGGATTTTTGACCTGCTCGTTGATCTGAGGAATCAGGATTTCAAGAATAATCCAGATTGGAACGGCAAAGGAAATGATGATGAGAAACAGAATCAAAGTTGTCGCCAAATTTTTGTTCCACTTTCTTTTCTCCACCAGATTGAGGTAGAAACGGCGCGTCACCACGTAAAGCGCAACGGCGCCCAACATCCCGGAAAGGAAATATTTGAGCTCCACTGTGATGAGGAGTACGAGCAGCATACACAGAAAAATGAGTCCGCGCTGTACAGTGGTATTTCTGAAAATCTTTTGCATAGTTATTTTTTGTTGCTCAAATTTAATCCAAAAAAAACTGAACTGCACGTATAATCTGCAATTCAGTCTTAAATATTTTTGTGGCAAGTCTTAGAATTTGTTCACCCAGTTTTCGTAGGCAGAAATCCAGGATTTCAGGAACTCCTCAGTTTTTTCCACAACGGTTACGCCGTCTTCCTTGAAAATCTGTGAGGAATTACCAATGTAAGCTTCAGGCTGCTGCATCAATGGAACATCCACGAAAACAAACGCCTGACGGATATGATGATTGGCTGCCAAACCACCCAGTGCACTTACTGATGAAGTAACCACTGCACCCGGTTTCCCCGGCCAAACGCTGCTTCCGTAAGGTCTTGAAGCCACATCAATTGCATTTTTCAAAGCGGCAGGAATAGTTCTGTTGTATTCCGGAGAAACTACTAAAATACCGTCTGCATTTTTGATTTTTTCGCGGAAGTCGGTCCATTCCTGTGGCGGGTTACTGTCCAGATCTTCGTTGTATAAAGGAAGATTTCCTATTTCTACAATTTCAAGATCAAGGTTGTCAGATGAAAGTCTGCTAAGTTCGTTGGCGATTTTTCGGTTGAAAGATTCTTTTCTCAAACTTCCTACCAGTACTGCAATTTTTTTTGACATATTTCTTTATTTTTTTAATGTTGAATTTGTTATACTGCAAGATATCCACCGTCCACAGGATAATAAGATCCGGTTACGAAAGAAGCATCATCTGAAGCCAGGAACAGCAACATAGCCGCAATTTCTTCCGGCTCACCAAGACGTCCGAAAGCGTGTTTTGTTTCCAGGAAATTCAAAGCTTCTTTGCCCATCGCTTCCTCACTTACCATTCCGCTGTAAACGAAACCGGGTCCTACCGCGTTAATTCTCACTTTATCAGGAGCATATTCCCACGCTGCAGATTTGGTTAAACCTACCACACCGTGCTTTGCAGCAACATAACCTGCAGAATTAGCAAAACCTGCCTGTCCAAGAATGGATGCGATGTTGATGATGCTTCCGGAACCGTTTTTCACCATTTCCGGAATTTGGTACTTCATTCCGTAGAAAACACCTGAAAGGTTTATATCCACAACTTTCTTCCAGCCTTCCAGCGACATATCCGCAGCTTTGTTGATTTCACCACCGATACCCGCGTTATTTACCGCGATATCAAGTTTTCCGAAAGCTATAATGGTTTCTTTTACCAGATTTTCGTTATCTTCCGGACTGGAAGTATCAGCCTTTACAAAGATGGCGTCACCACCTGCAGCTTTAATTTCATCAACTACTTTGTTTCCGTTTTCTTCATTAATGTCGCTTACCACCACTTTAGCCCCTTCTTTTGCAAATAGCAAAGCTGTAGATTTTCCGATTCCTGATGCGGCGCCGGTAATGATGGCCACCTTGTTTTCTAACTTTTTCATAAGATTTATTTTGATGTTTATAAATTTACTGATGTTTAAAACGGAACTGCGTTAAAAAAGCGTTAGATTTTTCTTTACACTCCGTTAAAATTTCTTTGGTAAAATTACGCACATTAAAACCCCTGGACATTGATGTATGTTAAGTTCATCCAGTAAGGTCAACTTTTCCGAATTATTTGATTGGAAAGATGACTTTTCGAATTTCGTGAAGGGCTAATGGAATCAAACCGAGAAGCATCGCCATCATCCAACCGCGGCCGTCGAGCATATGCAGTTTGAAGGCATCGCGAAGGAAAGGAATGAACATTACCAATAGCTGCAGCGCCAAACCTAAAACTACGGCAGCAACGAGATATTTGTTTCTGAAAATTCCGGTCTGGAAAATCGTTTTCCTGAAATCCTGCATTCCGAAAGCGTAGAACAGCTGTGAACAGACGAGAATCATAAACGCGAGGGTTCGCGCATTGGCAAGAACTTCCTCCGGAATATTTTTGTCAAATGGCGAATAACCGAGTTCATAATGGCCGTACCAGAAACCTGCAAAAGTCACCAAAC
Organism: Bacteroidota bacterium; assembly: GCA_023458415.1. Taxonomy (GTDB): domain Bacteria; phylum Bacteroidota; class Bacteroidia; order Flavobacteriales; family Weeksellaceae; genus JAEWZO01. The sequence goes on from JAEWZO010000020.1 coordinate 41,924, forward strand.
CGATGATGAGACCACCCAAAACCGCAGAAAGCCAGGCACCGTTGGCAAAAAAACTGTCATTGGAAGCACGCGGTTTTTCATCCATCACGCTGCGGTCGCCTTTGTCCAGTCCGAGTGCAATCGCCGGAAGTGAATCTGTTATGAGATTGATCCATAAAAGTTGCGTTGCGATGAGCGGCGCTGCCCAACCGATGATGAGCGCGAGAAACATCGTCACTACTTCACCGAGGTTACAGGTCAGAAGAAAAATAACGGATTTCCGGATGTTATTATAGATATTTCTGCCCTGTTCAATCGCTTTTACAATGGTGGTGAAATTGTCATCCGTCAGAATCATATCTGCAGCACCTTTTGCTACGTCGGTTCCGGTGATTCCCATTGCCACACCAATGTCGGCAGCGTTCAAAGAGGGTGCGTCATTCACACCGTCGCCGGTCATTGAGACAATGTTTCCACGGTTTTTGAGTGTTTTCACGATGCGGACTTTATGTTCCGGAGAAACACGCGCAAATACCCTGAAATCATTTACTTTTTCGTTGAATTCTTCTTCACTGAAATCATCCAGTTCCTGACCGATGATAACCTGATCAGGTTTTTCGGCGATTCCCAATTCACGGGCGATGGCAAATGCCGTGTTTTTGTGATCTCCGGTAATCATCACCGTTCGGATTCCGGCTTTTTTTGCCATTTCGATGGAAGGTTTCACTTCGTCGCGGGCCGGATCAATCATTCCTGTAATTCCGACAAGAATCAAATCTTTTTCCATTTCTTCGGGTTGAAGATTGGCATCAGCCGGTTTGTACGCCAAAGCCAATGTTCTGAGCGCCTCATCCGACATTGCTTTTGCGCCATCGCTGAAGAATTTCCGGTGCTCCTCCGTGAAATTTTCCACACCGTTTTTCGTAAGAATTCTGGTGACTAAAGGAAACAGACTTCCCAATGCACCTTTGGTGAAAACGGTGTGTTCACCGTTGTTTTCAACCAAAACCGACATCATTTTTCGGTCGCTGTCAAATGCGTTTTCACTGATTCTTTGATAGGATTCAGCAAGTTCTTTTCTGTCAATTCCCAGTTCGTCCGACAACGCGAGAAGTGCAATTTCTGTTGGATCACCTGTTTTTTCACCGTCTTCTAAAGTTGCGTCGGAACAGAGCGTCATTCCTTTGGATAATAGCAAATGGGAATCTGCGACTTCATTTTTTTCTGAATCCTGAATTTCGATTCTTCCGTCGATTGTCAGGATTTCGGTAACCGTCATTTCGTTTTTGGTGAGGGTTCCTGTCTTGTCTGAACAGATGATGTTCACCGAACCCAAAGTTTCCACCGCAGAAAGTTTTCGGATGATGGCATTTTTCTTTGACATTGCGGTGACACCCACGGAAAGAACCACGGCGACAATTGCAGCCAAACCTTCCGGAATCGAAGCTACCGCCAAAGAAACTGCCGTGAGAAACATTTCGTTCAAATCCCTTCCCTGAAACCACGAAACGATAAAAATAAACGCGCAGATTCCCAGAGCGACTTTTCCGAGCATTTTGCCGAGCTCTTCGAGGCGGATTTCGAGCGGTGTTTTCCCCGATTCATTATTGTCAAGAATGTCCGCAATTTTGCCCATTTCGGTTTTCATTCCGGTTTCCACAACGACGCCAACGCCTCTACCGTAAGTCACCAACGACGACATAAACGCCTGGTTTTCACGGTCGCCCAACGGTGTTTTCGGATCTTCATAGATGAGTGATGCATCTTTATGCTCGGGTAAACTTTCGCCTGTGAGAGCTGATTCTTCGGTTTGGAGATTGGCGGTTTCAATCAATCTTAAATCAGCGGGAATAATTCTTCCGGCATCCAGAATGACGATATCGCCGGGAACGAGTTGCGAGGAATCGATTTCGGAAGTATGGCTGTTTCTTCGTACCAGAGCCTTCGGCGAAGACATTTTCATCAGCGCTTCAATCGCTTTTCCGGCTTTCAGTTCCTGAAAAACTCCAATCGATGCATTGATGAGAATAACAAGCACGATGATGACAGAATCCACATATTCGCCCATAAAAGCGGTGATTGCGACCGCTGCGATGAGGATGTAAATAAGCCAGTCGTTCAGCTGTGAGAGGAACATCTGGAAAACGGTTTTCTTCTTTTTGGCCTCGAGTTCGTTGAGTCCGAATTTTTCCTGGCGTTGTTTTACTTCCGCATCCGAAAGTCCGGAAGATGCATCAACATTGAGTTCTTTAAGTGTATCTGAAACTGATTTTGAAAACCACATTTAATTCCTGTTTCCCTAAAAATACAAAAAAAGCCGCAGGAAAACCCGCGACTGTATTGACTTTAAGAAATATTTAATATTCTGATTTATTTTCAGTTTTGAAATCACTGAAAATTGAAATAGTTCAGTACCAAACTATTTTTTTAAAATCTTTTTTGAAAACACTTCTTTTTCAGTAACAATATTTATCAAGTATTGCCCTTTCGGTAAAGATTCAAGATTAATCTGAGTTTCCTTTGATTCTTTCACAATTTTACCCGACATATCAATGATTCTGGCAAATTTGAAATCTTTTACGTTATCAATTTTTACGTAATCTGATGCAGGGTTTGGATAGATTTTCACTTTAGATACATCAGAATCTGAAACTGAAAGCGTGTTATCTGTTACGATCACATCATCAATTCCCATATAGAAAATATCGGTACAGTTATAGTGACGGAAAACAATCTTCACGTCCTGACCTGCAAAAGATGAAATGTCAACCTGCACAATTTTCGCTTCTGAAAGATATCCTGCATCGAAAGTTTCTTCGAAAACCGGAGTTTCAGTTCCTGTGAAAGTTGAAGCAGCCGGAATTACATACACCGCATAATGCTCTTCAAAAAGTTCTTCATCACCTGCCGCTGCTTTAAAGCTCAGCGTATGATTTCCTTCCGGCAAAGTAAAAACCGGACTTTTTAAAATGTTATCAGGAGTAAATGCCTCGAAATACCATGAAAATGAAGCTGCAAAATACCCTTGAAATGAATCAACTGTATTCGCTTGTGCATCCAAAAATTCCCATGTGTCACCATCGCCGTCCAACTCAGAAATAGTCCATAATGCACGTTTTGCAGGATCTTCAAAGTCTTCCTGGAAAACGACAGTTTGTGAAAAAGCAGTTGCGGAAAATCCTAAAACTGCTGTAAGAAGTAATTTTTTAATCATATTTTTTTTATTAAACATTGAATCTAAAATGCATTACATCACCGTCCTGAACAATGTATTCTTTGCCTTCCACGCCCATTTTTCCAGCTTCTTTTACTTTGGCTTCAGATCCGTAGTTCACGAAATTTTCGTACGAAATAACTTCGGCGCGAATGAATCCTTTTTCGAAATCGGTGTGAATTACACCTGCAGCTTGCGGCGCAGTCCAACCTTTTTCGATCGTCCACGCGCGAACTTCTTTCACTCCTGCAGTAAAATAAGTTTGAAGATGCAGCAAATCATAGGCTTTTCTGATCAGACGATTTACGCCCGGCTCTTCCAGACCAAGTTCTTCAAGGAACATCTGTCTTTCTTCGAAAGTTTCAAGCTCGTTGATGTCGGCTTCAATTTGTGCAGCCAAAACTACCACTTCAGCGCCTTCATTTTTTGCCATTTCCTCAACCTTTGGAATCCATTCGTTTCCGTATTTGATGGAATTCTCATCCACATTACAAACGTAAAGAATCGGCTTTTTAGTCAGCAAATGAACTTCATCAACAATCGGTTTCGTTAAATCGTTGGTTTCAAATTCACGGGCATTTCTTCCGTCTTCGAGGAATTTCTGCAGCGCAACCAATGTTTCGTAAGTCAGAACATCTTCTTTCTTTCCGGATTTGATGAACTTTTTCGCTTTGTCAACTGCTTTGCCAACGGTTTCCAGATCTTTAAGCTGAAGCTCGATATCGATGATTTCCTTGTCCCTCAAAGGATCAACAGAACCTTCCACGTGAACGATGTTCCCGTTGTCAAAACATCTCAGAACGTGAATAATCGCCTCACATTCGCGGATATTGGCAAGGAACTGATTTCCTAACCCTTCACCTTTGGAAGCACCTTTCACCAAACCGGCAATGTCCACAATTTCTACAACCGCAGGAACTACTCTTTCAGGATTAACCAGTTCTTCAAGTTTATTAAGACGTGGATCCGGAACAGAAACCGTACCCAAATTCGGTTCGATGGTACAGAAAGGATAGTTTGCAGACTGTGCTTTTGCGTTGCTGAGACAGTTAAAAAGGGTTGACTTACCTACATTCGGAAGTCCTACAATTCCACATTTCATAGCGGTTGGTTTAATTTAAAGGTGTGCAAAAATAGTGATATAAATCGTGAAATGAAAATCGGTGTTTATTACGATTACATCGAAGAATTCAATCATATATCACAAAAAATCCCGGACAATTGCCCGGGAAATAAATTTAATATCAGCGATTACCAGTTACCTCCAGAACCACTGTTTCTGTTGAAACGGCCACCACCGCCAAAAGATCTTGGCTTCTGTTCTTTCGGTTTTGCTTCAGCAATGTTCAAAGTTCTTTGTTTGAATTCTGTTTGGTTCAAAGCTTCAATTGCCTGTTTTGCCTCATCATCGTTTGGCATTTCAACAAAAGCAAATCCACGGCTTCTGCCAGTTTCTCTGTCTGTTACAATTTTTGCAGAATCTACTGCTCCAAATTTTTCGAAAAGTTCCCTTAAATCTGTGTCTACGGTTCCGTAGTTAAGGTTTGAAATAAAAATGTTCATAATAAAAAATAAATTTGTTGATTAAATAAGCGGAAATCAACAAACGGACATTAGAACATTAATTGAAATCTTGTTATATTAACTGGGTGCAATATACAACTAAAATCTGACTAAAAGTGTTTTTGAATTAAATTTAACATCACTGGTTTTCAGCAGATTACAAAGCACCAATTTCTATTCTTATTATAATTTGCGCTTAATGAATTTCTACAGAGACATAATCGCTCTCGTTTCCAAGTCTGTCCACAGCTTTAAGAGCCAGATCAGTTAAGTGAACTCCGGCTTTCACCAAAGGTAGATTTAAAGAATGTTCATCACGGTTACGAATCTGCGTTTCCCATTTGTTTCCGTATTTTGCGAATAAAACAAACTGTCGAACCTGTTGCGGATTTCTTGACAACCAGTGGATTTCGGCAATGTTTCCAGATTTTCTTGCGGTAAGTTCCGGTTTCAGTACGGGTTCGGTCTTGATCCAAGGACTGGCCGGAACGAGCGCTTTTTCTTTATAAAGATTCTGCAGCGACTGTTTCATTGCATAATTCTTTGAAATTCCGTCCACACTGTAATGAATAACGCCGGTTTCATTGCCCAAAACCACTCTTGTTGTCTGAATCTGTTTTGAGATTTCCTCTGCTTTATCAGCAACATCTTTCACACCAACAGTGTTGAGTCCAGGCCAAAGGTGTACGTTTTTGGGAGTTTCCTCTTTCCACCATTTCAACAGGGAAGAAAATCGTTGCGGACCTTCCTCACGCCAATACAATTGAGGCGCAAAATAATCGCACCAACCTTCATTCAGCCAAAGTTTGGCATCAGCAAAAAGTTCATCGTACTGTGAAGTTCCGGTAACATCTGCGGGATAGCCCGGTTTCCAGATTCCAAAAGGTGAAATTCCAAACTTCACATAGGATTTTTCTGCTTTTATTTCGTCATGGATTCTTTTGATAAATTTGTTCACATTAGCGCGTCTCCAGTCAGCTTTTGACAAGTCACCACCTGAACCCAAATACGCATTCCAGCTTTTCGTATCGGGGAAATCGCGTCCGCCGTTGTACTCGCGGTACGGGTAAAAATAATCGTCGATATGTATGGCATCAATATCGTAGCGCTTCACCAAATCATTAATTACATTTGAAACGTGGTTCTGAACTTTTTCACTCGTCGGATCCATCCAATACATTCCGTTGCGCAGTTTGTACGTTTCGGATGACATTTTTGTTGCCATACTCTGCGAACTTACCGTTCCACCTGTTGTGTGATGGGCGCGGTACGGATTGAGCCAAACATGAAGTTCCATTCCTCGTTTGTGCGATTCTTCAATCCAGAATTCCAAGGGATCATAAAACGGTGACGGTGCTTTTCCAGTCTGTCCTGTCAGAAAAAATGACCACGGTTCCAAATCGCTTTTGTACAGTGCATCTGCAGACGGTCGTGCCTGAAAAATCACCGCATTAAAATTCAAATCCTGCAACATATCCAAAATCTGAATCGCTTCCTGTTTTTGCTGCTCGACGCTAAGATTATTTCTTTTCGGCCAATTGATGTTGGCGACAGTTGCGATCCACGCAGCACGAAACTCCCGGTTTACTTCAGGCAATACGATTGTTTTTGGCTTTTGGGTTTCATTTGCCGGTTTTGTAACGGTTTTGGTAACAGCTGGTTTTGTTGTTGAATTCTGTTTTTTAGGTTTCTGCGAAGAACAGCTGTAGAGAAAACCGAATAACAAAAACAGGTATAGAAGTTGCGAAAATTTTCTGTGAATCATAGCGGCAAAAATATCAGAAAATGCCATGATACAAAAGTTTTTAACATACTTTAAATGTAAAGTGTAGCGTTAATTTAATCAAGTCTTCCAGAGCTGATAAATGCTTCAACACCGTTTATTGTTTTGATATGAAACCATTCTCCGTTACCTGCCAAGACTTTTGCAGGAGTTTTTTCTGAAATATTATCGGAAACCGCATAATTACTGCCTGGACCAACACGAAGATTACTTCCAGCTTTGATGTTTTTTTTGGAATCGAAACCAATTTCTTTAAAGTTTGGAACAGTTCTTTTCCGAATGAAAGGATACGGATCAACTGCGCCACCTACAGAATAAATTCCGAAATGAAGATGTGGAGCGCCACCTTCTGCATTTCCTGTTGAGCCGACTGTGCCCAAAGTATCACCGACTTTTACAGATGTTCCGCTTTGTACCATAATGCTGTCCAAATGTGCGTAATACAACGAATTCCCGAGAATGCCGTCGCGCAACCAAACCTGCTTTCCACCCAAGCCGGTATTTCCGGTGCGCGAAATACGGCCATCTACAGCTGCGACAACTGGTGTTCCCCGTTTTGCGAAAATATCCACACCTTCATGACGCCTCGCTCCACCATCACGGTTGGCTCCCCAAAAACTCTGGATATCGCGGTTTCCTTTGCCTGCCACAGGAAAAGCAATCGAAGGCTGCGTATAAATTTTGAATAAAAAATTTCCCTGAAAATGTATTTCCGGTTGAATGATGACGGTATGCTTTCCGGCATTACGAATGAAAGAACTTAATTTTCCGTTTTCCAAAAGCTGACTTGTATTTTCAAGTTGCTGATTATCGTCAATTATATCAACAAAAAACTTAGAATGATTAACCGGTTCAATTTCAATAACTAAATCTTCTCCTTTCTTCAGTTCCAATGTATAAGCCAAAGCGAAAGTATCGGAAGAATCCTTAGTAGCTGTTGCAGTGAATCCGTCTTCAATCTGGAGATTGGTGCTTTTTGCCATTTCGTACGCATTTTTCCAGTTGCTGAGCAAACTGTCTGATCCGGAAAAGCTTCTTTCGTATTTTGCTCTTTCAGAAGACTCAAAAATATTAATAGCAGAATTTTTCAGTCCCTCACAACTGATGAAGACTAATGATAAAGCGAAAAAATAAACTAGATTTCGAAATCGGAACATGCAGAAATTACTGCAAAAATGCCGCCGAAAAAAAGTTAATGAAAGAACGGTAATGTGATTATTTTACTTCACTTTGTGAACACCCATTCAACTTTTGGAAATAACATCATAATCAAATCCGGCTCTCGATAAAGCATTTTTTGCTGCTTGTAGTGCATTTTCAGAACCATTGAAAGGATTAACCGGAACTTCTGTTGTTGCCTTTAACTGTGCTAGAATTTCATCCGTTTCATTCTCGGTAAGCCGTTCGCAGAGGTCGTACATTCCTCCCTCCTTTTCTTCGAGTTCGTCGTGTTGTATGAGAATATAAGTCAGCGCATTCACCACTTCCCGGGAAGGTGGAAGCACCGTAAGTGCGGCTAAAGCACCATGATCCAACTTCAGTTTTGCTGCCATAGGAAGCGGGACACTATTGTTGGCTCTGGTCGCTGTAGGAAAAAGGATTTTCTCTTCCATTTTAATGTGTTTCAACAATCCGATTCGAAATTTGTGATACATTTCCTTATCAATTTCGTCCGGATTTTCTATTGCTTGAGCGAGCAACTCATCAAGTCTTTTGTGGTCTTTTGCAAGGAACCTGTGGATTTTTCTGTTCATGATGAAAAATTAACCAAATTTTCCTTAATAAAAAATTACGAAAAGACGAAAACAAAAAAAAGACGCCTAAAGCGTCTTTCTATATTATGTTTGAGAAATTAATCTACTTTCGCCATTCTCTCCGCGCGTTTTCTGTCCTCTTCAGCAAGGATCTTCTTACGCATACGAATGTAGTTCGGAGTCACCTCAATAGCTTCATCGCCCTGGATGTACTCCATACATTCTTCAAGCGAGAACAAAATTTTAGGAGCGATATTACCGTCTTTGTCTTTTCCGGAAGCACGCATGTTGTTCAGCTGCTTTCCTTCTACAATGTTTACAACCAAATCGCCTGGTTTGTTCTGTTCTCCTACGATCATTCCCGCATACACATCTTCTCCCGGATCCACGAAGAAACGCCCTCTGTCCTGAAGTTTTTCAATAGAATACGCTGTACACTGTCCCTGATTTTTAGAAATCAGAACACCGTTGCTTCTTCCCGGAATTGCGCCTTTGAAAGGCTTATATTCTGAAAAACGGTGCGCCATAATCGCTTCACCGGCTGTTGCTGTCAACATTTGAGAACGAAGTCCGATCAAACCTCTGGACGGAATTTCGAATTCCAGATGCTGCATTTCACCTTTGGTTTCCATGATGTGAAGATCACCTTTACGCTGTGTAGCCAAATCGATTACTCTGGAAGCAAATTCTTCCGGCACGTCTACCACCATGCTTTCGTAAGGTTCACATTTTTCACCGTCGATATCTCTTAAAATCACCTGTGGCTGTCCGATCGTCATTTCATACCCTTCTCTTCTCATCGTTTCAATAAGAACCGAAAGATGAAGAATTCCACGACCGAAAACCAGGAACGTATTGGCGTCGTCTGTTGGCTCAACTCTTAAAGCAAGGTTTTTTTCCAGCTCTTTGGTTAATCTTTCTTTCAGGTGGTTTGAAGTTACATATTTTCCGTCTTTACCGAAGAAAGGTGAATTGTTGATGGAGAACGTCATGTTCAAAGTCGGCTCGTCGATAGAAAGGCGTGAAAGCGGATGCGGATCCTCAAGATCAACAAACGTATCACCAATCTGGAAGGCATCAAAACCAACCACCGCACAAATATCTCCTGCCTGAACTTCCTGAACTTTTTTCTTACCAAGACCTTCAAAAACGTACAGTTCTTTTACTTTTCCTTTCAGAATTTTTCCGTCTTCCTGCGCTAAACCGATCCACTGAGATTCAGAAATGCTTCCTCTCGCCACTTTTCCGATAGCAATTCTACCAAGGAAAGAGGAAAAATCCAATGAAGTAATCTGCATTTGAAGATTTCCTTCTTCAACATGCGGCGCCGGAACGTGTTCCAGAATTCCGTCAAGAAGCGGAAGAATACTGTCCGTTGGTTCTAAACTCGTGTTGAACCAACCCTGTTTTGATGATCCGTAGAACGTTGGAAAATCCAGCTGCTCTTCCGTCGCATCCAAATTAAAGAACAGATCAAAAACTTTATCATGAACTTCGTCCGGACGGCAGTTTTCTTTATCAACTTTATTGATTACTACAATTGGCTTCAAGCCCAGTTCCAATGCTTTATGCAAAACGAAACGCGTTTGCGGCATCGGTCCTTCAAAGGCATCCACCAAAAGCAAAACACCATCAGCCATTTTCAAAACTCTTTCCACTTCACCACCGAAATCGGCGTGACCAGGTGTATCGATCACGTTGATTTTTGTGTCTTTGTACGTTACAGAAATGTTTTTGGACAGGATGGTAATTCCACGTTCACGCTCCAGATCGTTGTTGTCCATAATCAGTTCGCCTGATTCCTGGTTTTCTCTGAAGATATTAGTTGCGTGGATAATTTTGTCAACCAATGTTGTTTTACCGTGGTCAACGTGTGCGATAATCGCAATATTTCTTATGTTTTGCATTTTCGTTTTTTAACGGTGCAAAAGTAGTCTTTTTCCGCGAAAAATCGCATCACTGATTGGAAATTAATAAAATTTAATCCCAAAAATTACAGAAAGTTAAAAAAAGAAAGCGGCTGTAAATGCCGCTTTATGTATTAAATCATTTTAATTCTCCTGAAGATAAGAATACAGATCGTCTTTCAAATGAACACGTTTTTTACGCAAATCTGTTAAGTGTTCATCAGTTGTGTGATTCTGTTCACCTTCTTCGTAGTGCTGAATGAGCGCATTTACTTCTTCATAATTCACGTACATTTTTCTGAATTTCTCATCATTCAGCTTTAATGCTTTTATTTTTTCTTCAAACTCCGGGAACTCGTGTGTTAGTGTATGATTTTCCATTGTGTATAAATTTAACTGTTGTAATTATAAATTAAAGTTAGACTTTTCTACAACGAAAACCAATATGAAAATTATCATTCAAAATAACTTGAATCTGGAACAGTTTTATCCACAAAAAAAACCGCTGTTTCTGCGGCTTTCTGTTTATGAATTTTTCTTGATGAATTTTGCATTGATAAATTCCCAAACCATTGGAAGAAGTGAGATCCCGATAATTCCAAAGATTACGGTTTCAAAATTTTCTTTTACAATTGGAATGTTACCGAAAAAATATCCTACTAAAGTTAATCCGAACACCCATACAAACGCTCCGATAATATTATATCTGAAGAATGTTGCGTAATTCATTGAACCAATCCCTGCAACGAACGGTGCGAAAGTTCTTACAATAGGGACAAATCTTGCAATGATGATGGTCTTCGGACCGTTCTTTTCATAAAAATCCTGAGTTTGCTCGATGTATTTTCTATTAACCAATTCTTTTCCGCGGAATTTCATCTGGAGCATTTTCAAGCCTACTCTTTTCCCAAGATAATAATTAAGTGAATCGCCGAGAATTGCCGCAACTGTTAATAAGCCCAGAACCAGCCACAAATTAAGACTCGCCTGTTCGCCGTTTGCTCCTACAAATCCTGCGCAGAAAGTTCCGGCTGCAAAAAGCAGGGAATCTCCCGGTAGAAATGGCATCACTACCAAACCGGTTTCAACAAAGATAATAAGAAAAAGAATGAGGTATATCCAGAAACCATAATCCACAATCATGGTGTGCAGATGTTGGTCGAGATTTAAAAAGAAATCCAAAACGGTTTGAAGTAACTCCATAGACTTAAAATATTTCGGGTGCAAAAGTACGGATAATCAGCGGTACTCTAAAACGGACGACGCAATCTTAATAAAAATTAATTATTGTACGAAAAAGAGCCGCACTTACAGTACGGCTCTAAAAAAAACACAAATGATGAAAAAAAATTACTCATTCCTTCTTTCGAGAGGAAAAGTGTGCAAATATAAAGATTTTTTTTAAAACACTTAACAAAATTGACAACATTTTCTAATTTAATTCACTAATTAACAGCAAGTTAAACAGCTTAAAAAAAACAAACGCAAAAGACTGTTTTACAATTTGTTGCGCTTCTGATCAAAGTTCATGATGTTTTAAATTTATTAATCTTCATGTCCGCAAAGTGTTCTTCCCATTTTTCGCGCTTCCTCATAGCTTACTTTATAGATGTCGGTACTACATTTTCTTAAACCATGACAATTTGGAGTTAAGTGATATTTTTTACTTTCTGGACCTTTGCAAACGTAAACTTGAGCATTGTTCACAAAGTAGTTTGATAAAAGTACTAATGCACTGATAAAGGAAATAAAAAGTGTATTCACTGGTGTGTAATTTTCGAACCATAAAGTTACTTAATTTGAGTCCATAAAAAAAGTTAACAAAGAACAAATCGTAATACATTAAAAAGAACTTCAGTATTTGAATTCGCTAAAGAATAGGCAAGTTATTCAGCTCAATACAATATAGTTAGTACAAATATGGAAACAAATAAAAAAAGCAACCAACTAAATAACAGCTGATTGCATATAAAATGGTAGCCCCATGAGGAATCGAACCTCAACCTAAAGAACCGGAATCTTTAATTCTATCCATTAAACTATGGGGCCCGGAAGAAAAATTTGGAAGATGTGATTAAAATGAGATTTTCACACCACCCAAAATCTGCGCACCCAAAACTTTGTAACCTTTATAGGTTTGGTAATTGGTGTTCAGCAGATTATTTCCGAGCGCAAAAATACTGAAATTTTTGTGAATTCTATACTCCGCAGACAGATTAAGATCGGCGTAACCACCTACTTTATCATCGATATTTTCGGAGGTAACATATTCAAATCCGGGAATACCAACTTCTTCAATAGAATATGAGTTCGTAGTTCTATCGGAAACGAAAAACATTTTTGCTCCCAGATTCAGTTTTTTGCCAAGCATTGAATATTTTCCGCCTACTGCAGCAGAAACCAACGGAATATTGTAAATGTGATCCTGATTATCGAGCGTAAACTTCTGGAAATTCAGTTCTGCATCAAGAATCAGATTTTGAAGAGGAAAATACTGTACACTTCCGCTCACCTCACTCACCGTACCGTTGTCATACGCCGCAGAAAAAGTATTAATAAAATCGTATGGAGCGCGGTCTGCATCAATTTGCTTATTAATGAGTCCATTGGCTCGGTAGAACAGAATATTGTTCATTTTACCGAAACCTGCGCGAACATCGTATTTAAACATTTGATCTACATCACCTCGTAAACCGAAGTAAAATTTATATTTCGTTTCTGTCGGACGAAGTTCCTGGTCGGAAAGCAAATAAGGATTCTGCTCTAAAAGATCGGCGTAAGAATTCATTCTTAAACCGCCTTCAACTCCACCATAGAATTTGAATTCGTCCTGTGCCGCCACCTGAACTTCCGCACGTGGAAACCAGTAAGTTTTGTTGCTTTTCAGTTCTTCGGAAGCGAATAAAGTATTGTGAGTTGAATTCAAAAAAGAAAAATCGGATCCAATCATCAGATAAGAATCTCCACGGTAGAAAGTAACTTTCGGCGCAACTGTCGCATTAAAGAAACTGGAAGAATTCTGATTGAGCAGTTCGAATTCGGAACGCTGAGTTTCAAGCTTCAGTCCCAAATCTCCCTTCATCAAAATTCCGTTTCCGGTAGGAATTTCCAGCTGATGTTTTGAAAGATTCAGAGCCAATTCACCGGCAACTTCATTGGCATCAAAACGATCACTCAAAAATGAAGATTTTACGCGTACATCATTCAGAATTTCGTTGGAATAGAAATCGTAATAACCGTTCACACGGAACCGGTTGGTTTTCTGCTGCAAATCCACACCTTCATCCGGCGTCATCGCATAAATTCCGTAATAATTATAATCGTTCAGTCCGTAATCTGCATTGATGTTGAATTTTCCCTGTTCTCCATACGAATTCAGGTATGCACCAACGTTGGCTGTACTTTGGTCTGAGCTCCACGGATACACTTTTTTCAGTCCATTGGTTTGCAGAAAATGCAAATCTGCGCCGACTTCCATTTTGTTTTCCAGCGTGGTTGAAATATTTCCGTCGGCCAAAAGTTTACCGTAATTTCCCATACCGATTTGGAAATAGTTGTTCTGATAATCGGCATCAAACTTCGGAGAAATATCTTCACCCTGAATGGTAGAAGTTTTGAAATCGGAAACCGGCGGAACATTTTCTATCTCATAATTCACCGGTACAGAAGATTTTTCTTCCGGCGGATAGTTTTTCTCGGTAACTACAGAAGTTTTCTTCTTTTCAATTTTCTTCACTTCCGGCGTTCGCTGCCTGTCGAGAATTAATTTTTCTTCTCGGATCTGCGTGTAGGCTACCTGCGAAAAACCAAGAAACAGTAAGGATAATATTTGAATTTTTCTGTTCATATCTGAATACGAATTTTCGTTGCAACGAACTTCGGTTTACTTAATTTGTTTTTTAACTTCTCTTGCTTCAGCCACCACATCCGGAAAATCCTGATAATTGGCAATGATCTGATCTGCAGTATAACTTGCCTGATAGTTGTCTTTCAGTCCAAGATAGTTTTTCGCCATCAGAACCAGAGATTTTGCACCCCAATATTCTTCTGATGCGTAGTTATTAGCGATTTTGAAGATGGTTTCGTTGGAAGATTTATAAGCTTTCGCTTTGTTCTGATAATAAGCTTTCGCGTAATGTGCTTCAGCTGCAACTTCCGTATTGGAAGATTTTTCTAAAGCGCTGTACGCAGATTTAGCGTCGTTGTCTTTGCCTTGGTTCATCAGACTTCTGGCTTTAATTACTTTTGCCTGTTCTGAAACGGAAGCCGGATTTTTTTCATTCTGCAATACTCTGTTCGCGTAATTTTCTGCTTCACGGAAGTTTTTCTCGTCAGCAAAAATTTTCATCAGCTCAATATTTGCATAATTCTTCAGATTCGCATTGGCCGATTGTGAAAGTTGCTGCAGATAGTTCTTCGCCATTGAAGGATTGTCCTGCATCAAATAAATCTGCGCCATTCTTGTGCGCGCATCGTCCTGATAATCGTTCTGAACTTCCGCTACATCCTGTAAAACCAATATAGCTTTCGGATAATTTTTGGTCTGATACAAACTTTCACCCAACTCATATTGCGCCTGATAAAGACCTTCTCCGGTTGGATTCTGCGTTAAATATTTCTCATAAAGCGGGATGGCTTTCTGATAATCTTTGGCTGCGTAATAGGATTTTGCTGCGTTCAGATTGATTTCGTCGATTTCTGAAGCGTCAATTCGCACACCTACACTTTGAGCAAAACTTTGATATCCATTCACATCGCCTCTCTTAACAAAAATCGGACGTGCTGCCTGAACAACTTTTTCTGCGTACGCTGTATTTTTGTACTGGTTTCCAAGGGCGCGAAGCTCAGTAAGCGCTTTCTCTTCCTGATTAAGATCAATGAAATTCTGTGCGCGGTAAATCTTTGCATTCGCTACAAGGTCTTTATCGGAGCTGCTTTTAATGACCTCAGAAAAATAGATATTCGAATTTGAATAATCTTCGTTCGCAGCATACGCCGTTCCGATTTCGTAACGCGCATCATCTACATATTCAGAATTTTTGTTTTCGCTGATCAGCTTTTTCAGTTCTGCAATTTTAGCTTCAGTATCACCTTTGAAACCAAGCGCCATTGCTTTCTGAAACTTGGTATAATCATCTGCATTTTCAGCTTTGTCGTAAATCGCGATGGCTTCATTCAGTTCATTATTGGCGTAATATGTATCGGCTAAGCGAAGTTCCGCATCGTTACTGAATTCCGGATTAGGATTTTTCAGATACTCCTGAAAATGCTGTTTTGCCTGTTCAAACTTTCCGGATTTAAAATAAGCATATCCCAAATCGTAGTGAAGCTGGTTTTTCTCAGGAAATTCTTCATTCAAAAGTCGTTCGTAACGGGTAATTGCAGACGGATAATTTCCTTTCTGATAATAAGTTTGAGCGAGCCAATAAAGCGCTCTCTTATTATATTCTTTATTGATGTTGATTTCCAAACTTCTCAGGAAGAATCTTTCAGCTTCATCAAAATTTCCTTTGTTGAATTCTTCAGTTCCCAACAGATAAGAAACTTCCTGATCTATTTTATCGGTTTCCGGTGTTGAATTAGGCATTTTATCAATTGCAGCCAAAGTTCCGCGGAAATCTCCGGAATAGAGATAAGATTTCAGCAAAAGTCCTTTCATTTCATTGTTCTCGGCGCTTCTTGGATATTTGTCCAGGTAGCTTTGAATAACTTTTGACGGACTTTCAAACGGGTTTCCAATATCGTAACCCAATTTTGCATATTGCAAATGTGCCAACTGCTGAACTTCAGGATTGTAATTCATCTGATAAGCCGAACGGAATGCCGAAAGCGCTTCCTGTTTCTGCCCTTCTTCCAGATAAGCGTTACCTAACTGATAATAGGCATTTTGAGAAAGTTCGGAGCTACTGTTGATTAAGCGGTTGTAGTATGATACAGCCTCATCATATTTTTTAAGCTGTGCAGAAACAAAGCCCATTTCGTACAGATCACTTTCCGACGGATTGCCCTTGCTGTCAAGATAAATTTTCAAATGTGGATATGCCGAAGAATAATCGCCCTGCATGAAATAACTTTCCCCGATTATTTTATGAACTTCCGTTTTATATTCAGCTGAAATTGATTCGTTTAAAAGAGCATTTCCTTCAGATATTGCACGGTCGTAATCTTTCTCATTGAAATACATCTGCACATAATACGGCTTCACCAAACGTGCGTACTCATCATTATCCCGAATCTGATCGAAATAATTAAAGGCAGTGCTGTTCTGTCCGTCTGCATAATAGAGATGTCCAAGCATGTAAGCAATATCGTTACGGTCATTTCCGTCGGCATTATTGTATGCTTCAGTTAATGCTTCAATGGCTCCCGTAGAATCTCCGGTCATGAATTTTGCATAACCCAGCTTCATAATATACTGCGTGTTCTCTTCTCTTGATAGTTGATACTGATTTACTTTCTGAAGCGTTTCCAAAGCGCGTTCGAAATCTTTCTGAGCCAGATAATAATCTGCCAAAGGAAGATTGGCCGTAGCGAAATAAGCAGAATTTGGATACTCTTTCATAAAAGCTTCCAAACCTTGCTCTGCCTGATTCTTTCGGAGAATTACGCCGATTACATTATCGAAAAACTGAGCCGCTTCTTTGTGCGAATTGGAAAGCGAAGCATTGTAAAAATACTGTCTTGCATATTCGAACTGTGCGGCGTTAAAGATTTTATTCTGGTAAAGATTTCCTGCGAGGTTGAAACGGTAATTTTCTCTGTCGCTGAAAAATTGGGACTGCTGCCCTTCAGCCCATCCGTAATAGAGAATTGCAGCCGCAATTGCGATTTTTTTTGAACTCATTCTTTCGTTTAAAAATTAGTCACATTTAATCAACGAAAATAGAGAAAAGTTATTGTATACACAAGTCTGCGTTGTGTTTGTGGAAATGTGGATAACTGTGAAAATTGATAATTTGAGAAGTTAAAGTAACTCAGTTTAAAGCTGTTCCCTAAAGTGAAAAAAAGATAAAAAAAATTGAATTAATTTCTATTTTTCAGAAGAACCCAACCCTGTCTCACTTCACTTTTCTGTGTCACAGGATCGAACCATTTTACCACATACCAATACGTATCGGTAGGAAGTTCGCGACCGCCGGTTTTTCCGTCCCAAGTGATGTTGTTTTTATTGTTCGAGCGGAAAACAGATCTTCCGTTTCTATCGGAAACAATAATTTCAATCTCTTCCATGGAATCAAGGTTTTCAATCGTCCAGTAATCGTTCACGCCGTCGCCATTCGGGGTAAAAGTATTTTTTACTTTAATGAAATAAACAGTTACCGGTGGACCAAAACAACCGGTTGCAGACTGAACCTGAATTTCATACGATGAATCTGTTGGATTTAACAGAATATTCGAGCTCTGCGCAACACCATTGAAATAATAGGTATAAGGAGTTTGTCCACCTTCTGCAATTACTTCAATTGAGGTATTACTTTGATTTACAGCTGTAATTTTCGGCTGGTTTTCATCGGAAATCACGAAGGTATGAGTGTACGAACAACCATCTGCATTCGTAAGTTCTACGGTATAGTTTCCTGCTGTTGCAAAAGTTTCAGTCTGAGAAACTCCACCTGAACTCCACTTCCATGATACATTTTCAGAACCGGCATCAAGAGTTAGTGTGTCACCATAACAAATGTAATACACATCCTGCAACGTCGTTGATTTTGAAGGTGTGTTTACAGTGAGGTTAATTTCAACAACAACCGGACAAAAACCCGCCTCAGAAACTCTTGCATAAACTGTTTGGTTAAATGGCGTTTCATTCTGGTAAGATGATGTAATCGGCTGCGTTAATGTGGCATCTTTAAAATACTCAAAGTTTGCATTACTGTTGAAAGTTGCTTTTAGAGAATCGAGATTGAAAGTTGTTTTTCCATCAAATAAATCTCCTTGTGCATCGCAAGCTTCAGTGGAGACTTCATTGGTTAAGACCGAAGTTGGATTTCCTGCAACGAAAGTAAAAGTCTGCAAAAGCGATTTACAACCGGTTGTATTATCTGTCATAAAATACTTCACCTCAAAAGGTAATGAAGTCCATGTAAAATTGGTCGGCAAAGCATTTCCGTTTTCATCGGTAAAAGTGTAATTAGAAGGATTTGGTATCACCAAATTTTTGAAATCTGACAACGAAAATGAGGTTTCTCCACAAATCAACTTTTCATCTTCAAAGGCAACCGGCAACGCATGATATCTTAATTCAAAATTAATCTGCGCATCGCAGGTCGAGTTGTAAATAAGTCTAATGTAAGGATTAGTTCCCATCTCAGCTGCATCATAGGCTGCAATTTGAGCCGGTGTCAGAAGCGTTCCGTTTTGCGAATAATATTCTGCCGTTACGGTTACCGGAGCCGCTGCATCCGTTAAAGATGATACATTTTGAGTAAGATCGAAAACTGTATTGCCTGGACAGTGAGTTATTGTAATTGGGTTGGACACCAAAATATTTGGGCGTGGATGAACATAAAGTGTTACGCTTGGAAAATTTGTCGCCACGCAACCTGTAATGTTATCTACAACTCTTATGAACAGTGTAGTGTAACCCATTCCACTTCGGAAAGCTGCAGGATTGGAAATAGCTCCTGTTCCGTTTTGTGCGTCCGACAAAGAATTATGATAAGTGATGGTAACACTTGCAGAAGGATTTACCTCATTATTGAACAGCGTTGGTAAATCATAAGTTTGAGTGGAACTAGCACATTGTATTAAATCAGGATTATTACGATCCGGAGTATTCGCAGTAACAACAGATGTAGTAATTGTTACCTTTTCAGTGTTGCTGAGTCCGCAAAACAATCCAGTCGTCGATTTCGCCTTAGCGTAATAAGATCCGGAAGTGACATTAACAGATGTAGTATTGGTTGCGATTACAGCCCCGGTTTCTGCATTGTACCATTCGTAAATTAAATCTGGATTCGGATTGATAATACTTAGCGTTGCAGGCGCGGCACAACCCGTTCCGTAAACCGGAGCAGAAATTTGGACAGGCTGAATTTGCTTAAAAATAATCTGATCTGTAACAGCGGCTCCAACCTGAACTTCAGTTTCATCGTGATAGGTGACTTCAACTTTTAAAACATCACCATCAGACGGTGTAAAACCCGTTAAGGAATTTCCGGATTCTTGGCGAGGGGTACCGTTTACCGTCCATTTAAATTGTGGTGTAAGATTTTGATTAGGAGCAAATGACCACGATGTACTTGCGTTAGAGGTCCATTTTCCGTTGTTATACACTGAAGGTTTGTTGTTTGGCGGCCAGATTGCATTTTCACCGGTAGAATCCTGAAAACCTATAATTGCGTTGGAATTAGCGCTGGTTTTGTTTACTTTGATAAGAATCCTGTTGTCTTCCAAAAGTAAAACCTGACTGGTTAAAGTGGAACTATATCCTCCACTCACAGTACGTTCAAGCACGGTATTAAAATTAAATAAAATTCCGTTCACACCATTATATGTGGCGTTACCATAGGTAAGTTTGTTATAGTGCGCAGTATTGTAATATCCGATATCAGTAAAACCGAAAAAAATCTGTGCAAAATTAAGTTCCCTGTTTTGGTCGTTGGAATCTATCTGAAGATATGCTTTGTCCGGCAAAGGCTTATTAGTAGAACTAGCATCATTACCGCTATGAACTTTATCAACATATCTTGCTAAATGAAGATTGTCAAAATCAGTTCCGGAACCGAAAAGTAAACGACCGTTTCCTCCTACAACAACCTTAGTGTATTTTTGTCCGTAAAAATCAAGTTCAAAAGGCAGATGAATAACATTACTGAAATGATCGTAACCAACCTTATTGCTAAATGGGATAAAAGCAGTAGGAGCTGGAAGATTAAAATCGGTAACTGAAGTAATTCCATAACTTCCTGTCGAACTTGCGGAAGCGTTCACCTGAAAATCAAAACTTTCACCGGGGCAAAAATACATTTCATCGGGATACACCTTTCCCGAAGGTGTCTGCAGAGAAATACTCTGAGCGAAAATATTCAGTGAAACGATAACCAAAAACAGCGCGTAAATCTTCTTCATTCTAAGAGTAAAATGCAAAAATATCGGTTTTTATATTAAACCGGAAAAATAGTGTAAATAGTATAAATGAAACATAAAAAAACGAAAAACTGAAAATTTCTTTACTTTTGTTTAAATTTTTACTGAATGAACCAGCTTTTCAGAAGAAAGCGTTACAGCGAAAAAGATCACTCCACCGGTTTGGCCAGAGTTCTTGGCGTTTGGGATATTGTATTTTTTGGTATTGCAGCCATTATTGGCGCCGGAAGTTTCAGCAGCTTGGGTGAAGCCGTATTTCGTGGTGGTCCCGGTGTTACAGTTCTTTATATTATTTGTGGATTTGCGTGTGGTTTTACGGCGCTTTGCTATGCGGAATTTGCCAGCAGAATTCCAGCCGCAGGTTCGGCGTACACTTATGCGTATGCGAGTTTCGGAGAACTGATTGCGTGGATTATCGGATGGGCGCTGATTATGGAGTATTCTTTCGGAAACATTTACGTGGCATTTTCCTGGAGCGATTATTTTACGAGTTTCATGGAAAGGATCGGAATTCACATTCCCGATTATCTCACATGCAGTTACGCCGAAGCTAAAAAAGCATTTTTTGGAGGTTCTGAAAACCAGGAACTGATCAATGCGTGGAACAGCGCACCACTGCTTGGAAATCTTAAATTTATTGTAGATATTCCTGCTTTAGTCATCAATATTCTCATTACTTCTTTGGTGTATGTTGGGATTAAAGAATCCAAAAATTTCAACAACCTTTTCGTGCTACTCAAGCTGTTCATTATTCTTTTAGTTATCGCAGTGGGTATCGCGTATATCAATACTGATAACTGGTTTCCTGTGAGTACCGTGACAGGCGAAAATTCCTTTATGCCGAATGGTTTTACCGGAGTTATGGGAGCAGTTTCCGGGGTGTTTTTTGCGTATATTGGGTTTGATGCACTTTCGGTTCTCTCAGAAGAAACAAAAGATCCACAGAAAAATCTTCCACGCGGAATGATTATTTCCCTGGTTATTTGTACGTTGGTGTATATTGCTCTTACACTCGTTCTAACCGGAATGGTTGATTATAAAAAGTTCGACGGAGTCGGAGATCCGCTTTCCTTTATTTTTGAGGCCGGAAATGCAAATGTTCCATGGATGGAATTTGTTGTGGCTCTGGCTGCAATTATCGCCATCACAACGGTTTTATTGGTTTTCCAGATGGGACAGCCGAGAATTTGGTACGCTATGAGCCGCGACGGTCTGATGCCGAAAAAGTTTATGGAAGTGCATCCTAAATACAAAACGCCTTCGTTTGCAACCATTATTACCGGTATTGTGGTGGGAATTCCAATTCTTTTTACGGACAAATCCTTTATTCTGGATTTTACCAGTATCGGGACCATCTTCGCATTTGTGTTGGTTTGTGGCGGTGTTCTGATGCTTCCACAAAAGGAGAAAAGAAAAGGACGTTTTCATTTGCCGTACATTAACAGTAGATTTATTTTTCCTGTTGTTTTTCTCAGCGGTTTGGCGTTCTTTTATTTCTGGCAACCTGAATTTTTCGCCAATCTATTTGAATGGAATGACGAAAAAGAAGGAGAATTCCGCATCTCCATCTTCTTTTTTATTGTAATAAATCTGGTCCTTTGCGTACTTGCTTTCGTGAAAAATCTTTCGCTGATTCCGTTGGTCGGATTAAGTTCATGTCTGTATCTTTTAACCGGGATGAGCCATGACAATTGGTTTTGGTTCGGACTATGGTTTGCAATCGGGCTGATTCTTTATTTCGCCTACGGCTATAAAAACAGCAAACTGAACCGCCAACTGAATGGCGATTTGAATTAATGGAAATTGTATTGCGGTCGATTGAATTGTTGCTTAGTCGGAGAATCAATACGAAATTTGAATAATAAAAAAGTCCTGTAAAATTTACAGGACTTTCTTTTTGACTTAGAACTTCAGGAAGTTCTGCTTGGAAAAAATTTATTCAGCAAGGATAATTCCCTTGTTATGATTGAACTCTACTACTCCGCTTTTCAATGGAAAAGAAAACACGCTTTCTTTTTCATTTTCTCTGGTGAAATATTTAGCGTACTGCTCGCTGATTTCGTTGGTATAAATTTTCACTTTACCACCGGTAAGCGATGCTACCACTGCGGCGTGATCTTTCATAATGTGAAACTCACCGCTTTTTCCGGGAAGCAAAACAGATTTTACTTCGCCTTCAAAGACAACAGATTCCGGAGTTAAAATTTTAATATTCATATTTTTAGACTTAAAGAGTAAAGAGCAAAGAAAAAAGAGAACGTCTTTACTCTTTTTTCTTTATTCTATTTTTTAATTATGCGTTTTCAGCAAGAAGTTTCTGTCCGTGCTCAATCGCTTCTTCAATCGTACCTTTAAGGTTGAAAGCTGCTTCCGGATACTGGTCAAGTTCACCGTCGATAATCATGTTGAAACCTTTAATGGTATCTTTAATATCAACCAATGCTCCTTTAAGACCTGTAAACTGTTCTGCTACATGGAAAGGCTGAGAAAGGAATCTCTGTACTTTTCTTGCACGGTAAACAACCAGTTTATCTTCTTCAGAAAGTTCTTCCATACCAAGGATGGCGATGATGTCCTGAAGTGCTTTATATCTTTGAAGAATTTCTTTTACTCTTTGTGCTGTATCATAATGTTCATCACCCAAAATTTCCGGAGTAAGGATTCTTGAAGTTGAAGCCAATGGATCTACCGCTGGGTAAATACCTAAAGCAGCAATTTTTCTGTCCAATACTGTTGTTGCATCCAAGTGAGCAAACGTTGTTGCCGGAGCCGGGTCGGTTAAGTCATCCGCAGGTACATAAATTGCCTGTACCGATGTAATGGAACCGTTTTTAGTTGATGTAATTCTTTCCTGCATCGCACCCATTTCAGATGCAAGTGTCGGCTGGTAACCTACCGCAGAAGGCATACGTCCAAGAAGTGCAGACACCTCAGAACCGGCCTGTGTAAAACGGAAGATATTATCTACGAAGAAAAGTACGTCTCTTCCCTGTCCTGCACCGTCACCATCACGGAAATATTCTGCAATTGTAAGACCTGAAAGGGCAACTCTTGCTCTTGCTCCAGGTGGCTCGTTCATCTGTCCGAAAACGAAAGTACATTTAGAATCTTTCATTTCTTCAAGATCTGCTTTGGAAAGATCCCATCCTCCTGATTCCATAGAATGCATGAATTCTTCTCCGTACTTAATAATTCCGGATTCAAGCATTTCTCTCAAAAGGTCGTTTCCTTCTCTTGTTCTTTCTCCTACTCCTGCGAATACGGAAAGACCACCGTGTCCTTTTGCAATGTTGTTAATCAATTCCTGGATCAATACTGTTTTTCCTACACCGGCACCACCGAACAATCCAATTTTACCACCTTTTGCATAAGGCTCGATAAGGTCGATTACTTTGATACCTGTAAAAAGTACTTCCGCAGAAGTTGATAGCTGATCAAATTTTGGTGCTTCTCTGTGAATTGGCAAACCACCGTCTTTCGAAAGTTCAGGAAGTCCGTCAATAGCACCTCCAACTACGTTGAAAAGTCTACCGTACACACCTTCACCTGTAGGCATCGTAATCTGTCTTCCCTGTCCTACAACTTCCTGTCCTCTTTGCAGACCGTCGGTTGCGTCCATCGCGATACATCTAACAGAATCTTCACCGATGTGCTGTTCAACTTCCAAAACCAGTTTTTCACCGTTATCTTTTGTTACTTCCAGTGCGTCATAAATTTTTGGAAGCTCTTCTACTTCTGCAAAAACTACGTCGATAACCGGACCAATAATTTGAGAGATTTTTCCTTTAATTTGGTTTGCCATTGCTAAATTTTTTCGTGTGTGCAAATATAATCAAACTTCCTCAATCTGCAATTGGTATAAAAGAAGATTTTTATCATATTTGCACCACCCAAATTTCTGCATTTGAAAATCTACAACAATTTCGATGATTATTCTTCCCAGGCGCCTCTGGCTCTGTCCATCGGAATGTTCGATGGGGTGCATATCGGTCACCAAACCATCATTCAACAGCTTAACGAAGTTGCAAAAAAAAAAGGGCTGAAATCTGCTCTGCTTACTTTCTGGCCACACCCCAGAAAAATTTTCAATCCTAATGACGATCTGAAGCTCCTGAATACCATAGAGGAAAAAACGGCATTAATTGAAATAAAGGGATTGGATTATCTCTTTCTCAAAAACTTTGATGAGCAATTCAGAAACCTTTCCGGTGAAGAATTTATCGAACAAATTCTTATCGAAAAACTCAACGTGAAATACCTGATTATCGGACACGATCATACTTTTGGCAAAAACAAAAGCGGAGATTTTGAACTTCTCGAAAAAATGGGACAGAAATTGGGTTTCGAAGTAAAGCAGGTAGAAGCTGTTAATTACCACGACAAAAACATAAGCTCTACTCAGATACGCAACGCGCTTCAAGCAGGAAATATTACCGAAGCCAACGAAATGTTGGGTTATCATTATCCGGTTTCCGGAAAAGTGGTTGACGGCAAAAAAATCGGCAGAACCATCGGTTACCCTACTGCCAATATTGAAGTAGAGTCCATCAAACTTTTACCTAAAAAAGGTGCATATATCGTTGATGTTTTCGTAAACAAAGACCAGTTCAAAGGAATGTTGAGCATCGGAACCAATCCGACCATTGGAGAAAACGCTTTAACCACGGAAGTGTATATTCTTGATTTTGACCAAGATATCTACGGAGAAAACATTACTGTTCATTTCCGGGATTTTCTTCATGATGAAATCAAATTTGAAGGCATCGACAAACTGATTGAAAGACTTGATGAAGATAAGAGACTGACTGAAGCTTTCTTCCATTAAGATTTACGATTCCAATACCTGCGTCTGCATTTTCTTTGTCAGTGAATTAAAAATCAAATCGTACGAATGATCAATCATTTTCAAAGTCAGTTCCCGTTTTAAACCTTCACAAACTACTGAATTCCAGTGCGTTTTGTTCATGTGGTAAGCGCCTTCAATCTGCGGATGCTGTTCTCGCAGTTCTTCACTCCATTCGGGATCGGTTTTTACGCTGATGGTTAATGGCTGTTTTTCCAAAGGAATCAGCATGAACATTTTGCCGCCAACCTTTAGTACAAGCGTTTCCTGATCGAAGGGAAAGGTTTCTTCTACACCCTTTTTTGCGGAACAGTATTCCAGTATTTCCTGAATTTCCATGAGAGAAAGTTGATCAATTATTTTCCAGCAATCCTCAAATTTATTATATTTATTTGATAAATTTTAAACAAAAAGCAATGAAAGCTTTGGTCATAGGCGCAACAGGTGCCACCGGAAAAGATCTCGTACAGAAACTGCTTGCTGACAATGATTTTGAGGAAGTACATGCATTTGTAAGACGACCACTGGAGATTGAAAACGTTAAGCTTAAATCACACATCGTCGATTTTGAAAATCAGGATTCGTGGAAGGATCTGGTGAAAGGCGACGTTGCTTTTTCCTGCCTCGGAACTACACTGAAAGATGCCGGAAGCAAGGAAGCACAGCGAAAAGTGGATTTCGATTATCAGTATAATTTTGCCAAAGCTGCCAAGGAAAACGATGTAGAAGATTACATTCTTGTTTCCTCATACGGCGCCAATCCCAATTCCAAAATTTTCTACTCGCGGATGAAGGGCGAACTGGAACAGGAAGTGAAAAACCTGCATTTCAATAAAATGACCATCTTTCAGCCGGGAATGCTGGAGCGCAAAGATTCCGAGAGAAAAGCGGAAGTTCTGGGCGGAAAAATCATCAAGTTTGCCAATAAACTGGGTGTGTTCGGAAGCCAGAAACCTTTGCCGACCGATGTTCTGGCGCAGGCGATGGTGAATTCATCCAAAATAAAATCGAATGGCTATTCGAAAATAAAACTGGGAACAATTTTTAGTTTTGCGGAGAAGTCAAACGATTAGAATTTTTTCAAATCTCACAGATTTACACAGAAAAAATGCCGCTCAGTTAAGTAGCGGCATTTATATTTTGATGAAGATTGAATTACTTCAAATGTTTCGTAATGCTTTCTGAAGTCGGTTTTGTAGTGCTTACAAAACTGTCGATGAGTTTCCCGTTCTCGTCAATAAGGAACTTGGTGAAATTCCACAGAATGGATGAATTTTTCACGCCGTTCAGTTCTATTTCGGTCAGGTATTTGAAGATGGGTGCGATGTCATCCCCTTTCACGGAAACCTTGGCTGCCATCGGGAAAGTAACGCCGTAGTTTTTCTGGCAGAAACTTGCAATTTCCTCGTTGCTTCCCGGTTCCTGTCCGCCAAAATTATTGGCCGGAAAACCGATGACCACCAGTCTGTCTTTATACTCTTTTGAAAGCGTTTCCAGATCTGCGTACTGCGGCGTGAAACCACATTCAGACGCGGTGTTCACCACAAGGATTTTCTTTCCTTTGAAATCTGCAAAATTTATCTCTCCGCCGTCCAGCGATTCAACCTTATAATCGTAAATGGTTTTCCCCATATTTTCAGCAGTTTGTTGTTGTGATTTTTCGGATTTCTGATTGGTGCAGCTTTCCAAAAATGCGACTGCTGATAACAGAAGAATAAATAGTTTTTTCATAATATTTTATCTCTTATCTAAACCTTGCTTAATGACCATTAAAATTTGAAAGTGTTGTCCGGAAGAACTTTGTTCGTTTCAATCTTATTGATCATAATCACGTAATCGCTGTCTTTTTTCGGGCTCGAACTTTCCAAACGAAACGGAAACTGAAGACCTCCCACTTTCTTATAATCGCTATACAGCAAAGTTTCGTCGCGCTTTTCTTCTTTCAAAAGCATATACGTAGTCGTATCGAACCAGTACATCGTTTTGTTAACATTCTTGGTAAGTTCAACTTTATGGCAGTAAATATTTCCCACTTTCTCCTTCCCAAGATATTTTGCGGTAAAACCTTTGTTCTCGAAATCAATAAAATCGTTATCAAAACTTTCTGCAACGTAATTCGGATATTCCTGAAGTTTGTTAGCAGCGTAATTCATGGCATATCCTTTTTTGCCATCATAACCTTCAATCGCGGTTTCCTTTTTGTTGATGATAATAGAAGTTTTGGTAAGATTCGGTCTAGCCTGATAAATCTTGATCGGATATTCGTCGTTGATTCCCAAAGTTACTCTCCCGTCCAGAATTACGGAGTTGAGAAGTTTCCAGTTGGTAAGTCCTCCCGAGAGTTCAATATTTTTTTCGATAATTTCTTTTCCTGTTTGCGAAAACATCCACTGCGAAAGGAAAATGGCTACAACTAATATGATTTTATTCATTCCTCTTTTACAAAATATCGCCAAATATAAAATTTTTGAATTAAAGCGTACCGCTCAACTTATGTGGTAAAATTTGAAAAGAAATGTACTGCATTATTTCTGCTGTTCCAAGATTGTTCTCGCTTTTTCCAAATCTTCGGGAACGTCGATTCCCACTCCCACGAAGTCGGTTTCCACCATTTTAATCTTCATGCCGTATTCCAGATAGCGAAGACACTCGATTTTCTCGGAAATTTCCAGAGGTCTCATCGGAAGTTTGGCAAATTTCAACAGCGCATCTTTTCTGAAAGCATAAACGCCGATATGTCTGAAATATTCTGTTGTGACTGATTTTTCCCGGGGAAACGGCATTACGGACCGGCTGAAATACAATGCAAAACCATTTTCATCCGTAATTACTTTAACGGCATTTGGATTTCCAACGTCCTCATCATCCTTCATTTTTATCTTGAGTGAAGCCAGAGAAACTTCCTTCTTTTCATCAGTTTTGAAAACGTTAATCAGTTGTTTCAAAGGTTCAGTTTTCAGGAATGGTTCATCACCCTGAACATTCACTACGATGTCGCAGTCAATATTTTGAACGGCTTCTGCAATGCGGTCGCTGCCGGTTTCGTGCTGTCCGGTCATCACAGCTTTTCCGCCATTTTTCTCAATCTCTTTGAAAATAATTTCTGAATCCGTTGCAACGAAAACCTCATCGAAAAGTCCGGTTTCCGCTACATTTTGGTACGTTGTGGTAATCACGGTTTTATCTCCTAAAATCTGCATCAGTTTTCCTGGAAAACGGCTGGCTTCGTAGCGTGCGGGAATAACGGCGATGGTTTTCACTATAATAATTTTGAATAAAAAATTATGACTTCAAATCAGAAAGCGCTTTCTCCAGTCTCGGGAAAAGTTCTCTGATCTCTTCAACGCTCAAACCTCCCGCCGATGCACGGAACCAAGGCATTTCTCTGGAATTTCCGAAGGCCGAAAATGGAACCAGAGCTACACCCGCTTCTTTAATCAGATAAAAAACCAAATCCGTGGAATCATTAATTTTAGTTCCGTCGGGTTTTGTTTTTCCAATATAATCCAGTTTAATGGTCAGATACAATGCGCCCATCGTTTTGATACTGTCTACAGCAAATCCATCAACTTTCATCCCCTGAATACCTTCGTGAAGAACTTTCAGACTTTCTGCAATCTTTTCTTTAAAACCGTCGACAAACTCGTCAACATTTTCTCTTTTACTATAGAAATTAGCCGTCGCTTCCTGCTCAGGTTTCGGCGCCCACGCTCCAACATGAGTCAGAAGAGCTTTCATCTTATCCATGATGATTTTGGGACCGAATCCCCATCCTACACGAACGCCTGTCGCTGCAAGACATTTTGAAACTCCATCGATATAAACCGTATAATCTTTCATTTCAGGGACAAGCGAAACAGGATCAACATGTTTGTCGCCAAACGTCAAATTGGAGTAAATCTGATCATACATCAAGTACAACGGCTTTTCGTCTTCTCCTCTTCTGCTGTTTTCCTCCAAAATCAGTTCGCAGATTTCGGTAAGCTGCTCTTTAGTAAACATCGTTCCGGTGGGATTCAGCGGAGAACATAAAGCCAAGAGAACGGCTCCTTCCAAATGCGGTTTCAAATCTTCCGCAGTTGGCAGGAAATTGTTTTCCGGAGTAGTTTCCACTTCAACCATCTGTGCAGAAGTAAGATATGAATAGTGATTGTTATTCCACGAAGGAACTGGGAAAATCACTTTGTCACCTTCATCAACAATGGTTTTGAAAGTTGCGTAAATCAAAGGTCTTGAACCAGCTGTCACCAAGATTTCATCAGTTGTATAATCCAAATTCCATCTTGATTTCAAATCTGCCGAAACAGCTTTACGCAAACTCAAAAGCCCGTTTGCAGGCGGATAATTGGTAAGATTATTCTGATATGCTTTCTGAATTTCTTCTTTTAGAAGTTCGGGAATCGGATAAATATTGGAGTTTAAATCTCCAATTGTAAGGTTCGCAATGGCCGCTCCCTGCGCTTTCATGTCGTTTACTTCATTTCCGATCTTTACAATTTCTGATCCGACAAGATTAGCGGCGAGTTTTGATACTTTCATTTTTTATTAGATATGATATTAAGGGGATCTCAGATTGGTTCTCTGAAATCCAGATTCTTTATTTATAAATTTAAGTCTGCTTTTACACGGTCGATTTTTTCGGACAGGACAACCAGCTTGTCTTTGAAATCCTGTTCCGAAGCAATTTCATCCTTCACCGAAACATAGAACTTGATTTTCGGTTCGGTTCCTGAAGGGCGCACGCAAACTTTGGTGCCGTCTTCGGTATAATAAATCAATACGTTTGATTTCGGTATGTCATCCATCACAGATTTTTCGCCTGATGCAACGTTCAGTTTCGTCTGCTCCTTGAAATCTTTCAGAATGGCTACCGGCGAACCTGCAATTTCCTTCGGCGGATTTTCGCGGAAGTCCTTCATCATCTGCTCAATCTGCTCAGCTCCTTCCCTACCTTTTCTTACCACGTTGATGAGGCCTTCGTAATAAATTCCGAGGTCTTTGTAGATGTCGATCATGTATTTGAACATCGAACTTCCGTTCGCTTTGCACCACGCGGCAATTTCACACGCGAGAAGAATGGAACCGCAGGAATCTTTGTCCCGAACGAAATCTCCGGTCATGAATCCGAAAGATTCTTCACCACCGCACACAAACTTTTCCTGAGCTTCGAAATCGCGGATCATTTTGCCTATCCACTTGAATCCTGTGAGTCCTACTTTGCAGTCAACACCGAATTTTTCAGCGATGTCATAGAAAACATCAGAAGTCACAATCGTAGAACCGATGAATTCCTTTCCTGTTATTTTTCCAGATTTTTTCCACTGATCAAGAATGTAATATGTCAAAATGGTGTTGGTCTGGTTCCCATTCAGAAGCTGCATTTCTCCTTCCAGATTTCTAACTGCAATTCCTAGACGGTCACCGTCCGGATCGGTTCCAATCACGATATCCGCATTGGTAATTTTTGCCAGGTCCATTGCCATCTCAAGCGCAGCCGGTTCTTCCGGGTTTGGAGATTCCACTGTCGGGAAATTTCCACTTGGAATCATTTGCTCGCGAACGAGATCTATTTTTTTGAAACCGGCTTTTTCCAAAGCCTGCGGAACGGTTGTGTACGTGGTTCCGTGGATGGATGTGAATACAATGTTCAGATTGTCATATCCTGTTTTATCTTTTTGATAAAGTGAGTTTTCAATACAGGCATCGATATACACCTGATCCTGATCTTCGCCTACCCATTCAATTAAATCATCGTTTCCGTTGAATTTAATTTTATCGAAATCCGTAGAATATACTTCCTTGATAATGTTTTCGTCGTGAGGCGGAACCACTTGCGCACCATCATTCCAATATACTTTGTAACCGTTATATTCCGGTGGATTGTGAGATGCAGTTAGTACGATTCCGGCGTGACATTTCTTGTCGCGAACGGTGAAAGAAAGTTCCGGCGTCGGTCTGTGATCTTTAAAAAGCAAGACTTTGATTCCGTTCGCTGTCAATACATCGGCAACCAATTTCCCAAATTCTTTGGAATTATTTCGTACGTCGTAAGCAATTGCCACTTTCACTTCTTCATTCGGAAACTGCTGCAGCAAATAATTTGCAAGTCCCTGCGTTGCCTGTCCCAATGTATATCTGTTAAGTCTGTTGGTTCCAACACCCATAATTCCGCGCATTCCGCCGGTCCCAAATTCAAGCGAACGGTAAAAAGAATCATCCAAATCGGGCGATTTGGAATTGATAAGCATTTCTACTGCGGCTCTGGTTTCCTGATCGAAATTTTCACCAAGCCAAACTTTTGCTTTGTCGAGCGGAGTTACTGTATTGCTGTTCATGATGCTGTATTTAGTCTAATTTTTTATTGTTAACCTTTGTTTTTTCTCCAATTTTTATGGCGCTGACCGGGTCGTTGTAGTATAGTAACTTTGCTGTATTTTCAACAGATCCTTTCAAAGAATCTGCAACATTCAGTTCGGAATAAGTTCCGTTTTTAGCAGTGAGATTCATTACTTCAATTTTCCAGTAAGGCGCTATAACATTGGCTGTATCGCTGATTTTAAGCGTTGCGTCTTTTGTAGTACCGGTGAAATTAGCCAAGCTTGTATCGTGCATTTCGACCTCTGCTTTTCTGGAATTTAACGACCCAATAAATTTACCATTATTTTTTAAGTTAAGCCGAAAGTTATCCGTCTTAATTTCGCTGGAAACATTCATTTCCACAGAATCGGAAATAGAAATTTTCTGCAGACCATATTTGGAATATACTGTGATGTTGTAGAAATCTACACCTTGCGTCGGACGTTTTTCGGTAATGCTGAGCGATTTATCCTTCACTTTAACCTTTAGATTATCTGCGACGTTTCGGTTGGTTTCTATATTAACAAAATTCTCAGTGCTTTTCACATAAAATACTCGGAATTTTCCAGAGAGATTGAGATCAGTAAACTCTTCAACTTTAAGGTCTTTGGAAACGATTTCACCTTTGGGAGTAACCTTTCCGCAGGAAACGAGAATAAAACTGAAAGCCAATATTAAGAACAGTCTCATTTTTTAAGTTAGTTTTTTAAGGTTTTGCTGAAGAAAATACTCAGTCGCTCATGATCTGCTTCTTTAAGCGGTCCCAATTCTCTTTTTTTACCGTTGTGCGTAACGGTAATTACTTTCCGGCTGAATAACTGTTTCTTGGTTGAAATATCTTTAATTTCAGATTTTAGAATTTTTGTACTGATGTCAATTTTCAAAGCACCAAAAAACAACAAAATCCAAAGCAACATAAACAGTATGTAAACCCAGCTTGCAGAGATATCGAAACCGGAATTATAAAACTTAATAAAACCCCAAAGAAACCAAATACACGCAAGAACTATCTGCCCATTGCGCAGCGCTTTTCTTCGGTCTTTGATAAAGTAATGATCCTGTCGGTCTTCAATTTCAATATTCGAAACTATTACTGAACGGTTTTCCATTTCTTAAATCACTTCTTCGATATGATAATTTTTATGTTCACGGTTGGTTCTGATGATCAGTTCGCCCAAAAATCCACCGATAAAAAGCAGCGATCCTAAAATCATCATCGTTAAAGCAATAAAAAACCACGGATTATCCACTACTAGATTTCCATAAATTCCTCTGGAAACATCGATCAGTTTTGAAACTCCCAACCAAAGAGCCGAAAGAAAACCAATTATAAACATCACGGTTCCTACTGCGCCGAAAAAGTGCATCGGTCTTCCTCCGAAACGACTCACAAACCAAAGTGTAACCAAATCCAAAAAGCCGCGCACAAATCTTTCAGTACCGAATTTTGAAGTTCCGTACGGACGAGCCTGATGCTGAACCGGTTTTTCTGTAATATTTCTGAAACCTGCATTGGCAGCCAAAACAGGAATATAGCGGTGCATATCTCCGTAAACATCAATGGATTTCACGACCTGTTTTTTATAGGCTTTCAGACCACAGTTGAAATCGTGAAGTGTAACACCCGAAACTTTTCTAGCCGCTGCGTTGAAGAGTTTGGACGGTAAATTTTTAGTCATCACATTGTCGTAGCGCTTTTTCTTCCAGCCCGAAACAATATCGTAATTTTCATTTTTTACCATACTGTACAGTTCCGGAATTTCTTCAGGAAAATCCTGCAAATCGGCATCCATAGTGATTATGACATCGCCACTGGCTTTTTCGAAAGCGGCATGCAAAGCTTGCGATTTACCGTAGTTGCGAGAAAATTTTATCCCATGAACCTGAGAATGCTGAACACGGAGATTCTCGATAATGCTCCACGAAAGATCGGTGCTTCCGTCGTCCACAAACCAAATTTCATAGGTCAAATTATTGCTGTTGCACACAGCATCGATTCTTGTAAACAGCTCTTCGAGAGATTCTTCCTCATTAAGAAGCGGTACAATTACAGAAATATTGGGGTTATTCAATGTCTAAATTTTAAATAACAAAATTACGGAATTTTGAAGGAATCTGCTAAGGTAATTCTGTTCTTCTCGTTCTGAAGAAACTTCCAAAAAACAGCGATAGAATCAGGAAAAATGCACAGTAACCTGCAAAGACGTAAGCAAAATAATTAAATGTGAACATATCTTCCTTTTTCTTTTCCTTTTCGGCAATTCTCATTTTGCCTTCGCTGTATTTGGTTTCAAGTTCTGCTTCTTCCGGACTGTTGGGTTTTACGATCTGTTTTGCTTTTGCGTATTCGTCTTCCAGCGAAGTTTTATAACTTTCGATGTACTGATAATTCAACAAATCTTTGGTGTCTTTGTCAACATAATTGATGTAGGCAAAAATCGTAAAAACCGAAAGTACCCCACCAAAAAACATCGGCATAAAAGAGCGACCGTACGCTTCGCGAAAGCCCACCGTTTTTTTCCATCGGCTGTACGTAGTAACGGAAAGATAGGCTCCGACCGCAAAAATAAATGGAACCAGAAATGCATTCAACGTAATTGAATTCCTGTAATAATTAACATCTCTGAAAAAAATATTGGTGATAAAAAAAGCAATCATTATTGCAATATATATCAGCAAACCAACAACATACATGTTTCTAAACATCAGCTCTTTACTTGATTTTGAATTTTGAATTTTGAATTTTGAATTTTTGCCTTATCTTTGCACCGGCAAGTCCTAAACAACCAGCTCCTGAAAATCCTCCAGGGTGGGAACGCAGCAAAGGTAATCGGTTGTAGCGGTGTGATTTAGGTAGCTTGCCATTTTTTATTTCTTTTTTTCTTCAATTATATCTTCCAGCAATTTTACGTGACCCCAGTTTTCGCCAGTTTTGATGCGGTGAATCTGCATGTCCGAAACTTTAAAGCGCTGCGCAAGTTTACGAAGTGAATCTCCTTTTTTCAGTCTTTTCTTAATTGTTAAAACTTCATTTTCCGAAAGTTTTGAACTTCCCACAACTGGTCTTTCTTCCATAAACTGTTTGCGGAAAGAAAACAGAATATTCTTAGGATGCTTCTGGTAACGATCGTTCAACTCTTCCTGGCTTGCCCAAGCCAAGTTTTCCACTTTGTTATTTTCTTTGTCGAAATCTTTATGAATGATGAATTTCTGATCTTCGTTTTCCGGAGCATCCAGGAAAAGCTCGGCTACAGCTTTATGCTTCAGAATTCCAAGGTTAATCACTCTTTTTTTATCGATTCGGTGATTGAGTTTTTTTCTTTTCTGAACCAGTACATCTCGGTTTTTACGCAGTTCCGTTTTATTGGCAATATTGCGGATTCCGTTGCCTAATGCTTTTATTTTAGAATTAAGATCATCAATTTCTGTCTGAAGCGCTTCAAGTTTATTGGTATCTGCTTCAGATCTTTTTCGGAAAAGTTTAATCCGTACAATCGGGAAACCTCCCTGCACAGTACCTTTAATCACTCTCCCCGCAGGAAAGTGTGAATTGAATGTTTTGATGTTCCCAAGGTTTGAAACTTCAACTCTGTAGTGGTTTTCGAATTCAAAATCCAGTGGATATTCTTTCCAAATTTCTTTTCTTCCGATCATAATTCATTTCATTTAAATAAATACATCCAACAAAGATAGCAAAATAACGTTACACTATTTGCGAAGTTAAAATTTACATCTCAAACTCCTCTCCTAACTCAGGCAAGGAAAAATCGATCCCTTTATCTCCAAAGATTTTATGGGCTTTGTGATGATCAATGCTGATTGGCGGGAAAGTATCAAAATGACATCCGATGACGCGTTTGGTTTTCAATAATTCATCGGATGCAAATGCTGCTTTTTCTGCACACATGGTGTAATGTCCACCAACCGGAAGTATCGCCGCCGAAATCTCACCATAAAGCTTAGGAAAAACAGCCATATCAGCAATTACGCCGGTATCTCCTGCGAAATAAATGTTCTTGCCTTCGAAACTGAAAATATATCCAGAAGGCACTCCTCCGTAAGTTCCGTCCGGAAAACTTGAAGTATGCGATGCCGGAACCATCGTAATCGTAAGATCGTCGATTTTATAGGAACCGCCAAGATTCAGGTCGATACTGTTTTCGTGCTCAAAATATCCGCAGACTTCCGGCTGACCAATAACCGCCGCATCAGGATGATTTACCAACACTTCGCGAACATCCGCCGTGTGATCTTCGTGTGCATGCGTAATCAGAACATAATGGATTTCCTGAGCTTCGATATCGAAACCTGATTTTTCCTTTTGAAAATTATAAAAAGGATCGGTTAAAATATTCTTACCGTTGTACTTGAACAGAAAACAGTTCTGTCCTAGGAATTTGATTTTCATTTTTACTTTATTTCGTTAGTTAATATTTTAATTAAAATAATTGAGTCCTACCGCAAGCAAAACTGATGTTGTTAAGGTAAGAATTCCAATTTGTTTCAGGAAAGGGTCGAGTTTTCGAGGTTCTTTGGTTTGAATAATTCTTCTTCGCAAACCTGCCATTGGAAACAGCATCACCATCACAATAAATGCGTAATATTTTTGCCGAGTGTGCAGCCCATTCATCATCAGAAAAATTAAAATGAGAATAATCGGTAATTGTAGCAAAACCATCTCGTAAATCATCGCATTGCGGTAACCGAGGCGCAGTGCAAATGTTTTCTTCCCGGAAAGTCTATCGCTTTCAATATCGCGCATATTATTGAGATTGAGCACTGCTGCAGTCATCATTCCTACCGCTGTTGCAGGTAAAAGAATGTCCCAATGAAATTCCTTAGTAAAGAGAAAATAGCTTCCACAAACCGAAACCAGACCGAAAAAAATAAAAACCATCATATCGCCCAATCCCAGATAACCATAAGGTTTTTTGCCCACTGTATAACCGATTGCTGCTAAAATACAGGCTACTCCCAAACCCACGAAAGTATAAAACTCATTCATTAAACCTTCCTTGAAAAACGCTTGATACAACAAAGCGACGGTTGCAGCCAAAGACAAAACCGAGAACAGAATTACCGCATTTTTCATTTGCGAAGCGGAAATTTTTCCGGAAGCTACGGCGCGCTGTTCGGCTTCGGTAACTCTTAAGGCATCAGTTCCTTTTACGCCGTCGCCATAATCGTTGGCAAAATTGGATAAAACCTGATAAAGCAAAGTAACCAGCAAAGCAAGAGCGAAGATTGTCCAGTCCCAACTTCCGCCGTTTTCAGTAATCCGCCATCTTGCAATAAAAGAGCCCACGATAATTCCGCTGATAGAAAGCGGTAAGGTGCGGAGACGTGCCGCACTGATCCAGTCTGTCATTTAAAAAATCAATTTCATACAAAAGTAGAGAATTATGACGAGTGCAGAAAACAACAAAAAAACTGCTTATTTCTAAGCAGTTTTGAATTATATGAACCTTGAATTTACTTCTTGATCACTTTCCGTGTTTCTGTTCCTTTTTCAGTTTCTACTGTTAAGATATACATTCCTTTCTGAAGTTTTGAAGCATTGATTTTTCCGTTCTTAGACTCAATACTTTCTGTAGGCACAACTCTTCCGCTCATGTCGGTAAGTTTCGTGCTGTTAATTTTTTGATCAGATTTCAGATAAAGTTCCTCGCTGAAAGGGTTTGGATAAACTGAAACTGAAGATTTCCCCTGAGTATCTTCCACTGCAAGTGCCGCACCTAAATGTAGCAAACAGCCGTCAGTATCTCCCAAATTTGGTGGCACATCACCATCGAAAGAGCTCACAACTCCACCTGCCAGAAAAGATCCGTCCGGTAATTGTCTGATGTTCAAAGCAAGATCTCCGTTGGCTCCACCTAGAGCTTTCTGCCAGATTTTATTTCCTTCACCATCCAAAGCAATCAGCCACATATCGTTGGAACCGTGATTTCCGGACACATCACCATTGTTGGAAAACGTATATCCTGCAGCAATAATTCCACCTTCGTTAGTTACATCAATTGAACGGAACTGATCGTTTTGAGTACCGCCGTAAGTTTTACTCCAGATTACTTCACCACTCGGGCTAACTTTCATTACCCAATAGTCAATCATTCCCTTATTTCCAGTTATATCATGATCGTACGACCAAATTGTTCCACCTACGATAAGGTTTCCTTCAGTATCCAAAACAATTCTTCTAAGAACATCGTCATCAGTTCCTCCGTAAGCACGGCTCCACTCTACAGTACCCTGATCATTAATTTTAATAATCAGTCCATCGTACATCCCTTTACTTCCTTCAATTTCCGTAGAATAAGTTCCACCTACAATGTAAGCGCCTCCACCGGGAGCTGCAACCATGTCGTAAGATGTTTCAACATCTGTCCCGCGGAATCTTTTTTCCCAAACCAAATCTCCTGCAGCATCCACTTTACCCATCCATATATCGGAAGCTCCACCTAAAGTACCAGAAACGTCACCATCCCAAGATTCAGTATGTCCTGTAAAGATAAAACCACCGTCTTCCGATTCAACAGCTTTATAAGTCCACTCCATGAAATATCCTCCGTAGGTTTTCTGCCATTGAACCTGTCCTTCTGCATTCATTTTTACCAACCAAACATCGCTTCCTCCTTTTGTCGACAAGCCATAATCCTGCGAGTTGGTGAGACCGGCAAGAATATATCCTCCATCAGAGGTGTTGGAAATTCCCAGAATATCATCCAGATCCGAACCACCTAAATTGTAGGAAACAAGATCTCCCGTTGCTACGTCTCCAATTGTCATTAGTGCATCGCCACTGCCACGGTTGCCTACGGCATGATGATCGGTTGAATAACTTACACCAACGGTAACAAATTTCGTAGCGTCCGGTGATACGCCAATTACGTTAACGTTTTCTGAACTGTTACCGCCAATTGCCTTTTGCCAAAGAACCGACGGCGCCTGCTGAGCGTTCATTATTGAAGCTGCGGCCGCTGTTAACACAAGAGAAGCAATAGTAAATGTTTTTCTCATAATTACTTTTTATTAGATTTAGATTTTTAAAGGACGGAAGATCATACATTATGCTAACCATCGCAATATTTTTATGAAATTAATATCATAATTAATATAAACGCATAAAAATCAAAAAGTTAAAGTCAATTTGTTGCATAAAAAAAGTCTCCCAAAGGAGACTTTTACTATTTTTTCTAAATTAAGAGATCCACTGATTATCACCAAAATCAGGCTTCCTTTTCTCCAGAAAAGCGTTTCTTCCCTCTTTAGCTTCGTCAGTCATATAAGCCAATCGGGTTGCTTCTCCTGCAAAAACCTGTTGACCAACCATGCCGTCGTCCGTTAGATTCATCGCGAATTTCAGCATTCGGATGGAAGTCGGTGATTTTGCTAGAATTTCCTGCGCCCACTGATAAGCGGTTTCTTCAAGTTCGGCGTGTGAAACCACTTCATTCACCATTCCCATTTCAAAAGCTTCCTGCGCAGAATAATTTCTGCCGAGAAAGAAAATTTCGCGGGCTTTTTTCTGTCCCACCATTTTTGCTAGGTAAGCCGAACCATAACCACCATCGAAGCTGGTAACATCCGCATCGGTTTGTTTGAATATTGCGTGCTCTTTTGAAGCTAAAGTTAAATCGCAAACTACATGAAGAGAATGTCCACCTCCAACAGCCCAACCGTTAACAGCAGCAATCACCACTTTCGGCATGAAGCGAATTAGACGTTGCACTTCCAAAATGTTTAGGCGGTGACGTCCGTCATCTCCCACATAACCTTGATGTCCTCTGGCTTTCTGATCTCCGCCGCTGCAAAATGCGTGACCTCCGTCTTTCGGACTTGGACCCTCGCCAATTAAAATCACAACTCCAACTGATGAATCTTCGTACACATCGTAAAAAGCATCATAAAGTTCTGAAGTTGTTTTTGGGCGGAAGGCATTTCTTACTTCCGGGCGGTTAAATGCAATTCTTGCAACGCCATTGCATTTTTGGTAGGTAATGTCTTCGTATTCTTTAACGGTTTTCCAATCGGCCATATCTGATATATTTTTCCGTAAAGGTAAGAAAAGGAGTAGAAATTTGGAGCATATTAATTATTCTGAATCACTTGAACTATCGCTAAAATCTTCTTTTTCCTGTAGAATTTCCAGTGCTCTGTCGAAATCTTTTTCATCAACAACAAGCATATAGTTTTCTGCAACGGGCATTACTGCGACGTTGTTAACAAATTCATTTTTCAGGAAAGACTGAATTCCGCGAGATTCGAGTTTAGTTTGCGCTATCTGGACTTCGTACAGGTATATACTTTTCATTATTGTTTTCATAAAAACTTATTTTCTTAAAGATACATTATTTTGAAAAAAGTTGCCAGCTGAAATGATAGCCCCGATGGAAGCGGCATCCTTTTGTGAAGCGCAGCGGAACAAAAGATACAGCGGACAGCGGGACCTGATTTGAAACAACACCCAACTTTGATGCTACCTATTTTTGCGCTGAATGAAAAAATATACCGGCAAACCGAGAAGAATCAACAGGAAACCAGGCCAAGTATACTGCTGTTTGTACATGAGAAGCAGCACACAAAACGCTGTCCCGATCAGCAGATATATAACTGGTGTTACCGGATAAAGCCAGGTTTTGTACGGACGCTGCAGCTGAGGTTTTTTGATGCGAAGCCAGATGACTCCGAAAACCGTAATCATATAGAAAAGTACGATAACGAAGGAAATCATGTCGAGTAAATCTCCGTACTGTCCGGAAAGTGCTAACAATGAAGCCCAGATTCCCTGCATCCACAAAGATTTTTCCGGAACGTGATGTCTGTTGTTGGCAATTGCTCCTTTGAAAAACAGTCCGTCTTTTGCCATCGCCTGATAAACTCGCGCACCGGCCAACACCAATCCGTTGATACAACCGAAAGTTGAAATCATCACCAAAACAGCCATAATTATTGTTCCAATTTTTCCAAAAATTACTTCGGATGCAGCCACTGCAGGTCGGTTTTTATCCGCAAATGCCAAACTTTCTCGGTCGAGCGCGTTGAGGTAGACCAAATTGACAAGCAGGTAAAGAATCATAACAGCAGAAGTGCCGAGAACCATAGATCTCACAACATTTTTCTCGGGTTTTTCTACTTCACCGGAAACGAAGGTTACATTCTCCCAAGCTACAGAACTAAAAACAGAACCAACCATCGCTGCAGCAATTCCGCCAAGAAGGGTAAGCCCACCAATTTCTTTCCAGCCGGTGGGAAGAAGATTATTACCGACTTCCTGTCCTAAATCCTGAAACGAATTCCAGCCAAAACTCATATTGGAAAGCCATTGCGAATCTTTCACGAGCAAGAAACCAAAAACGATAATTCCCAGAAGCGACAATATTTTAGATCCTGTAAAAACATTCTGAAGTAGTTTGCCATTTTTCACCCCTTTTGTATTGATGAAAGTAAGCAGAAGTACGATGAAAATTGCCAAAATCTGAACCCACGTAATCCTGAAACTTCCGCTTTGAAAAATCGGATCCGAATCATTGAGCCACGGCACCAAATAGGCGGTAAATTTCCCAAATGCCATTGCAACAGCTGCGATGGTCCCGGTTTGTATCACAGTAAACAAACCCCAACCATAAAGGAATCCCGTCATCTTGCCAAAAATTTCAGTAAGATAAGTGTATTGCCCTCCAGCTTTTGGAAACATAGACGAAAGTTCGCCGTATGAAATTGCAGCAGCAACGGTCATAATTCCCGTTATAATCCACACTGCAATCAGCCAATAACCTGAACCGAGATTCCGCATCATATCGGAACTTACAATAAAAATTCCGCTGCCAATCATAGAGCCCATAACGAGCATCACGGCATCCCAAAGTTTCAGTTTTTTGTGCATCTGTAACAAATAAAAATCAAATATAAAATAAAAAGACCTTCTGATTTTCAGGTGTAAAAAGATTTTATATTTTTGCTAAAAATTATTGAGAATGAAAAAGT
Source organism: Bacteroidota bacterium (assembly GCA_023458415.1). Taxonomy (GTDB): domain Bacteria; phylum Bacteroidota; class Bacteroidia; order Flavobacteriales; family Weeksellaceae; genus JAEWZO01. The sequence goes on from JAEWZO010000020.1 coordinate 83,397, forward strand.
TAGTTTTAGTTTTTGCGGTAAGTTTTGCCACTTTAACTTTTGCACAGGAAACAGAAAAACCAAAATATGCACCGCCTGCAGGAAATGCTTTGGTAGGTGATACTTACGGGGCGGGTGTTTCGGCCAATGCTGAGAAAAATGCAATCTCTGCAAAGAAACTGGACAAGAAACTGAAAAAATCTAAAAAGATAGAAAACGTAGCAGTTAAAGGAAAAGTAACTGAAGTTTGCGAAAAGAAAGGATGTTGGCTGACTGTAGAAACAGACAATAACGAAAGATTTTTTGTGAAGATGAAGGATTACGCGTATTTCGTACCGACTGCGCTCGAAGGGAAAACTGTTGTTCTGGAAGGTGTTGCCGAATCGAAAATGGTTTCTGTTGACGAACTGAAGCATTACGCTGAAGATGCAAAAAAATCTCAGGCCGAAATTGATGCCATTACAAAACCTGAAGAGGAAATCCGTTTTATGGCAAGCGGAATTAAAGTAGTAGAATAATATTGCTTATAACACAATTAACATAAAATGCCGCCAATAATTTGCGGCATTTTTTTATGGATCTATAATTTCGAAATTCTGTTCTGCGTCGAGTTTCGGGTATTTATTATCAGATTTGAAAAATTTTCCAGTGCAGTCTATTTCTTTCCAGCCTTTACGTTTGCCTACATCTCCAACTTCCGCGACAATAGGAACAAAAGAAATTTCATCTTCACCTTCGCGAATTTCTTCACGGTATTGCACGGCAACATCTAGAATACATTCAAAATCGGTGTTCAGTTTTACATTTCTGAAAATAATATCATAATGAGATTCCTGATTCTCGGGAATTTCAAAATAATCTTCCCAACCTTTGTCCGAACCTTTCAAATCTGCAATGGCTTTCAATCCTTCGTATAGGGCACTTGTATAATATTTTCTCGTTCCCGTTCTCAAATAATCGTCTGGGAAATGACCGCCTTCATAAAGTATCGTCGGTAAACCCATTTTCATAAAATTGTCACCGGTGGACGTTGGATAAAACTCATCGGAATACCTCGCAATCTGCTTTGGAATTTGGTTAGAAAGACTTGCAACGATTCTGTTGATCACCGCCATTGCCTTTTTTCTGGTTGCAGTTACCTCTCTTTCAAAATTTTCCGCAGGAGCCAAAAACGAGAGTGTGGCAGGATTTTCTCCGTCGCTGCTGAAAATAGTTCGTTGTTCGTGAAGGTTTAAAGCGTAATCATAATTGCCACTTTCTGCAGCTTCTTTAAGAAGTGGAAATTCCTTGCTTGAAAGCTTTCTGTAATCACGATTCAAATCAATATCAGTTGCATTTCTTCTTTTCCACTGTTCAGAACCATCCGGATTCAACATAAAAATAAAATCCAGTGAGATTGATGAAAATAATTCTTCTTTCAGATTTTTCTGAAAATCCAGACTTTCCAGCAAATCCAGCATTGCGAGAGTAGAATTGCTCTCATTACCATGCATTTGCGACCACGCCAAGACCTTTACAGCTCCGGTTCCGATGGATAGCTTATAAATAGGTTTACCTAACTGGGAAGTACCAAACAGCGAAATAGAATCGCTGAGATTCTTCTGTAGAAAATTTTCCAGGCTTTTGGGCGAAATATAGCGGTTTGGGAAATCTGGGTTTTTCCGGTAATGGAGTTCCGACATTGAATTTGTTTCAGTTTACAGATTTCAAATGTAATTTTTTTTTTGTGTAGTTCAAAGTTTCACTTTTGTAAATTCACTAAACAAGACATTATGACAGCTTGTCTGTGGATAAAATTGTGGATTGCATTATTTTTAATCAAAAATTATAATTTAATTGATTTTCAATATTTTATTTAATTCATATAAAGCGAAAAAATAATTTAACTTTAATACCTAAATTAACTATTTATATAAAAATAATGATAAATATCTCAAACGTGAACATTGTGGATTAAGTAGTCGAAAATTGATTTTGTAACAATTGTAAATTTTCGGCATAGCGCTATTTTTAGCTATATTTGCGCCGAAATTTTATCCTATGACGAACGAAGTTATTTTTCTTTCATGCTTTTTAGCATTCATTGTTTTCATTTTAGCCATCGACCTTAACATGGGCAAAAAATCGGGAGGTATAGTTTCGATGAAAAAGGCAGGATTAATGAGCTTCTTTGTCGTTTCTCTTGCTATCGGTTTTTACTTTGTCCTGATTACTTTCGGACACCTACTCCACGGTATCGACAGCCTGGAAAGTTTACAAACCGTAATTACGAAACATCATCATCCTGTTCATATTATACCCGGTAACTTAGAGGATTCCATTAAGTTGTATAATCAGAATTTAGGACTTGAATACCTTACCGGATACATTATAGAATATGCGCTTTCAGTTGACAATATTTTTGTAATGATCTTAATCTTCACAGCTTTTGGTGTTGCTCCGAAAAACTATCACCGCGTGCTCTTCTGGGGAATCCTCGGAGCAGTTGTGATGAGGTTTATATTCATTTTCGTAGGTGCAGCCCTGATTGCAAAATTCGGCTGGATTATGTACGTATTTGGAGCTTTCCTGGTGATTACCGGAGTTAAGATGTTCCTCGAAAAAGATAAAGACGAACAGATTGATACGCAGAACCACCCTGTTGTAAAGTTTGCCAACAGATATTTTAAGGTACATAACAGTTTTGTGGGAAATAAATTCTGGGTAACGGTAGATGGAGTAAAGAAAATAACACCGCTTTTTCTGGTACTTTTGATCATTGAAGCAACCGATCTTGTATTTGCGGTAGACAGTATTCCTGCAATTTTCTCAGTGACGAAAGATCCTTATATCGTGTTCTTCTCCAATATTTTTGCGATTATCGGACTAAGATCAATGTTCTTTTTACTTGCCGGAATCATTGATAAATTCCGTTTCCTGAAAGTCGGTTTATCCGTTCTTCTTACTTTCATCGGTCTTAAAATGATTTTCCATAGCCAGCTTGCTTCTTGGGGATTTGAAACCAGCCACTCATTAATTATCATTGTTACTATTCTTGCGCTTAGCGTGTTCTTTTCCTTGATCTTACCGGAGAAAGTGAAAGAAAGAAAACTGAAGTATGATCCGGAAAATGAGGATACAAGGCATATGTAATTTACAGAAGTAACCACTTTAAAATATTTAAAACCAACGCATTAACGTGTTGGTTTTATTTTTGTAAACTAGTATAGCTTGTTTTGATTTACTTTTGTATTTTATACTTGTAAAATATAGTATTACATTTGTAAATGTAAAATTTGCTGTTTCCGATGAACTTAAACGAGAGAATTTCAAAAATTATAGAATATTCCGAACTCACATCTTCCGAGTTTGCAGATGAAGTTGAAGTTCAGAGATCTTCAATTTCGCACATTACTTCCGGTAGAAATAAACCGTCTCTTGATTTTCTGATGAAGGTGAAAGAACGATTTCCTGAGCTGCAGTGGGACTGGATGATCAACGGAACAGGTGAAATGATCCTGAAAAGGGAAGAAACAGTCGAAAATCCAACTCCACCGAAGCCTGCTTCCCTACCCGATTTATTCGCACTGATTAACGATGAGAACTTTGGATATACCGAAAGTGACGACAGGGTACAAAAACCCAATTCACGAGAATTGAATATTTCTGAACCTATTACAGAAAATAGAAATTCAGAAGATTCTCAGCGATTAGAACCACAAAAACATGACTCAAACGTGCAATTCGTTGAAAATCAACAAGATAAAATAAAAAGGATTGTAGTATTTTTTGAAAGTGGAAAATTTGAAAGTTACGAGCCGTAGAAATCAAAAAAAAATCCCCTGCAATAATAGCAAGGGACTTTCTCTAATCTAAATCTTATTTTTTCAGTCAATCACCATTTCAGGAATTTCTCCTTCTACGATTAATTTGGCTTCTGTTGCATTGACGATATCCTCTACCGAAAGTCCGGGAGCGCGCTCCAAAAGTTTCAAACCGTTGTCAGTAACTTCCATTACTGCCATATTGGAAACAATTTTCTTTACACATTTCACACCAGTCAACGGCAATGTACATTCTTTCAATACTTTGGATTCACCTTCTTTATTAGTGTGCATCATCGCTACAATAATATTCTCTGCAGAGGCCACCAAATCCATCGCTCCACCCATTCCTTTTACCATTTTTCCCGGAATTTTCCAGTTGGCAATATCACCCTGCTCAGATACTTCCATCGCGCCCAAAATCGTTAGATCCACTTTCTGAGAACGGATCATCCCAAAACTGAAAGCCGAGTCGAAAAATGAAGCTCCAGGAAGCGTTGTAATCGTCTGTTTACCGGCATTGATGACATCTGCATCTTCCTCGCCTTCGAAAGGGAAAGGTCCCATCCCAAGTACGCCGTTTTCACTTTGAAATTCTACTGAAATATCCTGCGGAACGTAGTTGGCCACCAAAGTAGGAATCCCGATGCCGAGATTTACATAATAGCCGTCTTTTACCTCCTTAGAAATTCTTTTTGCAATTTGTTCTTTTGTAAGCATCAGGCGTCTTTTTTACGGGTTGTACGTTGTTCTATTCTTTTCTCGAAATTTTCTCCCTGGAAAATTCTCTGCACCATAATCCCCGGAATGTGGATTTCATTAGGATCTAAAACTCCAGGCTCAACCAGTTCTTCAACTTCTGCAATGGTAATTTTACCAGCTCCTGCCATAGGTGCGTTGAAGTTTCTTGCAGTTCCTTTAAAGATCAGATTTCCGGCGTGGTCACCTTTCCAGGCTTTTACAATTGAATATTCTGCATCAAAAGCGTGCTCCAGGATATGAGGTTTTCCTTTGAATTCTTTCACTTCTTTACCTTCGGCAACTTCTGTTCCGTAGCCTGCAGGTGTGTAGAAAGCGGGAATTCCTGCCTGTGCAGCGCGACATTTTTCCGCCAAAGTTCCCTGTGGAGTAAGTTCCACCTCCAGTTCACCGGAAAGCATCTGTCTTTCGAACTCTGCATTTTCGCCTACGTAGGAGGAAACCATTTTTTTAATTTGTCTTTTTTTCAGCAGTAATCCCAAACCGAAATCGTCTACACCCGCATTGTTAGAGATGCATGTCAAATCCGTTACATCACTGTCTACCAAAGCATTAATGCAGTTTTCGGGAATACCGCACAAACCGAATCCGCCAAGCATTAAAGTCATTCCGTCCGAAATTCCGGCGATGGCTTCCTTGGCATTTTTAACTCTTTTGTCGATCATTTTTTATTAGATTTTATTGTGCAGTCCAGCCTCCGTCCAAAGTAAATGTGGTTCCGGAAACTGATGTTGCATTATCTGCAGCTAAAAATACGCACATTTCTCCAATTTTCTCTACCGGAATGAAACTTTTAACAGCCTGTTTTTTCAGCATTACCTTTTCTACCACTTCATTTTCAGACATACCGTGGGTTTTTGCCTGATCTTTAATCTGGCCTTCAACCAAAGGTGTTTTTACATATCCCGGACAGATTGCATTGCAGGTAATATTGAATGGAGCGCCTTCCAGCGCAAGAACTTTTGTAAGTCCGACAACGCCGTGTTTTGCCGTAACATACGCCGATTTGAACTCAGATGCGCGAAGACCATGCACAGAAGACACATTGATGATGCGCCCGAAATTCTGGTCTTTCATTTTTTTGAAAACCGCTTTTGAAGCGTAAAAAACTGAGTTCATATTCAGTGCGATGATTTGCTGATATTTTTCCAAAGGAAAATCTTCAATCTTGGCAACATGCTGAATTCCCGCATTGTTCACCAAAACATCAACCGATCCTAAATGTTCATACGCAAAATCAATCAGCTCCTGAACACCTTCCGGTGTCATCAAATTAGCATTTTTGAAAGCAGTTTTCACTCCGTATTTTTCACCAATTTCTGCAGCGATTTCAGCGCCGTTTTCTTCCAAACCGTTGAAAATAACATGGTCACCATTTCTAGCAAATGCTTCCGCTATTCCAAGACCAATACCGCTTGTACTGCCTGTAATTACAACATTTTTAGACATTTACAAAAAATTTAATAATTCTTCATTTAGTTTTTCTGCCTGATCGAGAACAATGCCGTGGCGCGAATTTTCGATGACAACTAGCTTTGCATTGGGCATTTTTTCTGCAAAACTTTTTTTGTAACTCACCGGTGTATAATCTTTATCAGAAGCTATAACCAGTGTTTCATGCTCAATATTTTTCACTTCATCCGCTAAACCCCAGTTCATCAGCTCCGCAAATGTTTTCAGATAAGCATCTTCATCATTTTTGATCAGACGGTTTTTGAAATCTTCCTTCCATTCATGCTGATCTTCTGCAGGAAACATGCCTTCCGAAATGCTTTCAGCAAGAGAGAGAAAACCCTGCTCTTTAATTATCTTAGTGCGAACTGCAAGTAAATCCACTCCTGCGTCGTTCGGACGGTTAAAATCCGGACCGGAGTTTACGATGACTAATTTGTCGACGAGTTGCGGATGAGATTTCGCCATCTGAAAACAGACTGCACCACCCATCGAAAATCCCACGAAACTGGCTTTTGTAATGTTCAGTTCCTGAAGAAGCTGAAAAATATCTTCAGTCATTTCCGGGACACCCTGAGTTTCCGGGACTCTGGTGGAATTTCCATGAGCCCTAAAATCCGGAGCTATTACCCGAAATTTTTGGGAAAGGAGTGGGATTTGTAAATCCCAGTCCTTTTTTGTTGAACCCAAACCATGCAGAAGTACGACTACATCACCACTTCCAACATCTGCATAGTCCAGACTGATCCCATTGATGCTAATTAAAGCCATAATGAAAAATAATTATTTCTTATCGAAGAAATTAATGTCGTATCTGAACTCGAGTGACACCAGACGCTTGATGAACGGCGATCCTGCAAATTCTCTGATATCTGCATTCAGTAGGTTAGTTACGTTCGCTCCAACCGTCATTCCGTTGTTGAAGTTGTAACCTAAGTTCATATCCACTGTGAAACCGCCCAATGGTCCGTAATTCCAGGTTCTTCCCGGTGCGTAGTAAGCATTTTCTGTAATGTCAATTGTACCGTCGCCATCTAAATCCTGCGTTTTTGCCGCAGTCGAAACTCCGGAGAAGAAATCATAATCCTGTACCCATCTTCCATAAAGCGCACCAAACCATTTAGAAGTAGAATAATTAATACCTAAAGTAATTTTGTTAGTTGGCGTGTTCACCGGTAAATCGGTTTCAAGAACTTTTCCGTCAAGGTTTCCGTCGTTGCTCATGTCGGATGTATCAAGATCTCTTCCGAAATAGGAATAGTTAGCAACACCTCTCCACGCATCTGTAAAGTAATAATTCAAACCTAAATCCACACCGTAAGTATCTACTTTACCAAAGTTGGAATACGTAAGAACAAAAGCAGGATTTGCTCCAGGAATATCAGCAAGCGCCTGATCCCCGCGGTGAGTTACCGTTCTTCCTCCTGTTGCTAACTGAGTAAGAGGACTGATGAAGTTTTCGGACATGTTGTAATATGCATTCACATCAAGGTATAATTTCTTATCAAAAGAACCTTTGTATCCAACTTCGAATGAATTGATCGTTTCAACTTCCAATGGGTTGATTTTCGTTCCATCAGAAAGTGTAAATCCTAAACCATTACCCAAAATAAGTCCTCCGAAAAGATATCCTTCAAGGTTCATGATGGATGGAACGGCCATACCTTTACCGTAAGTAAGTCTGAATGTTCCGTCCTCTCCCATTTTCTTGGTAATTGCCGCTTTAGGAATCAGGTTGGTACCATAATAATCGTGGTTATCCACTCTTAAAGCGGCAAGGAATCCCCATCCGTTGATTTTGTATTCCGCCTGTCCATACACACCGAACTGATTAACATTAATCGGTCCGTCGAAATCAATCATGTACGTATTTTTGGTGAAAGCCATATCGCGCTGAAACTGCGCACCTCCAATAAGAGTAAGTCCGCCCCAAGTATTGTTGAACTGACCCTCTGCAACGAATCTGTCTGAATCATCTTTAAATCTGGACCCACGCTGAAGCGGCATTCCTCCACCAGGTAAAAACGGACTTGCAAACCACTGCTCATCGTAAGATCTTCTGCGCGCCTCTTCTTCAGAGAAACCTGCATTTATGAATGAAACATAGTTTTGTGTTCTTTGGTTCATTGCGTATGTATCTTCCGTGTTACTGGTTTGATAATACGTATTCAGGAAGAATCTTGGATGAACGTATTTTAACTGATATTCATTGATTTTCCAGTCTTTAATCTGGTTTCTTCCGGCTGAAGTTACACCTATATTCGAGTTGTTACTGTGACCGAAATACGCGATCAATTCTCCAATTCCGAAAGGTTTGAAATTCATCTGTCCGTTGAATTTTCTGCTGGTGAAATCTCTGTCGAGTTCCAGTTCAGGATAGGCGATATTGTTTACATAAACGGAATCAACATAATCGAATTCAGTTCCCTGAGTATTTTCGAATGCAATTTTTAGAGCTACTTTATCGCTCAAAGCCTGTGCGTGACGAAGTCTTCCTGTGAAAACATTCTGGTTCCCAACGCCCAAAGCAAAAGTGGTTCCCTGAGATCTGAAAGGATTTTTTGAAATAGAATTCACCAAACCGTTGTGTGCATTCGGACCGTAAAGTGTTCCGTTTGGACCTAAAAGGATTTCAACTTTTTCCAAATCTTCTTTAATCACCGTACTGAAAGTTCCGAACGGCAAACCTGTAGCAATCAGTGTAGAAACTCTGTCATCCGTAATCTGAAGGTTTTTTGAGTTGAACGCCGAGTTAAATCCACGGATGTTGATTCCCGTTCCTAAAACTCCGGCTCTTACAAAATCCACCCCTTTCTGACGTGAAGCCAATTCGCCAACATTAAAACTGGTAAACTGCTGAATATCCTTCGCACTGATAACATTTACCGTGGCAGGAACATCCACAATTTTCTGAACTTTACGGCTCGCAGAAACTGTAACCTGTTCAATATCACGAGTTTTAACGGAGTCCGTAACCTGTGCAGTAGCAAAGAAGCTTCCCAAAGTAAGAGATAACACAACTGATTTTCTCATAGCTATTTAATTATTTTTGTTAGTTATTTATACCGCAATAATAAACCAACAAAAATGCACTGTTAACATTAAGTTAAAAAAAACAGAGTGTGACTTAAGAAATAATAAAGTTAAAAACTATAACTGTTCAGCTTTCAAGTACTGCAAATAATTGTAAATTTAAATGTGCGACTTAAAAACACCTCTAATTTCCGGAAGATTTTTGAAAGCATTTTGACATTCTTTCTGACAAGGTAAAGATTTGATTTTGAAATATTTAGATCCTGCAGCGAATCTGAAATCTTGGATATCAATTCTTCTTTGCTGATGCGGTTTTCCATATAGTTTGAAAGCGAAATAGCCCAAGAAAGATTGGGAATAAATGACGACTTTTTCGCCAGATTTTCAAGGTTGAATTTTTTATCAAGCTGCAGAATTGTTGCGTAACTTTCCCGCTCCACCAAAACCTGGAAATATGAAGTAAAGAAGTGATGCCACCGATACTCGAAAATTTCAGATTCAAATTTTTTCAGGAAGTAAATACCAATGTTTTCAGCCTTTTGCAACTGTCCTAATTCAGCCAAAATTCTCAATTCGTAGGAAATAAATGTAATTCGTTGGTAGTCGTTATGAGAATTCTCAAAAACGCTTCTGTGCGCTTCCATTAACTGATTGGCTTCTCTGAATTTTTCGGTCCGTAAATAGCTTGCAGCAAGGTTATTCACGTACATCAAAGTATCTTCATTGTTCTGTCGCACCGCAAGTTTTCCGTAGTAAATCGCCTTCTCAAAATCCTGAAGTTGAGAGTGCAGCAATACACTGTTTGAATAAAAATTATACAGAATACGCCGCGAATACAAATCACCCTTGCTGAAATACACATCAATTTTTGAAAAAAGGTCACGTTGTTTTTCTGCATTTTTGGTTGTGTTGTACAGAAATGCAAGCAATACAAACGCTTTATAACGGTTGTTCCCGTTGATTTCTTCACCTTCAAAAACTTTTTTCAGCCAACGTTCCCAATAGACTGAAGTTGTCTTTTTCTCAGTGTACTGTTTGGTAATCTCGTCAGTTGCGATGTATAATTTCTGCTGAATTTTCACTGCTTTTTCAAACTGTGAACTGAATCTTTCAAGAAAATCAAGGACAATTAAATGATCATCATACCGAATTCTCACCAAAAGATATGATCGATACTCACGCATCACTTGATACAAAACCTGAAAATTATAGCCTATTTTTCTGTAGCTTTTGATGTAATCCAGCATCTGTTTTTCTTCTTCCGCCGTCACCAAATCCAGTGATATTTTCTTCAGAAAATCAAGAATCCATGCACCGACGTCATCAACATTTCGCTGCTGAAGCTTTTGTTCCACCCAGTTTTTAATATAGTGGTATTTCCGTTTATCAATATCAGAATTGTTTTTTTCCGGCTGCTCCGGAAACTGAGCATTATGAATAAGTTTATTGAAAATTTCCTGCTTTTCCGAATCCTGAAAATTTGCTATCGTAGAAAGATAACGCGCCTCATGCGGAAGTATGTTGCTGCTGAATTCTTCAAAAATTTTCAGTTTTGGTTTCATTTTATTCGATAACGGAAGGCGAAATTTACACAACTTTGTTATGAAAAAAAAATGACCGGAAAAACCGGCCATTCTTTAAAAAGAAATCTATTAATAATGAAGTGTTAAATATCTTTCATAAAACTGCAGATCGCAGCATTTACTTCCTCAGGTTTTTCAAAATTCAGGAAATGTCCCGCCTCTTCTACAAACCAAACTTTACTTCCCGCGACCGCATCGTTTCCTTTCTTTGCGACATCTTCTATCGTCATTTGAGGGTGAAGGTATTTGTTGGGAATCAGTAAATCGTTTCGCCCAAAAATGAACAAAGTAGGTACTTTCACTTTGGGAAAATCATCAATAACTTTATCGTCCAACATGCCGGAAACGCTTTTCACAATAGCATCCGCGTGATCTGCAAAATCGGAAGCTTCAACTATTTTCTTCCTGTCCTGAACCATTCTTGAGGCTTCAACAGGCATTTTGAAAAAATTCATCTGATAATTTTTATCAATCTGCTCTTCGGAGGTCTTCATTACACCATCACGCGTCATCACAGCATTCATCATCATTCCTTCCATAGGTGTAAATTCTTCAATTCCGGCAGGTGCGACCAAAATCAATCCTTTAAGTTTTTCAGGAAAAGTTGCTGCATATTTTATAGATGCCTGTCCACCCATCGAATGACCAACCAATGTGAACTCTTTGATTTTCAGTTTCTTCGTAAATTCATTAATCGTTTCTGCAAAATAGGAAGCCGTAAAGTTTTCAGCTTTCTTATAAGATCTACCATAACCCGGCAAATCGATTGCATAGCAGGTAAAATGTTCTCTAAGTTGCTCGATATTTCGGTACCACGCATCGGCGTTACTGCTTAAACCGTGAACAAAAATCAGCACTTTTTTGCCTTTTCCTTCTTTCACGTAGGCCAGTTCACCATCTTCCAACTGGACCGTTTTTGTTTTGAAATGATAAGGCTGCAGAAGATCCTTCATGGTTTTTTCCGATTGTGCATTCAGGGTATAAAATGTCATGAGAAAAAGCAGTATTAAGTATTTTTTCATTTTCTTGATTGTGTTTTCAAAGTTCCGTTCTGATAGTTGCGAATCAGCTCGCGACGTGAAATTTTACCGAAACCGGTTAACGGAAATTCTTTGAGAAAAATATATTCTTTAGGTTGTTTATAGCGAGCCAGCTTATCTTTCAGAAATTCCTGAACAGAAGCCGGATTATTTAAAGTATCCGATTTAATAAAAGCCACTCCTTTTTTGCCCCAAACATCATCGGGAAACGGCATTACAAGTACATTCTGTATATCCGGATGAAGCTGCAAAAGTGATTCGATTTCCTGTGGAAAAATATTTTCGCCACCGGAAATATACATATCGTCTTTTCTGCCCTTCAGAAAATAAAAACCTTCCTCATCGCGGTAAGCTAAATCCCCTGTGTGAAGCCAACCGTTTTTTAATTTGTTTTTGGTGGCTACGGAATTATTCCAGTAACCGGGAGTTACGATATTTCCACCAATACAAAGCTCTCCAACTGTTCCGGTTTTCACTTCTTTTCCGTTGTCATCTACAATTTTTAGATCCACATAAAAATTGGATTTTCCGATAGAATTCACTTTGTCTAAAACAAAATCCTGATGAAGTGAAGTGATGCTTGGTCCGGCTTCCGTTAAACCGTAACCCGGCCGCAGGTTTACGTTTTTGATTTTCTTCCAGAGCTTCACCTGTTCACAACTGATGGATTCGCCACCGGAAATAATATATTTCAGATTTGAAAGATCGGTTTTCTCAAAATTCTCCGACTTCGAAAGCATCTGTAAAATGGTTGGCAACGCCAGAAGCATCGTTATTTTTTCCGATTCTAAAACTTGCAGAATAGCATCAAGATTGATTTTCTTCATGATGAAATTATGACCGCCATGATGAAGAAGCGGTGTGAGAAAAATATTCCAGCCGGAAGTGTGGTACGGCGGTAAAATATTCACGGTCCTGTCTTCCTGCGTAATTCCTAACTGCATCGATGTATTGAGGCTGTTCCAGAAAAGCATTCGATTGGTATACAGAACACCTTTCGGCATTCCCGTAGTTCCGGTGGTATAAAAAAGAAAAACCGGCAACTCTTCATTAACCAGATACTCTACCCTATTTTCTTCATCAAAATTTTCATTCTTTTCTGTTTCTTCAACAAAATCAATCAGCTTTACGGTTTCGTATAAATCTTTAAGAAGAAGTATTTGCTGCTCAAAAATTTCGCTGTAGATAAATATTTTCGGAGCACAATCTTTCAGCAAATGCTCCAATTCAGACGAAGACAATTTGTAATTCAGCGGAACCAAAATAGCTCCCAACCTTTGACAAGCCGCAAAAAGCGCGATGAGAAAAGGCGAATGTTCCATCAAAACCGCAACCCTGTCTCCTTCCTTCACTTTATTCTGAAGATGAAATGCAATTCTTGACGCAGCCAAATCCAAATCATGATACGAGAATTTCCTGCCCGTTTCAAGATCGGTTACAGCTGTGAAATTAGGCTTTTGTTTTGCCCATTTTGCAATCCAGTCCAGATAAATCATGATATGGCAGTTTTATTTCGGCTAAATGTATGCAAAATTATAGCAACCAATACTGATAAAACAATTCCTATTGCTGCAGAAACTCCAGGATTTCCCACCAAACCCTGCATATAAGGTGTTATTTTCAGGTAGAAAATTCCAAAGTGGCAAACAATAGCCACAACTGATGCTGTAAAAACGGTCGAAGCTTTTACATTCTTCACAAAAGTTCCGAAAAGTACCGGAACAAAAGCTGCAGCAAAATATCCGTAAACGCCGTTCTGACCAAAAATCCCAACACTTAAATCAGGATTTTTGATCTGATTCCAACTGAAATAAAAACTTACTATCGCAAGCAATACAATTACTACTTTATTAATGATGAGTGCATTGTTGCTCACTTTTTCACCCATCAAAGGCTCCAAAATATCGGAAGTTACTGTAACCGAGAGTGATTGAATTAAACCTTCCAGAGTAGATAGTCCTGCTGAAATCAGTCCAACAATCACCAGAATTCCTGCAGCAGCAGAAAATCTTTTCACAACATACGTTGGAATTACTTCGTCCATTTTCATCGGCTGTCCGTCGGCAGTTAAATCAGGAAACATGATTCTTGCGTACAATCCTGCAATAACAATGAAGAAAAAAATCAGCATTGCAGCAATCGCAAAAAACAGATACGAATTTACTTTTTCAGGATTTTTAAGCATCAAAGATTTGGTCATAATGTGCGGCTGACAAACAATTGCAACTCCCACAATCGCCTGACAAATCACCACTTCAAAGAAATCACGATACAGCGGACTGCTTTCATTAAAAGTTTTGGTAAGGTTCGGATCAATTGCATTCAGTTGAGCAGCAAAACCGGAAATACCATTGGCAAAAAGATCGTTTCCTGAAAAGATCATCATCAAAGCAACAACCACCATAATTAACGCCTGAACAGTATTGGTGTAAACCATCGAATTGGCGCCACCGAACATCATATAACCAAACACGAAAACCGTAATTCCAAGCAGAACATAATAAGGCTCCACTTCCAAAGATTTAGAAATCACCTGAGTTAAACCCACATTGATGAGCACGATGAAAGTTATCAACAGAAGGGCAATAACAGCAAAGAAAAACTTGTAAGCTTTGTTATTAAAACGGTTTCCGATCCATTGGGACATGGTGCTTGCTTTTACAGATTTACCATATTTTGCAAAACCTTTCGTGAAAAATATTAGCGACACGAAAGCAGCCAACGGCAGTACAACCGCCATAGAAATTATCCCTGCAACTCCGTAAAGCGCAATGAATCCCGGATTAATAACGAAAGTTGCAGCACTAGTCATAGAAGCCGCCAACGAAAGTCCGACAATCCACGACGGAAAGCCGATATTTCCGATTCCGTAATCGCTGATGCTTTTTGTTTTCAACGCACCGCGAACCACAAAAAATAAGATAACCGCTGCATAAACCACCAAAACGATACTGATGTAAAGTGGCCACTGATTCTCACCGCTCATAGAAATAATTTTTTACAAATGAATTGATTTAGTGTTTAACAAAGAAGCAAAAAATCTGAAAATATGAAATATGACTTTCTTTATAAATTTAATAACAACATTATTATTTACCTAATACAAAGGATTAAAACCAAGTGTGACTTAAAAGCCACTCTAATATCGCAACCCGCCAATAATAATAATTATTCTATCTTTGTTAACTATGGAAATAGGTACAGAAAATCACGTTTCTCAGGACGTTTTGCTGAAAGCATTTAACCATATGATGCTTGCCAAAGCAATGGCCGACATTTACGAAGAAAACAGACAGATTACAAAATATGTTCACAGCACTTCAAGAGGTCACGAAGCGATTCAGCTTGCGACCGCTTATCAATTAAAAAAGGAAGACTGGGTTTCGCCCTATTACAGAGACGAAAGCATGCTTCTGGGTATGGGCTTCGAACCGTATCAGCTTATGCTTCAGCTTCTTGCAAAAAAAGACGACCGCTTTTCCGGAGGAAGATCTTATTATTCGCATCCATCGAGTTCCGACGAAAATTTCCCAAAAATCATTCACCAAAGTTCGGCTACCGGTATGCAGGCAATTCCTACCACCGGAGTTGCTCAGGGTATAAAATATATTCAGGAATTCAACCTAAAAACATTTTCAGAAAATCCGGTTGTAGTATGCAGTTTCGGCGACAATTCTATTACAGAAGGAGAAGTTTCTGAAGCGTTCCAGTTCGCTGCACTTCATCAGTTACCAATCATCTTTCTTGTACAGGATAACGAATGGGGAATTTCTGTAACGAAAGAAGAAGCAAGAACTTCAGATGCTTACGATTTCGCAGCTGGTTTTGTTGGCCTCAACAGAATGCGCGTCGACGGAACTGATTTCGTACAAAGCTTTGAAGCCATGCAGAAAGCGTTCGATTTTGTACGTAACGAAAGAAAACCAATTTTGGTTTGTGCAAAAACAGTTCTTATTGGCCATCACACTTCCGGAGTTCGGCGTGAATTTTACCGCGATGAAGAGGATTTGATAAAGCACCGGGCAAAAGATCCGGGAGAAATCCTAAGAAAAACTCTTCTAGAGGATGGTGTTGAAGAAAACCTCTTAAAACAGATTACTAAAAAAGCAAGATTGGAAGCTGAAGAAGCCTTCCAAAAAGCCATCAATGCTGAAGATCCTGATGCAAATACTGTAAGTGACCACGTTTTCGCACCAACTCCCATTACAGAAGAAAAAGGAGAAAGATCGCCTGCAAACGGCGAAAAAATTGTGATGGTTGATGCTGCGATCCATGCTATCCAAGAATTAATGTGGAAGCATCCGGAAGCTTTATTGTACGGACAGGATGTAGGTGAAAGAATTGGAGGAGTTTTCCGCGAAACCGTAACACTGGGTAAAAAATTCGGGAAGAAAAGAGTTTTCAATACTGCAATTCAGGAGGCGTATATTATTGGCTCAACCGTCGGAATGAGTGCAGTTGGATTGAAACCTATAGTTGAGGTTCAGTTTGCGGATTACATTTATCCTGCTATCAATCAACTTATTACAGAAATTTCTAAATCAAATTATCTAAGCAACGGTAAGTTTCCAGTTAGCAATATTATTCGTGTTCCAACAGGCGCATACGGCGGCGGAGGACCATACCACAGCGGAAGTGTAGAAAGTATTCTGGCCAATATTAAAGGAATCAAAATTGCCTATCCAAGCAATGCAGCCGACTTCAAAGGTTTGCTAAAATCGGCATTTTACGATCCAAATCCAGTAGTATTGTTAGAACACAAAGGTCTTTATTGGAGCAAAGTTCCGGGAACTGATGATGCAAAAACCATTGAGCCTGCAGAAGATTATATTTTACCTTTCGGAAAAGCCAACATTGTTAAAAAAGCCGACGAAGCTGAAACAGAAAAAGGTCGAACTGTGGTTATCGTGACTTACGGAATGGGCGTGCATTGGGCAACTGAAGCGGCAAAAAGTTTCGGTGGAAAAGTTGAAATCATCGATTTAAGAACCATAATTCCTTTAGATGAAGAACTTATTTACGAACGCGTAAAACTTCACGGAAAATGCCTGGTTTTAACGGAAGAGCAAATTCAGAATTCTTTCGCAGAAGCGCTTGCACACAGAATTACAAGAAACTGTTTCAAATATCTGGATGCACCGGTTGAAGCAATGGGTTCTTTAAACTTACCGGCCGTTCCCATTAACCTGAAATTAGAAGCCGAAATGCTGCCAAACCCTGAAAAAGTTTCAGCAAAAATCCGGGAAATTCTCAGTTTTTAGTTTCTAACAAATACTTTCGTTGTGCTGCGAAATATCCAACCCGATATTTTCTGATTCCTCCGCAACACGCAACGGAATAATAGAATCTGTGATTTTGTAAAGTAGAAGCGAGCCAAAAAACGTAAACACAGACACGAAAACCAATGCCGTGATGTGGTGTGCAAACACACCAAAACCACCGTGTAGTAAACTTGCATTTTCGCCATGCGCGAAAACCGCGGTTAAAATCATTCCCATCATACCGCCTACACCGTGACAGGCAAAAACATCCAGTGTATCATCAATTTTTTTGAGTCTCTTCCAGTTCAGTAAAGAATTCGAAACAATTGCAGCAGCAAAACCAAAAAATAAACTTTCGGAAATACTAACAAAACCTGCGGCCGGCGTAATGGCAACCAATCCTACAACTGCACCAATACACGCACCTAATGCAGAAATTTTTCTTCCATTAATTCTATCGAAAAATATCCACGTCATCATCGCTGAAGCCGATGCAATTGTGGTTGTTCCAAAAGCCATTGCAGCAGTTGCGTTGGCTCCTAACGCAGAACCGGCATTAAATCCGAACCAGCCAAACCAAAGCATTCCTGTTCCTAAAATTACATATGGAATATTCGAAGGTTCATGCTGAGGATTTTTTCTTCTTCCCAGAACTAAAGCTCCGGCGAGCGCTGCAAAACCTGCACTCATGTGTACTACCGTTCCCCCGGCAAAATCTTTGACTCCGAAAAATTTATTAAGCAAACCTTCCGGATGCCAAACCATGTGACAGAGCGGCGTGTAAATAATCAGGCTAAAAAGCACCATGAATATTAAATATGCAATAAAACGAACCCTTTCTGCAAAAGATCCAGTAATGAGCGCAGGAGTAATCACTGCAAACTTCATCTGAAACAGCGCAAATAAAATAAAGGGAATTGTTGATGCCATTGTGTTATGTGGCAAAATTCCGACATTAGTGAAAAACGGATACGAGAGTGGATTTCCGATCAACCCGTAATGTTCACCATCAATAGTTAACCCCAAAGATTCTCCAAAAGAAAGTGAAAAACCTACAACAACCCACAAAATGGAAATCACACCTAGTGCAATAAAACTTTGCAGCATCGTCGAAATTACATTTTTCTTCCCAACCATTCCACCGTAAAAAAATGAAAGTCCGGGCGTCATCAAAAGTACCAAACCTGCAGCAGCAAGAATCCAAGCCACATCAGCTCCAACAATACTATCTTCTGAAAGAAACTCACCGTCATTGGCGAAATTTTCAAACCCAGGCCAAAAAACTCCGGCAATAGAAATTATGGAAATCACCATGAAAGAAACAATCCATCTTTTTTCAATTTTCATATGAAATATGCTTTAACCCCTCAAAAATATATTATAATTTTTAAATATTTATATTTTTTTGATATTCACCCCCTAATATTTTATACCATGTAATAAAAAATCTTTTTATACAAAAATAGCACAGATTATTTCGTACGATAATAATCTTAATCCGAAAATCTTGTTATATCAATAAAATATACCGAAGAACTTCATTATTTTTGTTGAAAAGAAACGTAGATGTCCGAAAACATTCAGCAGAAAATAGAAACGCTTCGCGAAGAGCTTCATCAACATAACTACTCATATTACGTTGCAGACGAACCCACCATCAGCGATTTTGAGTTTGACGGCAAACTAAAAGAACTGCAGGAACTGGAAGCTGCGCACCCGGAATTTTTTGATGCAAACTCTCCTACTTTGCGCGTGGGCGGTGGAATCACAAAAAACTTCCCGACTGTTCAGCATCAGTTCAGAATGTATTCTTTGGATAATTCCTACGATTTTAATGATCTGGAAGACTGGGAAAAGAGAATTTTCAGAACTCTTGATGAGCCTGTGGAATTTGTCGCAGAACTAAAATACGACGGCGCTTCTATTTCCATTCTTTATGAAAACGGAAAACTTTCGCAGGCGGTAACTCGTGGCGACGGCTTTCAGGGTGATGAAATCACTGCGAATGTGAGAACAATTTCCGATGTTCCTTTGACTTTGAAGGGCGATTTTCCTGAAATATTTTTTATGCGCGGGGAAATTTATCTGACCAGAAAAAACTTCGATAAAATCAATGCTTTACGCGAAGAAGAAGGTCTTGACCCGTTTATGAATCCGAGAAATACCGCATCAGGAAGTTTAAAAATACAGGATTCTGCTGAAGTAAGAAAACGTGGACTTTCGGCGGTTCTATATCAGTTTGTTGGTGAAAATCTTCAAACAGAAACCCATTGGGAACTGTTGGAAAATGCAAAAAACTGGGGCTTCAGAACTTCCGCTCAGTCAAAACTGTGCAGAACTTTGGATGAAGTAAAAGAGTACATCAATTACTGGGACGAAAAACGCCACGAACTTCCTTTTGAAATCGACGGTATTGTACTTAAAGTTAACTCTTTGAAACAGCAGCAACAATTAGGATATACCGCAAAATCTCCGCGTTGGGCAATGGCGTATAAATACAAAGCTGAAAAGGTGGAAACCGAATTACAAAGTGTTTCTTATCAAGTAGGAAGAACCGGAGCCATAACTCCTGTCGCGAATCTACGTCCTGTATTACTCGCTGGAACGGTTGTTAAAAGAGCGTCGCTTCACAATGAAGATATTATCCGAAAGCTTGATTTACACGAAAATGATTTTGTGTATGTGGAAAAAGGCGGCGAAATTATCCCAAAAATTGTTGGAGTAAATACTGAAAAAAGAAATCCGCAAAATCAGGAAATTCAATACATTAAAAACTGTCCGGAATGCGGAACAGAACTCGTAAAAATTGAAGATCAAGCCATCCATTTCTGTCCAAACGAAATGCACTGTCCGCCACAGGTTGTTGGAAAAATGATTCATTATGTTTCAAGAAAAGCATTGAACATCGAAAATCTCGGCCAGGAAACCATCGAGCAGCTTTACCGTGAAAAACTCATTGAAAACCCGGCTGATTTTTATGCTTTAACAAAAGAACAGTTACTTCCGCTCGAAAGAATGGCAGAAAAATCTGCACAAAATATTATTGACGGCATCGAAAAATCAAAGGAAATTCCTTTTGAAAAAGTGCTCTTTGGAATCGGAATAAAACATGTCGGAGAAACCGTTGCTAAGAAACTGGTAAAGAATTTCCCAACTATTGATGATCTTAAAAATGCGTCGGTTGAAGAACTTTGTCAGGTAGAAGATATCGGTGAAAAAATTGCAGTTTCAATTGTGGAATTCTTTAAAAACACGGAAAATAACCTGATGGTTGAACGTCTGAAATCCTACGGCGTTCAATTAGAAAAAGGCGAAAATACCAATGAAGTTCTAAGTAATGTTTTGGAAGGAAAAACCTTTCTATTCACCGGAAAATTGTCACTATTCACAAGAGATGCTGCGGAAGAAATGGTGGAGAAACACGGCGGAAAAAATATTTCTGCTGTTTCAAAAAATCTGAACTATCTGGTTGTTGGCGAAAAGGCCGGAAGCAAACTGAAAAAAGCTCAGGACATCGGTACCATCATCATTTTGGATGAACAACAGTTTCTGGATTTAATCAAAAACCCATAGCCCTGGTTGCAGCGGAAATCCTTTTAAAGTTGTGCAGCAATGAACAACGCAGAAAAAGCGCGACCGAAGGAAGCGCCTTTTACAAGATTGTGAATCTGCAGAACAATAAAAGATTGCAGCGGAAAACAGGTTCCCGGCTTCTAAAAAAACAAAACGCACCCAAAGAGTGCGTTTTGAAAAAGGGCGGCATCAATTATTTATAGAAATTAGGAATTTCCATAGAAAGCCGCCCTGTTATTGTTACTTTTTTTCTTTTATTTCTTCCTTCACTTCGTGCCACTCGTTGTCTTTCAGATTGCCCTCAAGTTTTTCAACTTTCAGCATCTGTCGCAGAATACCGAAAATCGTCATGTAAAAATTAGCAATCCAAACCAAAGCAAAAAAAGCAATGATGTAGCCTGTCCAATTATTCGTCACCAACTGAAAACCGGTGATCAAAATAAAAAACAGCGCAATGTAGTGGCTGAAACAGTATTCGCAGGTAAACAGATAGAAAAACTTTCTCTCTGTAATACTTCTGCACGATTTCGACTTCTCAATGCAATATTCGCGCGGCTCACGGAAAATTTCCTCGTGTGTAACGGTCCATGCGATACACGCAACAGGAAGCGCGAGAAGCAGTAAATTAACGACCTGTTGTGTGATTTCCATTTCACTGCAAATTTAATTGCAACACGGTTTTTTAACTTTACAGAATTATTTTGGTTTTATATAAAATTCTTACTCAGTTGACTTCGAAAATCATAATTCCTACTTTTGTTTCAAAAAAGAAATCATGCAAAGAGATCGCATAGAAAAATTACTTGTGCGGAAAAAAATACCTGTAACCTCCATGCGGATGCTGGTTCTTGATGTTTTTTTGAGCCATGGAAAAGCAGTTTCACTTTCTGATCTGGAACATTTTCTTCCCCAATCCGACCGCAGTACTTTGTACCGTACGCTGAAAACTTTTGAGAAAAAAGGACTTCTCCACAGCATTCAGGAAAATTCAACCACGAACTATCTTTTATGCAAAGACGAATGTGCGGAAAATCATCATCATGACCTTCATTTGCATTTTCACTGTACGCAATGTGGAGAAACCGAATGTATTGAGGAAGTTCAGCTCGGTAAAATACAGTTTCCAGAAAATTACCGCATCAGGGAACAGAAATTTGTCGCTAACGGACTGTGCAAAAACTGTGTATCTTCAGAATAAGTTTGCAATGGTGTTGCACAGAAGTAACCTTTATTTTTGTCTGAAAAATATAGTATGTCAAAAGAATGTTGTTCAAACGATCGCAATCAGCATAAAAATTTGGAGAATCATCATGGCCATGATCACACTCATAATCACGATCATTCTCATGATTTGGAAGGAAAATCCACACTGCAGCTTTTCCTTCCCTCCGTTGTTTCTTTTATCCTGCTGATTTTCGGATTAACAATGGATTTCTGGCTGAAACCAGACTGGTTTTCAGGATGGATTCGTGTTGTGTGGTACGCCGCTGCTTATATTCCGGTTGGTTTTCCTGTTATGAAAGAAGCGTTTCACAGCATCCGTTACAGCGATTTTTTCTCTGAATTTCTGCTGATGACGATTGCCACTGTTGGTGCTTTTGCTATCGGCGAATACCCGGAAGGTGTAGCGGTGATGCTTTTCTACTCCGTAGGTGAAGTTTTTCAGACTTTGGCGGTAAACAAAGCGCAGAAGAACATTAAATCTCTGCTCGATCAGCGTCCCGACGAAGTGACAGTTCTTGAAAATAATCAACCTAAAACCATAAAGGCGGA
This sequence comes from Bacteroidota bacterium, assembly GCA_023458415.1. Lineage (GTDB taxonomy): Bacteria > Bacteroidota > Bacteroidia > Flavobacteriales > Weeksellaceae > JAEWZO01. The sequence continues at coordinate 105,653 of JAEWZO010000020.1, forward strand.
ATCCGCCCGAATTGGACAGATTATTCAACTGAAACCGGGCGAAAAACTGGCTTTGGACGGAGAACTTCTGTCTGAAACCGCTTCTTTCAACACGGCAGCTTTAACCGGAGAAAGCAAACCCGACACGAAGAAAAAAGGCGATTCGGTCTTGGCCGGTATGATTAATCTATATTCAGTTTCTGAAGTAAAGATCAATACTGAGTATAAAGATTCCAAATTGTCAAAAATTCTGGAACTGGTTCAGAATGCGACTTCCCAAAAAGCTCCGACTGAACTTTTCATCCGCAAGTTTGCAAAAATATATACGCCAATTGTGGTTGTTCTTGCAGCATTAATTGCGCTTCTTCCCTACTTTATTGTAGAAGATTATATTTTCAGCGACTGGCTGTACCGTGCACTGATTTTCCTGGTGATTTCCTGTCCCTGTGCATTGGTGATTTCCATTCCGTTGGGGTATTTTGGTGGAATTGGAGCCGGAAGCCGCAATGGAATTCTGTTTAAAGGCAGTAATTTTCTGGATGCTTTGGCCAACATCAAAAATGTTGTGATGGACAAAACCGGAACGATGACAAAAGGCGTTTTCAAAGTTCAGGACGTCTATATTGAAAATAATTTCGACAGAGATGAAATTCTGAAATATTTAAATCTGCTGGAAAGTAAATCCACACATCCCATAGCCACTGCAGTTCACGAATATGTTGGTGAAGTTGATTACACCATTACACTTGAAATTCCGGAAGAAATCCCCGGTCACGGACTCAAGGGAATGATTGCCGGAAAAGAAATACTCGCCGGAAACTTCAAACTGATGGAAAAATACGGAATTCAACATGACATCAGTCACCCAAACGTTTCTGATACGCTGATTGCCATTGCATTCAACAAAAATTTTGCCGGTTACCTCACGATTTCAGACGAAATAAAAGCAGATGCTGCCGAAACGGTTCAGCAACTCAAAAACCTTCATGTTACAACCACGATGTTAAGCGGCGACAAATCCTCAGTGGTTCGTGACGTTGCGCAAAAAATCGGTATTCAGCATTATTTTGGCGATTTGCTGCCCGAAGACAAAGTGAATAAAGTAAAAGAGCTCAAGGCAAAAAAAGAAACCGTTGCGTTTGTAGGTGATGGCATAAATGACGCTCCTGTTGTAGCGTTAAGCGACGTAGGAATTGCCATGGGCGGACTCGGAAGTGATGCGACGATTGAAACCGCAGATGTTGTGATTCAGGATGATAAACCTTCCAAAATTCCGATGGCGATCAGGATTGGTAAAGAGACAAAAAAAATTGTTTGGCAAAATATTATTCTCGCATTTGGAGTAAAGGCAATTGTCCTGATTCTCGGCGCAGGCGGACTGGCAACCATGTGGGAAGCCATTTTTGCAGATGTTGGCGTTGCACTTTTGGCTGTTCTGAATGCAGTTCGAATTCAGAATATGAAGTTTAATTCCTGAATGTGGTAATGTAGTAATGTAGTAATATGGTAAAGTGATAATGTGTTAATTTTGGTAAGAACAGATACCTTTGATAAAAAAATCAATAAAATATGAACGCAGAACAATATTTTAATGAACTGCTCAACGAAATTCCCGGTGCAATTCCGGGAAAAATGTTCGGTGCGCTGTGCGCTAAAATGCCCAACGGAAAAGCCGGAATGATGTTTATAGATGAAACTTTACTTGTTAAAATTCCCGAAGAGACAGCTGCTGAAGAAGGGTTTCCGGTTTTTACTCCAATGGAAAACCGGCCTATGAAAGGTTGGTATGAAATCGATTTTTCACAAAAAGACGATTGGAAAAAATTTGCAGAACTTTCCTGTTCTGAAGTGGCAAAACTCGCTCCCAACAAAAAGAAAAAGTAATGCGTAAAGACGAAATTCTCGAAATGAATGCGCTGATGAAAGCCCTGGAAGAAGACGTAGAGGAAATGGCAGCATTCAACCAAAAGCTTGAAGAGATAACAGCGAAGAAAGAAAAACTCGTCCAATTCTACACTGAAAAATGGATGGATTATTACGAAAATTCTGAAGAATTGAACGGTGACAATCTTGAAATTCTAAACCAGGATTCGTTGTGGAATGCTTTATCGGAATGCGATTTTCAGATACGGGAAATAATCAAGAATTCTGCAAAAATTCTCTGACAGCGTCTTAACAACCATTCTTAAACAGCAAACGTAAAATCTACTTTTTCAATCTCCCCTTTTTTACTTATTTTTAGGCAAAATTTATTCAATGAAGAAACAAATCCTTATAGCAGGTTTATTCCTGAACTCTCTATTTGTTTTCGGGCAACAGTACGGCGGAATGTGGATTCCAACCGAGGTGAACGAAAAAGAAATGAAAGAAATGGGAATGAAAATTTCCGCAAAACAAATTTTCGATCCATCAAAACCTTCGATTAAAGATGCTGTCGTACAGTTCGACGGTGGATGTACGGCAGAAGTTATTTCGCCAAAAGGACTTTTGCTCACTAATCACCACTGCGGTTACGACAATATTCAAAGCCATTCTACAGTTGAAAATGATCTTCTTACCAATGGTTTCTGGGCGAAAAATATGGGCGAAGAACTTCCGAATCCGGGAGTTACTGTAGATTTCATTGTGGACATCAAGGATGTAACTTCGCAGGTTTTAACTGGTCAAAATTTAACCGATGCCCAGATAAAAACCAATATTGATGCAGTTTCCAAGTCTTTCAAAACGGAATCTTACCAGAAAGTTTCCGTACGTCCTGCTTATTACGGCAACAAATATTACGCATACGTAATTGAAACATTTAAAGACATCCGTATGGTCGGTGCACCGCCACAGAGCATTGGTAAATTCGGTTCTGATACGGATAACTGGGTATTTCCGAGACATACCGGCGATTTCATGATGTTCAGAATTTATGCCGATAAAAACAATAAGCCCGCAGAATACAGCAAAGACAACGTTCCGTATACGCCGAAGCATTTCCTGCCAATTTCCATTAAAGAGAAAAAAGAAGGAGACTTTACGTTTGTTTTCGGGTTCCCGGGAAGAACTCAGGAATACCTCCCTTCTATCGCGGTTGAAAAAATTCGTACCGAAATAAATCCGGCAGCCATTTCGGTTCGTGATATTGCTCTTGAAACTCTGGACGAAAAAATGCGTACAGACGACGCAACCAGAATTAAATATGCTTCGAAATTTGCACGAATCGCAAATGCCTGGAAAAAATGGCAGGGTGAAATGGAAGGTCTAACCAAATCCGGTGCTGTAGAAAAAAAGCAGGCATATGAAAGATCTTTGGCAGCGAAAAATCCTCAGATTAAAACTACGATTGATGAATTTAACCGTTTGTATACAGAACAGGCACCTTTTGCACTGAACAGAACGTATTACAGTGAAGCCATCAGAAATGCCGAGACACTTACCTTAGCAAGTAACTTCTACAACTTTGCTAACGCTGTTGAATCCGGGAAAATGGATGCAAAAACAGCAGACAATTTCAAAAACAGACTGGCTTCTTTCTACAAAGATTACGACGGTGAACTGGATGCAAAGGTTACAGCACAAATTCTGGCGCTTTATGCACAGAAAACTCCGGAGCAGTTTCTTCCTGCCGGTTTTAAACAACAATACAGTGACGAAGCAAAAAATTTAACACAGATTGAAAACTGGTCTAAAAATTCCGTAATAACCGGTCGTGGCACCATCAACGGAGCTACCGTATACAGTGATATTAACAAAGTTTTTGCAGATCAAAACGCATTAGCGCAGAACATCAAGAAAGATCCTCTTGTGAATCTTTTTAATGAACTTAGGACAGCATACATGAGCACAACCGATGCGAAATATACGTCTTATCAAACTCAGATTGATGCGTTACAGAAAAAATATATGGCGCAACAGATGGAGACGGACAAGGACAGAAAATTTTTCCCGGACGCCAACTCTACCCTTCGCGTTACGTACGGAAAAGTGGCTGGATCTAACCCGCGTGATGGATTGTATTACGGATATCAAACGCACCTTTCCGGTGTGATGGAAAAGTATGTTCCGGGAGATTACGAATTTGATGTTCCTAAAAAACTGATCGATCTTTATAACGCAAAAGATTACGGAATTTACAAAAATTCGAACGGAGACGTTCCGGTGAACTTTACCGCTACTAACCACACCACTGGTGGAAATTCAGGAAGTCCGGCACTGGATGCTAATGGAAATCTTATCGGTCTGAACTTCGACAGACAGTGGGAAGGCACGATGAGCGACATCAACTTCGACCCAAGATTCTCAAGAAACATTATGGTAGATACAAAGTACATCCTCTTTATTGTTGACAAATACGCCAATGCAAAATGGCTGCTTGATGAGATGAAGATTGTGAAATAGACTTAATTTACAAAACTTCGATAAGATCAAAAATCCGCAGATTGCTCTGCGGATTTTTTTCAGTTATTAGGAAATTCACTTAAGTTGCTTTCTGAGAAAACTATTAATCTTTTTTAGTTTTTTCATTCCATTGCATCACCTTTTGCCAGTATTCAACTAAAAACTCGGGAACGGAAGCGTTTTTGCGTCCGTAATCATTGTAGAAATTTGCATACAATTCTTCCATTGAAATGGTAGGTGGCGAATAAAAAATCGCTGTTCTGCGTGCGAGTTCTTTTTTGTAATCTTCATCAATTAATCCCTCTACTCCATTTACATTCACAAAATTAGGATAATGGCGGTAGTAAACATATCCCGTGTAAGCCTTACGGTTTGTTACGCCTTTCTCTATCAATGGAATATTTTGATACAGGCTGTCTGCTATGGGACTTTTATCAAGATCAAAACCGAGATCGTCTTTCCCAAGATGGTGGAATGCTGCATCCCATTTTCCATCGAGTATTGGCGGAAAGAACCCGATGTTAGTGGTCGATGATAAATCTCCAATGGCTTCGAAATTAAGCAGTACATAAGCAACTTTTCCCGGGAAATTTTCGGAAAGATAGGCTCCGGCAGGCTTAACGGAAAAACCCATCAGGTTGTAATCATGTTTCATGGAATGCGCAGAATTCAGGATAACGAAATACTTTTGCCGCTTTTCACCAGTATTTTCCAGTTGTTTGATTTTTGCAGTAATGTTAACAGCCATCACGCTGTCACGACCTAACATGGATTCTTTATTGCGGATATTTTTCACCACATCATCTTTGGTACGAATTTTTGACCAGTCCACAGCAATATCCGTAGGATGCAACGATAGCTTTTTATCTTTTGAAAGTCCTGAATTAATCCGTTACAGCCCCGTGAGCAAATGATGATAATTATACCTTTGCCAAACCGGATACCAGGTTGAGTTTCGCTGAATATGTATGGCTCGTCTCCGGCTTTCATCTTCACTTAAATTTTTAGCGTGAAGATAATCGTTTATAGGCTTATCGTAGTTGGAGCCACCCATTTCCATAAAAATATGTCCGGATTTTTCAATGAATCGTGGATCTGCGAAAACTTCCCGGACTAATTCATACTGTGTATGCTCCTCGTGATTTCTTTCCGAGAAAATGACAATGTCATACCGATCAAAAAGACTGATCAGATAATCTTTTGCAGAAGTATTCTGTGTTTTAAGAAATTCGACATAGGGTTTTATTTCCTGATGCTGGGCGGTGAGCGATACAGAGACGAAGAGAATTATTAGTAATAAATAAGTTTTCATGGTAGTTTTATTTTTTGGGTTGAAAATCAGGATGGCCGGTTTGCCAAAGGAAGAAGGCTCCTTCACGTGAGTAGGCTTTCAATGTTTCAGAAAAATTCAGACCGCCCGAATGACCGCCTTCAAATTCAGTATAAAGGAATTGAGGATGGAAATTAGCACCGGCATTTTGTACTGCTGCAGCATATTTTGCCGGTTGCCATACGATGACTCTGGGATCGTTATAACCTGCGGTGATATATTGAGCCGGATATCGGGTGCCTGGCTTTACATTTAAGTAAGCATCTGAATCATAAAGATATGCAGCTTCTTTTTCGTCTTTTATTGTTCCATAATCACCAATCAGAGGTGTTGGATTTGGTGTAAATTCGCCACGCATGGTATTCAAAACTCCAACTTTTACAATTGCTACCCTGAAGAGGTCCGGCCGGTAAACAGCCAATCTGCCCACCAACTGGCCGCCTGCACTTGCTCCCTCAATTCCGAGTTTTTCCGGCGAAGTATATTTGTTTTTTATCAGCCATTCTGCTGCTGCTACCCAGTCTTTCCAACTGTTGGATTTGGTTTCTTTTTTTCCGCCCATATACCAGTCAAGGCCTTTTTCCCCGCCTCCTCTTACGTGAGGTACTGCATAAACCAATCCCTGTTCAAAGAAATAGGGTGGAATTGAAGGGCTCGGTTTGACGCTAATACCAAATGCACCATATCCGTACATCAGACATATATTGCTTCCGTCTTTTTTCAGGTATCTTTTATCGTAAACTATGGATAAAGGCACCAAAACGCCATCGTGCGACGGAATCTCAACTTCCTCAACAGTCAGATAAGTGTTTTCCGGCATTTTACTTTCAGAATAAAACCAGCCTTTTTGCAATTTTCGCTCAGTTAAGTCACAAGTATAATTAGAGGAAAAAGTTGTCCAGGACAGCGCCTGAACCGTGGTTTCATTTGTATTCGGACCTAATGGTGTTACTGTTACAATTCCGGTAAGTGGAATGATTAGCTCTTCAATTTTTTTGGTTTTTATGTCATAAACAAAATTTTTGGATTCCAAGTCGTTTTTAGTGATCTGAATGATGAAATAATCCTTTGATTTGCCCAAGGATGCTATTTTCCAGTCTTTTGGGGGAGCGTACAGAAGTTCAGATTTTCCGGTCTGCAAATCATTCAATTCACTTTTTCGGAATTCATAAAACGGGCTGTTCTTGGAAGTGATAAAATATAGTGAATTCCCGGTTAGGAACTGCGACATCGGAAGTTGCTGATCATCCTTCGTCACCAAAGGCTTCCAGAAAGGCTTCTTCCCAAAAATTTCTGATTTTCTAATGTAATATAAACGGGTGAAAGCGCTTGCGTCAAAAATCTCTACGATTAAATACTCGGGATGGTTGTATGTGACCGGTGCCAGGATATTGAACTGATCATCATACTTTAGTTCAGGATTGCCGGTTGATGTTATGATGGTTTTATCTTCAGAGATTTTCGTGCCGGGGACATGTAGTTTTAACTCTCCTCCTTTATAACTGTTCTTATGCACATCCTCATTGTCGAGTGCCAAATAAGCAATATGATGTTTGCCTCCCATGGTAACGAATGACGCATACATACCTGGAAGTTCCTCCGGAAGTAATTTCTTGGCGGACAGATCCATGATTCTTATCTTCCCATTTTCTTTCCCAGCTTCCGATACATTAAATAAAGCATATTTTCCATCATCGCTCATTCTTAATCCTGTGATACTGTGCATTTTGCCCTCAATATAAGTTTCAGGATCAAAAAGCATTTCTTCCTTATTATTGGATTTATTCCGGTAATAAAGTTTTGAGACATTTTCTTCGGCAGTTGCCCTTTTATAAATACTTGCATGGCCGTTTCCGTTTATTTCAGCATAGAAAACGCCCAATCCTTCCATTATATCCATCCAGGACTGATAAATTTTATCCTGATTCGGGATGGTGTTCATCACATCAAGGGTAAACTGATTTTGGTCTTTTAACCATTGCGTAAAATTTGGGTCTTCGGTATTCTCCATCCAACGGTAATCATCTTTGATGACTTTTCCCCAAATGGTGTCGTATACAGGTTTTGCCGGAGTGGTCGGATAATTCCATTTTTGCTGAGCGGAAAACACCGATAAACAGAAAATCACTGTTGAAAGTAGAAATAGATTTTTCATGGTTGTTGTTTTATTTATTTGATTTTAAAGCTGTCCGGCTTGACTTTTTGACCACTAATCCTCATCTAATCAAATCCGTAACTTATTAGTTTACACAAAATTAAAATCAAAATTATGTAATACACAAGAGTGAAATCACCCTTTTTTTAAATATTCATATATTTTAACTTTTTGAACGTAATGTTAGACCAAAAAAAAATCCCGAAGCAATGCTCCGGGATTTACTTTAATTAGGATGAGTTTAGTAGCCGAAAATCTCTTCCAGCGTTACTTCCTGAAATTCACCAAGTTTTTTCATCGCATCCATATCTAGGTTTTCTTTCTTACCGATAATTGCAGTGTTGTACTGCAACGGTTTCATTTCCGTGGTATAGAACTTCGTTAATTCTGCCAAAGTTAAACCCTGGATTTCTTCATAAATATCTTTTCTCATATCATGCTCCACTCCTAACTTTTTCAGATTAAGCTGACTGAAATAAATATTTGTTCGGTTAATTCTTCCGGAAGCAATCTGTTTCAAAGCTGCATTTTTAGCATTTTCGAACTGTGCAGGAATCTGAGGTAAATTCATCATCAGTTTATCCATCGCACCAACCGCCAAAGGAAGTTTATTGGCCTGCGTACCAATGTAAGTTGTAACATAATCAGGACGGTTCAGTTCGGAATTGGCAGCATATGAAACGTACGCAGAATACGCCAAACTTTTACTTTCGCGAATTTCCTGAAAAACAATAGACGAAAGTCCGCGTCCAAAATACTCATTGAAAACATTGATTTTTCCAAAATTTTTCAGATTAACTGGGTTTCCTTTGGCTACCCTGCTCATTTCCGTCTGCACCATATCGTAGTTGGTAAAATAAACTTTACCGGTTGTCGCAGGTTCGGAATATTTTTTCTGAGCAGGAACTTTGATGTTTTCCTTTTCTACAAAAGGTTTTACATAAGACTTAAACTCACCAAAATCTTTTCCGTAGAAGAAAATTTCGTACGGCATATGCAGTAAATTCTGAATCTTTTGAGTCATCTCCGAAGATTGAATCTCATTCAGACGCTGTTCCGAAACCACGTCGGTAAACCTGGAATTCTTGCCATATTTCGCATAGTTGGCAAGCGCCGACATAATTCGGCCCTTATCTTTTTTGGCTACTTCCCTGCTCTCTAAAATTGTTTTTACATTTTTTTCATAAACTTCCTGATCCGGTTTTGCATTCTGCAGCCAGTTTTTCAGCAGTTCAATTCCCTTCGGCATATTCTCCTCCAAACCACTCAAAGAAATTCTGAGCTGATCAGGAGAAGTGCGGAAATCGTTGGTAATTCCGATTTTGAAAAATTCCTGTTTCAATTCTTCCGCAGAGAGTTTATCGGTTCCCAGGTACTGCATAACCTGCGTCGCTAAGCCGAGTTCCTTATCATGATCGGACCCAAACGGAAAAATAAAATGAACCTGCGCTAATTCGTTGTAAATGTTCTCAACGAAACTTACTTTTTTACCTTTGATTTCGTCGGTCTTGATCGCTTTGGAATAATCAATAAACTCAGGTTGAATTTCTCCCGATTCTTCAGCCATCAAATCGCGAAGAAAAGGTGATTGCGCATCACGATTCAGTTTTATTGGAGTAATTCCGGGATTTTCAACACGAATCAGTTTATCATTAACTCCTTTTTCTTTCTTAACTACAACATAATTGTCATTGAAAAACGAATTGGCAAATTCCACGACATCCTCTTTGGTAATTTTCTCGGCTTCGTTAATTTCATTCAGTTCCTGTTCCCATGGAATATCTTTAATATAAGCGCTGTAAAGTGCCGTTGCCAAACCGTTCGCGGTTTCGTAAGCTCTCAACTGCTGAACTTTCATATCGTTGATAATAGCGGGAATTAGCCAGTCCGGAAATTCACCTTTTTTCACTAAATCCAATTCGGAAAGCAAAAGATTTTTTGCTTCATCCAAAGTCTGATCATTTTTGGGAACAACAACCATTGAAAACATCCCATAATTTTTAAATGGCGATGCAAAAGCTACTGCCTGAAGCGCTTTCTGGCTTTGATTGATGTTCAGATCGATCAATCCCGATTCTCCGCGGTTGCTTAAAATTCCGGCAACAATCTCGGAAAGAAGTGCTTCTTTTGTTCCGGAGGAATCTGTTCTCCACGCAATCTGAAGCCTTGGTGTGGACGGACTTTTCACTGTTCTTTCCACAACTTGGTCCATCGGTTTTTCCGTAATTTTTTCTTTTGTTGGAAGCGGCTTGAAACTGAATGTTCCAAAATATTGGTCAACCAGTTTTATGGTTTTATCAAAATCCAGGTCGCCCACCAAAACCATTGCGTAATTATTCGGCACGTAATACGTATCAAAATATCTGTGAATCGCCACCATTGAAGGATTTTTCAGATGCTCTGATTTTCCAATTGTGGTTTGTTGTCCATTTGGGTGCGTTGGAAAAAGCGCGTCCATCAGCTCATAATTCACTAAACGCATATCATTGTCCTGCGAGCGGTTAAATTCTTCATAAACTGCTTCTAACTCTGTGTGGAAGAGTCTTAAAACCAATTCTGAAAAACGTTCTTTTTCAACTTTTAACCATTTTTCTAACTCATTATTCGGAATATTGTTTTTATACACCGTTTCGTCGAGCCATGTGTGTGCATTCGTACCGGAAGCTCCCAGCGAAGAAATGGCTTTATCGTATTCATTCGCAATGGCGTACTGACTTGCCTGTTGAGAAATTTCGTCGATTTTCTTATAAATTTCCTTTTTCTTTTCCGGATCCTGTTCAGCTTTGTGTTGCTCGTATAAATCTGAAATTTGGGCAATCAGCACTTTTTCTTTTTCCCAGTCTGCACTTGCCAGTTTGCTGGTTCCTTTAAACATCATGTGTTCAAGATAATGTGCCAAACCTGTGTTATCAGCAGGATCGTTATTGCTTCCTGTTCTTACAGGAATATAGGTCTGAATTCTCGGTGCATCATTGTTTTGAGCAAGGTATACTTTCAGTCCGTTTTTCAGAGTATAAATCCGAACACCGTTCTTGTCATTCAGTACAGTTTCGTAGGTGTAGCCGGATTTGTCGGTGTTTTTTGTAGTTTCAAATTTTTGTCCGTTCATCATTGTTAATGCTGCCATTACACTTATAGTGGTCAGAATTTTTTTCATTTAATATTTTTTCATTTTTATATTCACATCAAAAACGTAAGGTTGATTGTTAAACCGCTGAAATTTTGATGTCTTAAACTCACCACGGATAAGGACCGCACACATAGTATTTTTAACGTGGTAAAGGTTGTTTCGGAATTTTTCAGGAAGGCCGTCCATAATGCCACCGAAAACTTCGTACCGAATTTTTTCCGGATTGAATGCGTAATCGTGCCATACTACAACCGTGTCATCATGAACCAGATGCGAAAAGACTTTTTCCGTGTCGTTCCTCACCATTTCGTAGCTGTGATCGCCATCAATAAAGATAAGATCGTACTTTTTGTTAAGTGAAGCAAAATCAAAAATTTTAGAATTCCCTTCCAGATGCAAAATTTTCGGATTCTTTTTAGATAGTACACCATGTAGTTCCGCATACATCGGATCGAGACCAAAAGCAGCTATTTCTTCGGCAGAAAGATTAAAAGTTGTGCAGTCGTCAATTACTTTTGCGACGTTCCAAACGCTTTCTCCGCGCCAGGTTCCGATTTCAAAGAAAGAATTCTTTCCTTTCGCCAATGTTTTCAGCAAAGCTAAATCTGTAGGAAGTGAAGCACCATCCAATACGAAAAGTTCTACATTTTCATCCAGATTTTCAGTCAAATCATCAAATGAAATCTGCGGTAAGGCCTCCAAACCATTGAATTTGCTTTTGAATTCTTCCTTTAAGGTTTCATTTTCGGTAAGAACCAAATTCAGTAAACTCGGTCTTTTAGCAATGTTCGAGAGCGATTTACCCAGTTTTGAAAACTTCGACATTAATTCAGTTTCTGAGGTTTAAGCATATTTGCCGGATCTAAAATTTCATCCAGTTTTTCCTGGGACAGAATTCCTTTTTCAAGAACAAGATTATAAACACTTTTGCCGGTTTCCAACGCTTCTTTCGCAATTTCTGTTGAATTTTTATAACCGATGTAAGGATTAAGCGCCGTCACAATTCCGATGCTGTGTTTCACTAGATTCAGGCAAACTTCTTTATTGGCTGTAATTCCAACCACACATTTTTCGCGCAAAGTATCAAGCGCATTTGAAAGAAAATGGATATTTTCCATGATGGCGTGGCAAAGAACAGGCTCCATTACATTTAACTGAAGTTGTCCTGCTTCCGCTGCGAAAGTTACCGTAAGATCATTCCCAATTACTTTGTAGCAAACCTGATTCACCACTTCCGGAATTACCGGATTTACTTTTCCTGGCATAATTGATGATCCCGGCTGCATTGGTGGAAGATTAATTTCGAAAAGTCCGGCTCTCGGTCCGGAAGAAAGCAACCTCAAATCATTGCAAATTTTTGAAAGTTTCACCGCTAAACGCTTCATGGCCGATGAGTAAATTACGTAAGAACCTGTATCAGGCGTTGCTTCAACCAAATCTGGCGCGGAAACAATGTTGTAGCCAGAAATTTTTGCGAGATTTTTAGCACACAATGCGGAGTAACCAACCGGTGCGTTAAGTCCGGTCCCAATTGCGGTTGCTCCCATATTAATTTCAACAAAAAGGTTGGCGTTGCTGTTCAGTTTTGAAATATCTTCTTCCAGGGTAGCTGCAAAAGCTTCAAATTCCTGTCCCATCGTCATCGGAACCGCATCCTGAAGCTGAGTCCTTCCCATTTTTATTACGTCCGAAAATTCCTTCCCTTTAGCCCTGAAAGCTGCAACTGTTTTCTGAAGTTTTTCAACAAGCATATCATTCTGCATTAACAACGCAAGTTTTATAGCAGTTGGATAAGCATCATTTGTCGACTGTGACAAGTTGATATGATCATTCGGTGAGCAAAACTGATAATCGCCTTTTTCTTTTCCTAATTTTTCCAACACCACGTTTGCAATTACTTCATTGGCATTCATGTTTACGGAAGTTCCTGCACCACCCTGAATCATATCGATTGGAAACTGATCGTTGTATTTTCCTGAAGCAACTTCGTCACAGGCATCCATAATTTTGAAGTACAGATTTTCATCAAGTAAACCCAATTCGTAGTTTGTTTTGGCCGCTCCTTTCTTTACATAAGCCAAAGCTTTAATCATTCTTGGGTACGATGATAAAGTTTGTCCGGAGATTTTGAAGTTATCGATGGCGCGCTGAGTTTGCACTCCATAATATGCATTAACAGGGACTTTAAGCTCGCCTAACAAATCGGATTCTGTTCGAAACTGTTCCATTATAAATTTTTTGAAAGTTAAGGTATTTCAGCAAATTCTGAAAATAACGAAGGTCTGAAAATGAAAATTTCGGGCAATAATTTTACCCGAAATTTGATATGAATTGATGTTCAATCTGTTACTTGGAAGGATATTTCTGAATCAGCGCTTGGAGAATCGCCCAAGTTTCAGCATCCATAACTCCACTGTAATTCTGCGGACGGAAACGGTGCTGAAATGCTTCAATCGTTTTCTTGGTTCCATCATCCAGAATTCCGGACGGTTCAATTCCAAAACCGAAATTTTTCAATGCAGACTGCATCTGATACACAAATGAAGCATCAAGCATTTTTGAAGAAAAATCTTCTGCTAAAGCCATATTGTAGAATGACTGTTTCGTAGCTTCGTCGTACCACATCCCGATCTGATACTCGTCGTAAAGCCTTTTCCATGGAAATTTCGGACCTGGATCCTGCTTTCTGGTCGGTGCAACATCAGAATGCCCAAGAATATTTGTTGGCGGAATCATATAACGGTCCGATAAGTCTTTAACCAAAGCAGCAACTTTTCTGAACTGCTTTTCCGGATACTCATAAAATGTTCTGTTTCCTGCCGCATCTGTGGTATAACCCGGATTCACAATTTCAATCCCAATGGAAGTATCGTTCAGTTGTGAATCTTTTCTCCAGGAACTAATTCCTGAATGATATGCTCGTTTGTTTTCATCCACCAACTGATAAATTTCATTATCGTCCGTACTGTTCACCAAATAATGAGAACTTACCGCCTGCTGCGTAAGTACACTCACCGATTTATCATCATCCAACGCTGTATAATGCAGAATGATATGCCTTTGACGGAAATTCTGACCCAAAGAAGGGAAAAATGTTTTTACCACTTTAAAACCCTGTGGTTTTGCTGAAACAATTGATCCGTGACTGATGGTGTTATCATTCTTGCTTGCATCCGCAATATTAACCCTGTAGAAATCGTATTGACCTTCATGATCGATTTTCGGTTTTTGGGTATTTGCAGTTTGTGTAGGAGTCGTTGGTTTTACTGTGGGGACGGGTTTTTTAGGTGCTGCCGCAACTTTTTTTGCGGATTGCTGAGAACCGCACGAAAGTACAGCAAATGATAAACCAATGATATATAACGATTTACGCATAAAGATGTTTTTTGTGAATAATTTTCCGCCAAAAATATGAAAAAATTAAGCCAAAATATTTTGGTAAATGAGGAAAACTGTATTATATTTGCACTCGCAATTACAGAAAAGAAGTTCTTTAAAAAATTGCAAGGAGGGTTGCCGGAGTGGTTAACGGAGCAGTTTGCTAAACTGTCGACCCGCAAGGGTCGCGTGGGTTCGAATCCCACACCCTCCGCAACCGTGCAAACTTTTCGGGGTGTAGCGTAGTCCGGTCATCGCGCCTGGTGTGGGACCAGGAGGGCGCAGGTTCGAATCCTGCCACCCCGACAAAAATTCCTTCGGGAATTTTTTTTTACATTTTTTTAGGGTGCGTAGCTCAGCTGGATAGAGCATCTGCCTTCTAAGCAGACGGTCATAGGTTCGAATCCTATCGCGCTCACAAAAGAGAAATCAGAAATGGTTTCTCTTTTTGTTTTTCCCTATTTTTGACTTCGTGAAACATCTCGTTATTATCGGTCAGGTTATTCCCGAACCCGCTTCCACTGCCGCAGGAACAAGAATGCTGCAGCTGATGGAAATTTTTTCCGCGAATGATTATAAAATTACATTTCTTACCGCTGCACAAAACGAGGAACATTCAGAAAAAATTGATTTTCAAAAAATTAACATTAACGACGCAGGTTTTGATCATTTAATTAAAGAACTTTCTGCAGATGTTGTGATGTTTGACCGCTTTGTTACAGAAGAACAGTTCGGTTGGCGTGTGGCAGAAAACTGTCCAAATGCGGTTAGAATTCTGGATACTGAAGACCTTCATTTCCTTCGTGAAGCCCGTCATCAGGCTTTTAAACAAAATAGAAATTTAATGGATGGCGATCTTTTGAACGATATTTTCAAAAGAGAATTAGCGTCAGTATTGAGGTGTGATTTATCCCTGATTATTTCTGAAAAAGAATATGATTTACTGACAAATCAGTTTGGAATAAATGAAAATATTTTGTTTTATATTCCTTTTCTTTCTGAGGAAATCGATGACAAACAACCACTGTTTGACGACCGGAAACATTTTGTAAGCATTGGAAATTTTCTTCATGGGCCTAATTGGCAAACTGTACTGAAACTGAAAAAAATCTGGCCGAAAATCAAAGAAAAGCTTCCCGAAACCGAACTCCATATTTATGGCGCTTATGCATCAGAAAAGGTATTTCAACTGCACAACGAAAAGGAACGATTCATCATTAAAGGACGCGCTCAAAGCTCAGGGGAAATTATGAGAAACTATCGCGTTTTGCTCGCACCGATTCCTTTTGGTGCCGGTTTAAAAGGAAAACTTTGGGAAAGCATGAAATACGGAATCCCCAATGTTACTTCGACAATTGGAGCAGAAGCAATGTATAAAAACTTAGAATGGAACGGCTTTATCAGTGATTCTGACGATAATTTTGCTACTTTGGCTGTAGAACTTTACCAAAACCAGGAAACCTGGGAAAATGCACAGCAAAACGGATTCAAAATTCTTAAAGAAGTATTCAATAAGGAAGATTTTGAAAAGCCATTATTCGAAAAAATCCAGAATGTCTCAGAACATTTAACCGAACACAGAAACCGTAATTTTCTTGGTCAGATTCTGCAACATCACCAACTGAGTTCAACAAAATATTTGAGCAAATGGATTGAAGAAAAAAATAAGAAAAAGTAGCCTAAGCTTTTTCAAGCAGCAAACTCATCCATTCTTCGCGTTGCTGCTTATTTTTGAGGACAAGACCGTTTTCTTTGCAGACGTGCATAATATCATCAACATCGAAAAAGCACAGTCCTGAAAGCAAAAGTTCACCGCCATCATTCAAAACAGAAACATAAGTTGGGATATCGGAAATGAGAATATTTCGGTTGATGTTGGCCAAAATTATATCAAATTTTTCTGCACCCAAATTTTCTGCGGTTCCCTGAGAAATTTCCAGCTCTACCCCATTTCTCTCTGCATTTTCACGGGAATTTTCCACTGACCATTCATCAATATCAATCGCAACCGTTTTCCCCGCACCTTTCTGTTTTGCATAAATGGCTAAAACCGAAGTTCCGCAACCCATATCCAAAACGGTTTTGCCGGCAAAATCCATTTCCATCATCTGTTTAATCATTAAATGCGTTGTTGGATGATGTCCGGTTCCAAATGACATTTTAGGCTGGATTATTATTTCGTGCATTTTGGGATTCGCTTCGTGAAACTCGGCGCGGATGAGGACTTTGTCTTCCACAAAAATGGGGTCAAAATTTTTCTCCCATTCCTCGTTCCAGTTGATATTGGGCATTTCGTGAAAAGTGTACGTTACCGAAACTTCCGGAAGGCTAAACAGATTGATTTCTTTAAGTTCGCTTTCATTGAAAAGCTCTTTCGGGATGTAACCCAGAATTCCGTCATGCTCCTCGGTAAAACTGTCGAAACCGATCTCGATAAGTTCTGCCATCAGAATTTCGTTCCATGGTTGCAGAGGTTCTATTTTAAAACTGAATTCCAAATATGTGTTCATCCCGAAAATTTTGTGCAAAAATAGTGAAACTATAACGAATCCTGCGTCCCAGATGGATCGGCGTGTTTGAGCTCTTTTTTACGGAACGAAAAAAAAGCGAGTAGTGACAGCTGGAAAAGACGCCCAAAAACTAAGACTGATGAAAATGTGACGGAAAAGCTTCCTGTGGTTTCATGCGGAGAATATTGAGCAAAAACCACGATTTAAGGAAACCATAACCGTAAGAAAACATCTGGATGTAGGTTGAAATAACCGCCATTGATGCAATGCTGATATTTTTGGTTTTGAACAGCGCGTGAAAAAAAACGAGAATGGTATAAAGACCATAAAGCGACAGAATTAAACCGCGCCCAAGAAAAAAATACTCGATAAATCCAAGAACATAACCGATAAGAAACAACGACGGAAAAGCAAATGTAAACTTCACATATTTTGGATGCCGCTGATTAAGAATAGGACGTGCGCAACCAAACTGATACACCTGTTTTGAGAATTTTCCGAAATCGGTTCGGCGTTTATGATACACACCAATATTATCGAAAAAAGCTGTTGTGAAACCATTTTCCCAAAGCGTCATCGATAAATCGGGATCTTCGCCGATGCGCATTTCCGAGAAACCGCCAACTTTTTCGAAAGCAGATTTCCGAACGCCCATATTAAAACTTCTGGGCTGAAATTTCGTGACTGCACTTTTGTTTCCACGGATTCCGCCGGTAGTGAAAACTGAGGTCATGGAATAGGAAATGGCTTTCTGCATCAGATTGAAACCACGATGAGCTTTATCCGCTCCACCAAAAGCATCACAAGGAATTGTTAAGATATTTTTTTTGATATTCTCGATATAATCCTGCTCGACAATAACATCTGAATCAACAAAAACCAGCCAATCGTTTTTTGCGCGGCGTGCTCCATAATTTCTTGAAAGTCCGGGTCCGGAATTTTCTTTTCTGAAATACTGAATATTCAACATTTCCTGAAACATTTCAATCGTCGGCCGAAGATCTATTTTGGAACCGTCGTCGACAACAATCACTTCAAAATCTTTATCCGATTGATGGGAAAGCGAATTCAGAAGCTCGAAAAGTTCGTCTTTACGGTTGAAAACAGCAATGATGATGGAAATGGAAGTGCTCACTTCAGGTTTTTAAAATGTTCGGTACTGTCATCGTCTTTCCTACTGTTGGGAAAGAGATTGAAAAAATTGAAGATGATGTCGATAATATCCCAAATCATTTTTCAGATTTATGTGTTTTTTTGGTTCCTTCATACATTTCGTACTGCAGGAATCTGGTTTCGAGTTTGCCGTTGAAAAGTTTAATTTTTCTTGAAGGACGCAAACCGATCTTCTTCACTGCTTCCAAATCGGAAGAAATGAGCCACGCTAAAGTATTGGGATATCCAGTTTTGAAAGTATCTCCTATTTTTTTGTAGAAATCTTCATCATTTATGGCAATTCGCTCATCATACGGAGGATTGAAAACCATCAGAAGCGGGAAAAGTTCTTTGTTGCTTCCGAAGAAATTCTGCTTTCTTACTTCAATAACATCTTCCATTTCAGCGGCTTCAATGTTGATTTTTGCGGCATTCAGCATTCGGGCGTCAATATCGTAACCCACAATTTTTCCGGTAAATTCTTTAACGCGCTTAATGCGGAATTCCTTAATAGTTTGGAAAAGTTCGGCATCGTAATTTTGCCAGTTTTGGAAAGCGAATTTTTTTCTGAAAATCTGCGCCGGTAAGTCCATTGCAATCATCGCTGCTTCAATCAGCAAAGTTCCGGAACCGCACATTGGATCCAGAAAATTTCCTTTTCCGTCCCAACCTGCAATCTGAAGCATTCCGCTTGCCAAAACTTCATTCAGTGGGGCTTCTCCCTGTTCTTTACGGTAACCTCTTTTAAACAAAGGATCGCCGGAAGAATCCAAAGAAACAGTTACTAATTCTCGGTCGATATGCAGATGAAATTTGATGTCGGGATTTTTCGGATCAACATCGGGTCTCCTTCTGTAATTCAGTTTAAAATAATCCGCAATCGCATCTTTCATTTTCAACGACATGAACTGCGAATGCTTAAATCTTTCCGAATACACCGTCGCATCAATCGCAAAAGTTTGGTCAACGTTCAGATAATCGTCCCATTTGAAATCGAATAGTTTATCGTAGAAACGGTTCTCATCCCACGCTTTAAACGTAAACAGCGGAACCATAATTTTCAGCGCGGTACGTGCCGAATAATTGATTTTGTACAGAAAACCCAAATCACCTTCACAGTTTACTGCGCGGTTTTTTATCTCGACGTTTTTGCCGCCCAGTTTTTTTATTTCTTCGGCCAAAACCTCTTCCAGTCCGAAAAAAGTTTTTATCTGTATCTGTAGATTTGCAGTATTCATCAGTATCGGTTGCTTGTTAACTGCAAACGTCGGTCTGCAGCGATATTTCGCAAATTTAGTTATTTTTGCAGAATGGCATGGTACGAAACATGGTTTGATACACCTTATTATCATATTCTTTACAAAGACCGGGATTACAGCGAAGCGGAAAATTTCATCACTCTTTTAATGGAGGAGCTTCACATCCCAAAAAATTCTAAAATAATTGACCTTGCCTGCGGGAAAGGACGTCATTCGGTTTTTCTGAACAAAATGGGTTATCAGGTTTTAGGGTTGGACCTTTCCAAGGAAAGTATCCATCACAATAAACAATTTGAAAACGAAACCCTTCATTTTGAGGTTCACGATATGCGGAATCCTATTTTTCTGAATGTTACAGACAAAAAATCGGACGCTGTCTTCAACCTTTTTACCAGTTTCGGCTACTTTGCAGATGATGAAGACGACAAGAAAGTTTTCCGCTCTGTGAATGAGGCTTTAAATGAAAACGGATGGTTTGTACTGGATTTTCTGAATGAAAAATGGGTGCGCAATACATTGGAAAAATATTATTTCGTAACCAAAGAAAACATAGATTTTCACATCAAAAAACGAATTGAAAACCGACACGTCATCAAAGATATTCTGTTTGAGCATGACGGAAAAGATCATCATTTCTTTGAAGATGTGAAACTTACAACACTTGACGAAATCGGCAAATACGCTGCAGAATTTGGCTTTGAAAGAGTAAAAATTTTCGGAAATTACAATCTGGGAGTATTTGATCTGGAAACTTCTCCACGCTGCATCAATATTTTCAGAAAAGTAAAATCGCTTTAAGAACAGATGATAATTCTTTTGCTAATATTCAGTGTGGTTTCCGGTGTATTGCTGGGTAAATTTTTCGGGCGAAAAACTCAGCTTGCAAAGAGCATGCTTATTCTGAGTGCAGGATTCCTGATTACCATCTGTCTGAACGAAGTTTTTCCGGAAGTTTACCATTCTGAACAGTCCAACATCGGGATTTTTGTGATTGGTGGCGTTCTACTACAGATGGTTCTGGAAAATCTCACCAAAGGTTTTGAGCACGGACATTTTCATCACCATCATGAAGGAAAAAAAATCCTTCCGGCCGCTTTAATGATTGGGATGTTTATCCATGCTTTTATGGAGGGAATTCCTTTGGCCAACGAAACCGATGTGATGAGTCCTTATCTTTGGGGAATTGTGTTGCATAACATCCCTATTTCCTTTGTTTTAGGAGCCTTTCTCGCAAGTCACAAGAAATTTTCAACGGCTTCCTGGCTGATTATTACCATTTTTGCCTTGGCTTCACCGCTCGGACTTCTTCTTGGGCAATATTTCAATCCAGATCTTAAAGTTTATTTCCTTGCGGTGGTAGGAGGAATTTTCCTGCATATTTCTTCGGTAATTATTTTTGAGAGCAATAAAAACCACAACATTGACTGGAAGAAAATCGGTTTGGTTTTAGCGGGAGTACTATTAGCGCTGTTTGGTCATCTCTTTCATCATCATTAAAAAAAAGAACTCCGGATTTCTCCGGAGTTCCCCATCATTTATTTCACTTAATTCTGGAAACTAAAATTTCCAGCCTAGTGTTATAAAGAAATTATCTCTTGTATTTTTAACGTCGGATACCAAGGAAGCAGAAGAATCAACAATATGATAATCTCCAAAATATCCTGTGTTATATTGCGCAGATCCCTGTAAAAACGGACTGCTGTATTCCGCAGAAATGTTCTGATATGCTGCATCGATAAAGAAAGATTTGAAATCGTAACCGATACCGGCACCGATAATATTTCTTTTCCCTACAAACAGATTATCATATCCGGTTGATGAAACAGCACCTGAACTTCCGTAACTGTTCAAATTCATTGAATCAAAAGGATTGGCTGCGAAACTGTAACCTCCTCTCAAACGAAAAGCCTGAATTCTGTACTCAGCTCCGATTTTCACTTCCGATAACCCGGAATAATTATCTGCAAAAAACGCATTCAGTTCCTGTTCAGCAGAACCATTGTTGTACTCTTTATATTTCGGTTTAGAAAGTCCTAAAGTGTAATCAACATTCAAAGCAAGATTTTTATTCGGTACAAATGCCGCACTTAAAGTTGCTTTCATTGGTGAAGTTAAACGTCGGTCTTCGGAATAAATTCCATCGGTTGGATTTTCATATTCATTGTAAGTTCTTGCGATGCTCCACCAAGTTGGTGTTTCAAGCGCTGCTCCTACACGGAACTGGTTGTTCACTCGTCCGATAACACCAACATTAGCAGAAAAACCATTGGAAGATTCGGCAAATGGAGTATACTGTTTGTTGGCTTCGTAAATGTTATTATCCAACGTTGAAGTAAAGGCAGCGGTATCGTACTGTTCTAAATTTACAGAATGAAAATGCAAACCTGCACCCACGTAAATTCTGTTATCGTAATTTCCACCTACAGCCATGGACATTTTGGACAAATCACCATATCTGTTATAGGCATGAGCTGCAAAATTCAACACTTCATTATCTGCAGGATAATCAAAACCGACGCTGCTGTTACCGCGGGATTCTGAATAATCTTCCAAAGAAGCTGTGGAAAAGTTAACACCAACATTTACAAATTTCCACGGAGACGAGGAGTCAATCTGAAAAACTGCAACGCCACCCACATTTCCTAAATTGGTATCATTCACAGAATAATCTGTGGATGTACCGTTAAGAGTTGATGAGTTTTTACTGTTGTTGATTGAAATGGTTGCCGAAATTTCACTTGCAATATTTACTCCAATTCCCGCCGGGTTTGTGTTAACGGTAGATAAATCACCTCCCAAAGCTCCCATTGATCCGGCCATTGAGTTGTATTTAGCAGAACCACTAAGAACCGGACTGGAATAAACATCGACTGTATTTCTAATTACAGAAACATCCTGAGCTTCTGCAAAAAAGAATGCAGAAATACTCAGGATTACTAAAGATTTTTTGATCATTATTAACTTAAACTTTACTTTTTACATTTACAATATTATCTTCTGAAGCCTCCTCCTGAAGATCTTGATCCTCCACCGGAGTTAAAACCTCCTGAAGAACCGCCGGATCTGAATCCACCAGTGTTTCCGCCGGATCTGAATCCGCTGTCAGAAGAATTAGATCTGTATCTTGGTTCAACACTTCTCGTATTCGTTCTCGGAGTACTTTGATTTGTTCTGTAACGTGGTTCCGAATTTTGCGGAACGTTTCTTACTCTTGGTGTGGTTGCAGATTGGTTCGGAATAGTATTTCTAAAACCGTTATTGTTATTCACATTAGGAGTTCGATTGGTGTTGGTATTACGGAAAGCACCGTCTGCACCGGTTCTTTTGAATGAAGGAGCACGGTAACTGTTGTAACCATATCCGTATCCGTTACCATAACCATATCCGTAACCCATGTAAGGCGAGCCGTAGAAACCTCCATACCATGGTGAGTAAAATCCGTAAGGGTTGTAGAAGTAAGGATTGTAATATCCATAATATGGTCCGAAACCAAAACCGAATGGGCTGTAGAAATCCCAGAAAGGATTATATGCGCCCCACATCCATGATGATCCGAAACCGTATCCTAATCCCCAACCGAAACCATTATAAAAGCCCGGATTCCAGCCCCAATCACTATAATAAGTTGAGGTTCCAGTGTAGTTACCCCAATCGGAATCGTAGTTTCCACTGTTCCAGCTGGTATTACCACCTTCGTACAAAACTTTATTAGGATAATTATTTTCTACTGCTTGATAATCGTAATATTCACCAACCTGATTTCCCTGATTCATAACAACTCCCTCCGGAAGAGTATCCGTATTCGGGTCGTAATAAACACCGTCAGTTTCGGAATAGCCTCCCATATAAGTTCCGCAGGAAACAAGAACCAAACCTCCGGCAACTGCTAGAACTGCCTTTGATTTCAGGGCTTGAAGCAAACTTCTTTGTATATTTTTTTTCATGATACTTTATAGGGTTTTTTATTTTAAATATATTTGCATTTTATACCAAAAGTGTACCAAATTTCTTAACAAATTTTAAGTAAAAATAACACTTTTTTAGTTAGATAGAGAGCATTCTTAAAAGTTAAATCAATAATACAAAATAATGGCAAAACTTACTTCTAGAGCTGAGGATTACAGCAGGTGGTATAATGAGTTGGTGGTGAAAGCAGATCTTGCGGAAAATTCGGGCGTGCGCGGCTGTATGGTGATAAAACCTTACGGATACGCTATCTGGGAGAAAATGAGAGACGAGTTGGACCGTATGTTCAAAGAGACGGGACACCAAAATGCATACTTTCCTATTTTTGTTCCTAAAAGTCTTTTTGAGGCCGAAGAAAAAAATGCGGAAGGATTCGCAAAGGAATGTGCAGTTGTTACGCACTATCGTTTAAAAACTGATCCCGAAAATCCACATAAACTTATCGTTGATCCTGAAGCAAAACTTGAAGAAGAGCTTATTGTAAGGCCCACATCCGAAGCAATTATCTGGAGCACTTATAAAAACTGGATTCAATCTTACCGCGATTTACCAATCTTAATAAATCAGTGGGCAAATGTGGTACGATGGGAAATGCGTACCAGGCTTTTCTTAAGAACAGCAGAATTTCTTTGGCAGGAAGGTCACACAGCGCACGCAACTAAAGCGGAAGCAATTGAAGAAACAGAAAAAATGCTCGAAGTATATGCCGATTTTGCAGAGCGTGTCATGGCCGTACCTGTTATTAAAGGATTAAAAACACCTTCTGAAAGATTTGCAGGTGCAGAAGAAACCTACTGTATTGAGGCGTTAATGCAGGACGGAAAAGCGCTTCAGGCCGGAACTTCGCACTTCTTAGGACAAAATTTCGCCGAAGCTTTCGATGTTAAATTCACCAATAAAGAAGGAAAACAGGAATTTGCGTGGGCAACTTCGTGGGGAGTTTCAACAAGATTAATGGGCGCACTGATTATGGCGCATTCCGACGATCAGGGATTGGTATTGCCGCCTTCCTTGGCGCCGATTCAGGTGGTAATTGTACCGATTTTTAAAGGTGAAGAGCAACTCAGCAAAATCTCTGAAGTAGCTCTTGAAATTCAGAAGAAATTAAAAGCCAAGAATATTTCTGTAAAATTTGATGACGACGATCAGAATAAACCGGGTTGGAAGTTCGCGGAATATGAGTTGAAAGGCGTTCCTGTGAGAATGGCATTAGGAGCCAGAGATCTAGAAAACGGAACCGTTGAAATTGCTCGACGCGACACGCTTTCCAAAGAAGTACGTGCGCTGGAAAATATCGAAGATTATATTGAAACACTTCTTCAGCAAATCCAGAAAGAGATTTTCGATAGAGCACTTGCTTTCCGTCAGGAAAATATCACTGAGGTTAATTCTTATGATGAATTCAAAAAAGTTCTGGAAGAAAAAGGCGGATTTATTTCTGCCCATTGGGACGGAACTGAAGAAGAAGAAGAACAGATCAAGACTGAAACAAAAGCAACAATCAGATGTATTCCGCTGGATACTAAAGAGGAAGAAGGCGTTTCATTAATTTCCGGAAAGCCTTCTGCAAAAAGGGTGATTTTCGCAAAAGCTTACTAAATCTGTTAGATTCTGAATTTTAGTTAAAGTTTTATTAAAAGTTTTTTTTGGATTAAAATTTGCTGCCTTTATATTGTTAACTTTAAAAATAAACTATTATGTCTTTAAACATCATTGACTTAATTAAAGGACAATTGGGTCCTGCATTGGTAACTCAGGCAGCTACTCAGTATGGAGAAAGCGAATCTTCAATCTCGAAAGCGATTAGTGGACTTATTCCTGCTGTAGTTGGCGGTTTAGCCAATAATTCTAACAACGCATCTGTACTTGACGCAATTACAGGTGCTGGAAACAGCGGACTTCTTGGGAATCTTTTAGGAGGAACTTCCAACAATTCTCTTATCTCCACAGTTCTTTCAGCTATTTTTGGTGATAAAGTAGGAGGATTGGTAAATGCTATTTCAAATTTTGCCGGAGTTAATAATTCAACTTCAAACTCACTTCTTAACATGGTTACCGGAGCTACTTTAGGTTCTGTAGGAAAATATGCTGCAGATCACAACATGGACAGATCCGGAATTTCTTCTTTGTTAGGTGATCAGAAAGGAATTGTTTCTTCTCTTCTTCCTGCTGGTTTATCTTTAGCTTCTCTTGGATTAGGAAACTGGTTTGGTGGAGACGATAAAGTAACGGTTACTGAAAATGTACACCATGCAACTTCGCACAGAGATGAGCCAAAAGTTGAAGTAAACAGAGGTGGAAACACTCACGTAAATGTTGACAGAGATGACAACAACGGTGGAGGCGGATCAATCTGGAAATGGTTACTTCCTTTAATTCTACTTGCTCTTGCCGGATATTTCCTAATGAAGCAGTGCGATAAGAAAGAAACTACTGCAGTAGATGGCACTACAGATACTACAACTGTTTACCAGGATGATTCTCTGTTGGTAGATGGTGATTCTGCAACAGTAACTACAGCTACAAGAGAAAATACTACAGTAACACTTCCGAACGGAACTACTTTAAACGCTTACAGAGGCGGTATTGAAGATCAGGTAGTAGCTTTCCTTGGTTCTGATGAATATGCAAATGCAACAGATGAGCAATTAAAAGACAGATGGTTCAATTTTGACAACCTTAACTTTGAATTTGGTACAACTACTCTAACTCCTGAATCTCAGGTTCAGTTGGATAACCTAAAAGCGATTCTTGCTGCTTATCCGGATGCGAAAGTTAAAATTGGTGCATACACTGACAAAAAAGGTGATGATGCAGGTAACAAAAAACTTTCTCAGGATAGAGCAAATGCTGTAAAAGCTGCACTTAACTCTGCACAGGTTACTGACGCTGAAGGTTATGGTGAAGAATATGCAACTGTTGACGAAAACGCTTCTGATGAAGCAAGAGAAGCAGACAGAAAAACTGCAATCAGATTTGTAAAATTATAGTCTGAACTCACATAAAAATTATCCCGGCAATATGTCGGGATTTTTTTTATATGCTTTGTGAATTAGTTTTGATTACTTAAATTTGTTAGGTTAATCTAACTTTACATGAACCTGCGTCACAAATCTCAAGGATGGAGAAAAGAACGGACCACCAATTCTTTGGCGGAATCGTTTTCATCTGTACATATACCAAAGGATGCCGGATTCTGGCGGAAGCTTTTTGCATTTGCCGGTCCGGGACTGATGATTGCGGTCGGTTACATGGATCCTGGAAACTGGGCAACCGACATTGCAGGTGGTGCTCAGTTTGGCTATACACTTCTTTCAGTCATTCTTATCTCCAATCTTTTCGCAATGGTATTGCAGCACCTTTCACTAAAGTTGGGAATTGTTGCTGAAAGAGATTTAGCACAGGCCTGTAAAGATCATTTTCATCCCGTTGTTAACTTCATTTTATGGGTTTTCTGTGAAATTGCAATCGCCGCGATGGACCTTGCTGAAGTTTTGGGAACCGCAATTGCGTTAAATCTCCTGTTTGGAATCCCATTAACTTGGGGCGTAGTAATAACCATCATTGACGTTTTCCTGATACTTTTACTTCAAGCAAAAGGTTTTCGCTGGCTTGAAAGTATTGTCGCGGGTTTAATATTCATCATCCTCTCCTGCTTCGTTTTTGAACTCATCATTGCAGAACCACAGCTATTTCCGATCCTTGAAGGACTGATTCCTCAAAAGCAAGTGATTACAGATCCAATGATGCTGTATATTGCAATCGGAATTTTAGGGGCGACAGTTATGCCCCACAACCTTTATCTTCACAGCAGCATTGTTCAGACGAGAAATTACGAAAGAACTACGGAAGGAAAAAGAGAAGCAATTAAGTTCGCAACCATCGACAGTACTACTTCCCTGCTCATCGCGTTTTTTATCAACGCCGCGATTCTTATTGTTGCAGCAGCGACTTTTCATACTTCAGGAAATCAGGATATTGCTGACATCCACGACGCTCATAAAATGCTTGAACCGCTATTAGGAACAAGTTTAGCAAGTATCGCATTTGCAGCAGCATTATTAGCTTCTGGACTCAATTCAACACTCACCGGAACTTTAGCAGGGCAAATCGTAATGGAAGGTTTTCTGAATATTCGGCTGAAACCTTGGTTGCGACGAATGATTACCCGTTTAATAGCAGTAATTCCGGCTTTTTTCGTTACACTTTTCTATGGTGAAAAAGGAACTGCGGAACTTTTAGTTTTAAGTCAGGTTATTCTTTCGATGCAATTAAGTTTTGCGGTTATTCCACTCGTAATGTTTACCGGCGATAAACTGAAAATGGGAAGTTTTGTAAACAAAAGTTGGCTTAAAATCATCGTTTGGATTATTACTGCAGTAATTGTAGTTCTCAATCTTTATCTACTTATAGAAACATTCTTTGGCGAAGGAATCTGATTTTTTATCAATACTTACCATTCCAATTTCTGACTAATTGTCCACAAATTCTGTTTGGCAATTATTTTGAAAAAGTATCACTATCAAAATCAAAATTATGTCAGAAAATCACGATAACCACGAAGAAGACCTGAACATGCAGGAAGAAATCAATCAGAACTCAGATACAGAAACCACAGAAAAAGTGACAGAAAAACCTTCTGCAGAAGAACTTTTGGCAGAAGAAAAAGACCGTTACATCCGTCTGTTTGCCGAGTTTGAAAACTACAAGAAGAGAACCGCAAAAGAAAAAATGGAATTTTTCCAGTTTGCTAATCAGGATATGATGATTTCCATGCTTGCAATTTTGGATGATTTCGAACGCGCATTGAAGGAAATTGCAAAATTCGGAACCGAGAACGATTTGCAGGGTGTTGAACTGATTTATCAGAAATTTAAAAACAAACTGTACGAAAAAGGTCTGAAAGCAATTGAAATTCAGAAAGGCGACGATTTCAATGTAGATTTTCATGAAGCCATCACCCAAATTCCGGCACCTTCAGAAGACCTGAAAGGAAAAATTGTTGATGTAATTGAAACAGGTTATACGCTGAACGATAAGGTAATCCGCTTCTCAAAAGTAGTTACCGGAAACTAAACCGCTAAAATAGCAAACAATGTCGAAGAGAGATTATTACGAACTTCTGGAGGTATCCAAAAGTGCTTCAGCAGACGAAATAAAAAAAGCTTACCGAAAAATGGCGCTTAAATATCACCCGGATAAAAATCCAGGAGATAAAGAAGCCGAAGAAAAGTTCAAGGAAGCTGCAGAAGCCTATGAAGTATTAAGCGACGATAACAAAAAAGCCCGTTACGACCAGTTCGGACATGCAGGAATGGGCGGCGCAGGTGGATTTGGTGGCGGCTTCGGTGGCGGAATGAATATGGAAGATATCTTCTCACAATTTGGAGATATTTTTGGTGATCATTTCGGCGGCGGCGGTGGTTTTGGAGGTTTCGGCGGCGGAAGACAACAGGTACGCGGTTCAAACCTTCGTGTGCGCATCAAGCTGAACCTTGAAGAAATGGTGAACGGAACGCAAAAAACCATCAAGGTTAAGAAGATGAAAGCTGCACCGGGTGTAACTTCCAAAACATGTACTACTTGTAACGGAAGCGGCGCTCAGGTAAAAGTGATGAATACCATGTTCGGGCAGATGCAAACACAGACCACCTGTGGAACCTGTCAGGGAATCGGTGAAGTTGGTGATAAAATTCCGACGGGAGCCAATGCTCAAGGACTAATTAAAGAAGATGAAGAAGTAACCATCAATATTCCTGCAGGAGCGAGAGAAGGCATTCAACTAAATGTTCGAGGAAAAGGAAACGACGCTCCATTTGGAGGCAATCCGGGAGATCTTTTGGTTGTTGTGGAAGAAGAAACCGATGGAAACATCAAACGTGAAGGTGATAATCTTCATCAGGAACTATATATTTCGTTTGCGGAAGCAGCTTTGGGAACTCAAAAAGAAATACCAACTGTTGGTGGAAAAGTTAAAATAAAGGTAGATGCCGGTACTCAATCAGGAAAAATTCTCAGACTTTCCGGAAAAGGTTTACCAAGTATTGACAGTTATGGCAAAGGTGACATGTTTGTGCACATAAACGTGTGGACGCCACAGAAACTAACGCCGGAACAGAAAGAGTTTTTCGAAAGCCAGATGAGTAACGGCGCCATGAACGCAGAACCTTCCGGAAAAGAAAAAACCTTTTTCGATAAAGTAAAAGATTTATTCAATTGAATTAAAAAGAGGCTTTTTTAAGTAGTCATGGTCGGAAGATTTTTCTTCCGACTTTTTTGTTTTTTTTGTTGTGAAGATGATATTTTTTAACAGGTTGATTATCAATTATTTAACTTGTTTATTTGAATTTAATTTCGTATCTTTATAG
>JAEWZO010000021.1 GCA_023458415.1 Bacteroidota bacterium
ACAAGAAGGAAATCATCAGTTCCCGCGTGGATTCTGCCTTATTTTTAGAAAAGAAAATTAAGGAAAAAAATATTAAACTACAATCTTTTATTTCAGCTTCAGGAATTAATTATTACGGTGACTGGAAGGATGAAAAAGTTGCTACGGAAAATGATGAGCCGCAAAAAAAAGATTTTCTTACGGAAGTTTGTCGTTTGTGGGAAGAATCCGCAAACCGGTTCGAAGCAATTTCGGAAAGAATTGTAAAACTTAGAATTTCTCCTGTAATTTCCGCCCATGGTGGATTTCTGGAACCTTTAAAAAAATTAACCAATCTTCATCTTGCTTCACCTGTTGGCAGCGGTAAGCAATATTTTCCGTGGATCCATGTGGACGATTTGGTTGGCATGTTATTATTCGCCCTTGAAAATGAAAACATGAACGGTGCCTTCAACGCTTGTGCAGACGAAGTTCCCACAAATGCACAATTAATGAAAACCCTAGCGAAATCGATGGATAAAAATTACATCCCAATGGCAGTTCCTGCCGTGGTTTTAAAACTTACCATGGGTGAAATGAGCGAAATGATCTTAAACGGAGTAAATGCCAGCAACCAAAAAATTAAATCAAAAGGTTTTATTTTTAAATACAATGCGCTTGATGACGCGTTGAAAACTGTGATAAAGTAGGCATCACCCTTAGAAAAATATTTATCCCTAATTTTTTTTGATCTAAAAAAAATTCTGTAATCGATTTAAAAAACAAACAAAACGCTGTAAACTATTAGCTTACAGCGTTTTTATGATTATTGTTAATCAGTTTAGTTGATCCTTATTTCACTTCTTCGAAGTCTGCATCTTGTACATCATCTGCACTGTTTGCTTGACCTTGAGATTGACCAGCATCTGTACCTTGTGCTTGTTGACCAGCTGCATACATTTCTTCAGAAGCGGCCATCCAAGCAGCGTCTAGAGCTTCAGTTTTTGTTTTTACAGAATCTAAATCTTTTGCTTCGAAAGCGGTTTTCAATTCTGCAACGGCAGTTTCGATGGCTGCTTTTTTGTCTGCGGAAAGTTTGTCGCCAAATTCTTTCAACTGTTTTTCAGTTTGGAAAATCAAACCGTCGGCTTTGTTTACCAAATCGGCTTCTTCTTTTCTTTTTGCATCGGCAGAAGCATTTTCTTCGGCTTCGCGTTTCATTCTTTCAATTTCAGCGTCAGAAAGTCCTGAACTTGCCTGAATTTTAATAGATTGCTCTTTTCCGGTTCCTTTATCTTTCGCAGAAACACTCAAAATACCGTTTGCGTCGATATCGAAAGTTACCTCGATTTGTGGAACGCCTCTTGGTGCAGGCGGAATATCGGTCAAGTCGAAACGTCCGATTTCCTTGTTGTCGTTAAACATCGGTCTTTCTCCCTGTCCAACTCTGATGCTTACTGCAGGCTGATTGTCAGACGCTGTAGAGAATACTTCAGATTTTTTGGTTGGAATGGTGGTGTTCGCTTCAATTAATTTTGTGAAAACAGAACCCATTGTTTCGATACCCAGTGAAAGTGGTGTCACATCCAAAAGAAGAACGTCTTTCACATCACCGGTTAAAACTCCACCTTGAATTGCAGCTCCAATCGCCACAACCTCATCCGGATTTACTCCTTTTGACGGTTTTTTACCGAAGAATTTTTCTACTTCTTCCTGAATTACCGGAATTCTTGTAGAACCACCTACCAAAATTACTTCATCGATATCAGATTTAGACAAACCTGCATCAGAAAGTGCTTTTGCAACCGGTTCCATAGAACGTCTTACTAAATCTGCCGCAAGTTGCTCAAATTTCGCTCTTGACAAAGATTTCACCAAGTGTTTTGGACCTGAAGCTGTTGCAGTAATATAAGGAAGGTTGATTTCAGTTTGTGTAGAAGCCGAAAGTTCAATTTTTGCTTTCTCTGCCGCTTCTTTCAAACGCTGAAGTGCGATTGCATCTGCTTTCAGATCAACTCCTTCTTCAGTCTGGAATTCAGAAGCCAGCCAGTTGATGATTACATCATCGAAGTCGTCACCACCAAGGTGTGTATCACCGTTTGTAGAAAGTACTTCGAAAACGCCGTCACCCAAATCCAGGATCGAGATATCGAAAGTACCACCACCTAAATCGTAAACTGCGATTTTCTGGTCCTTATGGTTTTTATCCAAACCGTAAGCAAGCGCTGCTGCAGTTGGTTCGTTGATAATTCTCTCCACAGTTAAACCGGCAATTTCACCTGCTTCTTTCGTGGACTGTCTTTGAGAATCGTTGAAGTAAGCCGGCACCGTGATTACCGCTCTAGTAACTTCCTGACCAAGATAATCTTCAGCCGTTTTCTTCATTTTCTGAAGAATCATCGCAGAAATTTCCTGCGGTGTGTATTCTCTATCGTCAATTTTTACTTTTACGGTGTCGTTCGGTCCGGAAACTACGGTGTAAGGCACTCTGGAAACCTCTTTCGCATCATCCTTAAAGTGCGTCCCGATAAATCTCTTGATCGAATAAACCGTGTTGTGAGGATTCGTAACTGCCTGTCTTTTAGCAGGATCCCCTACCAGTCTTTCACCGTCTTTTGTAAATGCAACTACAGAAGGCGTCGTTCTTTTCCCTTCTGCATTAGGAATTACAACAGGGTCTTTTCCCTCCATTACGGCAACACAAGAGTTGGTTGTTCCTAAGTCAATTCCAATTATTTTACTCATTTTAATTATTATTTTTTAATTTTTATTCTTGAATTTATTTTGAATTTTGGATGTCGAATTATTGAAAAATTCTTTTC
>JAEWZO010000022.1 GCA_023458415.1 Bacteroidota bacterium
GTAAAATTGTTACACCCAGTCCCAGAACCTGGGTAAAAAAGATACAACCGAAACTCATCTCTATTCCTGATTTTTTTTCTTAAAAAAGCAAATCCGTCCTAATAATGTGTAAAAGCGCTAAAACGCCCATCCACATTACGTTTTCAGACCTCTAAAAAAATCCGACCTTATTACAAAATTTTTGCTGCAAGATGTGTCTTTGTACCCACAATTTTTCAAATTGGGCTTCAAAGAATTCTTGCCATTCCTATCGGAAGGGAGTAGAAAAAACTCGGAACTCGTTTTTTTTTGAAAGGGTGATTTTTCAAAAATAAATTTCTGAAAAAAGGATTTAAGAAAAAGGAACTACCCACCACAGAAAATTGGAATATAAAATAAGATAAAGACATTAATTTTAAGTGCATTTAATTCAAAATATATTCTTAATTTTACATTCTAAGATTTAAGAAAAAAATTGTTGTATTTCACATGGTGGAATATTCGGTTACCTTAAGAATCTCCCTTTCTAGAAAATTACCTATTAATCGGTGTTTGGAAAGATATAAATATTCCTGGAGAAACCACAGAATGTTAACTTTATTTAACTTCGCAAAACAAGAAAATCCCTTTAAACAAAGCGTTTAGAGGGATTTTTAGTTTATTACTGTTAAGGTGTGTTAAGTCACATTTTGCTGTTTTTTGTCCACATTACTGTCCACGAGGGAATCTGAACCTGATTTTTAATCAAAATATTTATTAATTTTAAAACCAAATATTTATGATGAACATCGGATTTTTCTTAAAAGAACCAAAAAAGACTACAGAAACAATGGTTTATATTACCGCTACTATTAACGGTAAACGATTCAAACGTTCGACATCTGTTAAAATTAAACCTACTCAATGGGCAGGAACGAAAGTAAGACCACTAGCACCCGATGCAGAAGTAAAAAACTTGAAAATTGAAAATCTTGTAAGTACCCTAAAAGGTATTGAACGAGATTTTTTGTTGAAAAAAGAAACCCTGACAAAAGAAAAATTGGAGCAAGAATTTGATAGTAAATTATCAAATGTAACTGCTACGAAAATTGTTGATTTTTTTGATTTGTTTGAACAATTCATCAATAGCAAGAAGGCTACAAATGCCGAAAGCACTTTAAAAACCTATAGAACTACCAAAAAACACATCAAAGAATTTGCTGAAGAAAATAGATTAAATGTTTCTTTTGATTCAATAGATTTGAATTTCTATGATGAATTGGTGGCGTATTTTATAGAGAAAGATTTCCTAAATTCTGTAATTGGAAAATACATCAAAAACTTGAAAACATTTCTGAATTGGGCTTTTGAACGTGATTATCATAAAAATCTCCAATTCAAAAAGTTTGAAGTTTTCAAAGAAGATTCCGACAAAGTAATTTTGACATCCGAAATTGTAGAAAAATTACGAACCACTGATTTTGAAGATTTGTACAAAAATATAGTAAGGGATATTTTTATTATTAGTGCCTATACGGGACTTCGATTTATTGATATTGAAAAATTAAAATTGGAAGATGTTACGGATAATTTTATTAGGTTACACATTCAGAAAACAAGGGAAATTATAGAGATTCCACTTTTACAAATTCCAAAGAATATAATTGCTGACCACGCTGAAAGATTTGAAAAATTAAAAGTACCAACAAATCAATTTTGTAATAGGGAAATCAAGAACCTTTTTGCCGAAATTGGTTTTAATGATAAGGTCAAGTTTGTAAAGCATTCAGGACAGAAAAACATTTTAGTAGAAAAGGATGCAAGCCAATATTTGACAATGCACTATGGTAGGGTATTCTTTATTACAAATTCGTTGATGAACGGAATGAATGAGGAGTTTATAAGAAAGATTACAGGGCATAAAGATTACAAAAGTTTTAAGAAATATATTAGAGCGGATAAAAATATGGTTGCGCAAAAATTGAAATCTGCATGGGAAGAGTAATTTTTTGATAGTGATAAAATGACCAATTTAGATATATAGAATATAAAAGAATGATTTTTTTTCAATAATGTATTTTGATGTTTTACATTGATTCTATATCTATTGAATGAATGTATTTACAAAAGAATTAATGGTGCATCCCGCTTTTACGAAATGTTGATAATTATTCCTAAAGTGTAATCGGAAAAACAATTCATTTTCCCTATTTTTACAGAAATAAGAACTATTAAATGCCATTATTTCAGAAATCGGTAGTCAGAAAGTACCTCAACAATCAAAATCAGCGAAACCTTAATGAGAAATGGGAAGATTTTACAAATCATTTCCAAAATATCTCTATTCAGGAAAACATCAGAGGACTGAAAGAAGAAGAATATCAGGAAGGATTTTTGCGTGATTTGTTTGTGAAAATTCTTGGTTATACTTTAAGACCTCAACCGCATTACAATCTATACAGAGAACTAAAAAATGTGAACGATTCCAAAAAAGCTGATGGTGGAATTGTGATTGATGATGTTGTAACTGCTGTAATTGAGCTGAAAGGAACTGATACTACTGATTTAGGCAAAGTGGAAGCTCAAGTTTTCGGATATAAAGTGAGCCAAAGAGGATGTATTTATGCGATTACTTCAAATTTTGAAAAATTGCGTTTTTACATTGATGATTCAGTTGAATTTGTAGAATTTAATCTTTTTACGCTAACGCAAGAAGAATTTAATCTGCTTTATCTTTGTCTTGCATACGAAAACTTAAAGAATGGTATTCCAAAAAGATTGAAAGATGAATCATTAAGTGAGGAAGATACCATTACCAAAAAACTTTACAAAGATTATTCACTTTTCAAAAGAGAATTATTCCAAAATCTAACAGAGCGAAACCCGCAATTTGATGCGCTTGAACTTTTTCAAAAATCACAAAAATTACTTGACAGATTGTTGTTTCTGTATTTTGGCGAAGACAGAGGATTGTTGCCCCCAAACTACATTAGAAGAATAATTGAAGAATTTGATAAACTAGCTGAGCTTGATGCCTATGTTCCGTTATATGAAAGATTCAAACAGAATTTTGGCTATCTAAATTCGGGTGAAAAGAAAGGTGTTTTTGCCTACAATGGTGGTCTGTTCAAACCTGATGAAGTTTTAGACAATATCACAATTGATGATGATTTACTCTACAAACACAGTTTGAAACTTGCTGAATACGATTTTGCGAGTGAAGTAGACGTAAACATTTTGGGACACATTTTTGAAAATTCCTTGAATGAAATTGACGAAATAAAAGCACAATTAGCAGGAGAAGAAATAGACAAAAGCAAGACCAAAAGGAAAAAAGACGGAGTATTTTACACGCCAAAATACATTACAAAATACATTGTTGAAAATACAGTTG
This sequence comes from Bacteroidota bacterium, assembly GCA_023458415.1. Lineage (GTDB taxonomy): Bacteria > Bacteroidota > Bacteroidia > Flavobacteriales > Weeksellaceae > JAEWZO01. The sequence goes on from JAEWZO010000022.1 coordinate 3,353, forward strand.
GGAAGCTTTGCGAAGATAAAAAAGCTGAAATTGGCATTGTAGAAGAAGATTATACAACCGACAAAAAAAGACAGCAAAGAACAAGGCAACAACTATTAGAAAAACTGAAATCTTATAGAGCTTGGCTTTTACAGATAACGATTTGCGACCCCGCTTGTGGAAGTGGAGCATTTTTGAATGAAGCATTGAATTTTCTGATTAATGAACACCAATATTTAGATGAACTTGAAACTAAAATTACCGGTGGTGGTTTTGTATTTCCCGAAGTAGAAAACAGCATTTTGGAAAACAACCTTTTTGGTGTTGATTTGAACGAAGAAAGTGTTGAGATAGCCAAACTATCTTTGTGGTTGAGAACTGCACAGGAAAACCGCAAATTGAACGATTTGAACAACAATATCAAGTGTGGTAATTCATTGATTGATGATGAAGAAATTGCGGGCGAAAAAGCGTTTGATTGGCATAAAGAATTTCCCAAAGTTTTTGAAAAAGGTGGTTTTGATGTTGTGATTGGAAATCCGCCTTATGGAGTGAATATAAAAGAAGGAAAGGAATATTTTGTAAGAAATTATCGGTGTGCAGAAGGTCCGTTTGAGCTATACAAGTTTTTCATTGAGAAATCATTGTATCTAATAAATAAAGGTGGATTATTGGGCTTTATAACACCTGATACTTGGACTTCTCTTTCATATTTCAAAAAATTGAGAAACATAATATTTTCAAATTACAATTTGCTAAAATGCTCTGAAACACTTCATGACATATTTCAAGATGCAGTCGTTGATACTTCCATTTTTATTATTGAAAATACAAATTCAAAGAATAAGTATTTTACTGCTATACCAAAAACTTTAACAAATGAGTTCCAAGCTGAAATCATAGAAAATGAAAATGATTTTGCTTTGAATTATAAACCATTTTCTACCATTATCGAGAAGCTCTCAAAATTAGAAAAAACAATTAGTTCGGAATGTGAAATATGGCGTGGAATGTCTGCGTACGGTGCAAAGAATCCTGAAAGACCATATAACAGTTATGAAAAGGAAACAGAATTTCATAAAAAACTGCTTAATGGTGGTGATATTCAAAAATTTGAGATTAATTGGAATGGAGAATATATTAAATATGGAAATTGGTTACATAGACCGAGACCCGAGTACATCTACACTCATCCAAAGATTTTGATTCAAAGAATTAGGAATCCAAAATTGAAGCAAAGAATTATTGGTGTATATGATGACAATGGATTCATTAGTAGCGATGGAATTTCTAATGTCTTAATAAAAAATGAAAGTGAATTTTCACTGATTTCAATTTTGGGAATTCTTAACTCAAAGTTGATTAATTATTGGTTTTCATATTTTTTCTTTGATGTAAATATTAAACCTGAGCAGCTGAGAGTGATTCCGCTTCCAAACGAGACTAAAATTTTACATGCGATAGTTCATAAAATGCAGCTCAATAAGGAGAATTTTAATAACTTTTCAAAACGATTTCAAGGAAACATACAGAGGGAGTTTTCAATTGAAACGCTTTCCAAAAAATTACAAAATTGGCACGAATGCACTTACGACGAATTTTTGAAAGAGCTAAAAAAGGCAAAAGTTCAATTGACTTTATCACAAAAAGCAGAATGGGAAGATTACTTTAACGAAGAAGCACAAAAAGCAAACGAGTTGAAAGCTGAAATCGAAAAAACGGATAAGGAAATTGATAGAATGGTTTACGAACTTTACGGATTGAGCGAGGAAGAAATTGAAATTGTAGAAAATAGTTGAACCAATTACATCCCTTGTTGGGAGTATAGAAATGAAGGATTATTACTGTTTAAACTTAAAGTTCAAAGACAAAAAAATTTCGGACAAATCATTTCATTCGCATCTTTTTGTGAGAGATGAAAGTATGTATATAGAAATTATCGACAATGATAAAAAATCAATGATTGATTACTATTTTTCAATGTCAGATAATTCTCTTGGACTTTTTGAAGAAAACTTTGAAATTATTGATTCGGAAGTTTCACTATTTTTCGACAATAGCAGAATTTATAAAATTACTTCGTTTGAAAATAGAGAAAGAAACCAATTTTTCACAATTTATATTAGCAAATTATGCTTAATTAAAGATAATGTGCATAAAGAATATGTGAATGAAGGAGCAGCCTTCCTCAATGAGAATGGACTGAAAGTAGTAAATCTGTTTTATTCCTTTTTTGCTAATTACGCTGATAAAAACACTTACTCAATTGACAGAATGAACGGAATGCACGACTACTATGAAATAAAAAATATGAATTTCAGACCTGAGTTGGAATTTAGTAGTAACGAGCAAAGGGGAAGTAAGGAATTTACTGTAAAAAAAATTCCCACAATAAATTTTAGATTTGATGGAATAGATTACACAGTAATAAAAGAACGGTTGTTTATTGTGTGTCATTTTCTGTCTTTCTGTTATGGTGTAAGAGTAATAATGGAAAAATTGAGATTTAGAACTGAAAACGATATATTCATTTTTAGAGATACAGAACCAAATAATAAAACATACGTTTCGGAATTTTTGCCAATTTTTAGGTTTCTAAAAGATAATTACAACATTGAAAAAATTTTAAAAACGCAATGGTTTGAAAATTACCTGAAAAAAGAAAAACAATTGACAAAAGCGATAGACAACTACCTACACGCAAGAGAGGTAAATTTAGGCGCAACATTTATTCTACTTTTCAACATTATTGAGATTTTTAAAAGCAGCCAAAAACAGGATAAATTCACTTTTACTATAAAAAAGAAAGAACTTTCTGAAAAACTATTTGATTACACAAAAAAATTCTTATCAGATGGTAATGACGAATCAGAGTTTGAAAAAAAACTTGATGGAATAATTGATAAATTGGAATTTAAGCCTTTTACAAGCCCTCTTGAAGATGTATTACGTTCAAACAACATCAATGCAGAAGATTTTGGTTTTACATTTAAGGACTTAAAGAAGACCCGAGATAGCATAACGCACGGAAGTCTAAATTCTATCAATGAAGAAATACTTCAATCTCAGGTCTATTCTCTGTGGAAGATTACAACCTATCTTATTTTGTCGAATTTGGGACTGAAAGACGATTTTAGAAAAGTGTAATAGAAATTTTAAGTATCTTCCTTTTTGTTCATTACATGCTTAACTTTCTGAACTGTAGATAAACTAACATTACAAATTTTCGCAATTTCTCGAAGAGAATTCTTGCCTTTTCTGAGCTGTTTTACTACTTCTCGGTACTTGTGTAGAAAATCTTCATCGGGAATGACGGACCCAGGTTTTCTGCCTTTAAAGAGACCTTTTGCTTTAGCAATCTCAATGCCTTCACGAGTTCTTTCCAAAATCGCTTCACGTTCCATTTCGGCTATATTAGCCATCACAGAAACAATTAATTTGAATGCTGAACTTGGTTTGCCATCAACGAGACTGTCAAGCCCTAAATTTTCTACTTTAAGATTTGTTTGATAGTGATTTAGAGCCTCAATAGTGCCTAAAATATCCACTAAATTTCGCCCAAGTCTATCTATGCTCGAAACTGTTAGTAAAGTGATTTTTTGCTGTTGTATGTCACTCAAAAGCTCCTTTCCTTTTGGTCTATTTGCGAAAGGCATAGCACCTGAAACTACATCGATGTAAAGTTTTTCGTTTGGGTGTGATTTCGCTAACTGTCTTTCTGTTTTTTGGTTCATTGTTGAAACCCTGATATATCTTGCTTCCATAATTTTTTGGGTATAAAAGGCACTCCTTTTTGCAGAAGTGCCATTAATTTGATTTATGAACATCTAAAATAATAATTGTTACTTGTTGAGTAGTCGAACATTATATCTCGTGCAGTTCGTTCCCAATCTATGTACAGATAACTTGGAAGATTTTCGGGAATACAACAAGTTTCTGTTAGTAGTTGTTCGGCAAATTCTTCATCGCTTTGATATTCACCTTGATAACTTTCTTCAACCTTTTCAATCAATTCGTCAATCCCTTTACAGTAGTAGCCGAAACAATCAACATAAGCCGAAATAATTTCAATATCATAACTGCAATTTTCTATTTTTTCAATAATCTCGTAAATATCAGTAGATAAATAAGATTCTGAAATTAGCCCCATTCTCTCAAAAAGTTCAGGAGCTTCAAAGTCTTGAAACATTAGTTCCGCATCGTCTTCATCTTTGTGAAGTTCTCGCATCGCATCGCTCAAATCTTCGTAATCTGAATAATCAGAAATTTTCATCCATTTTCCGAAAAGTGAGCCTTCGTTGTACTTCTTATAAGTACCAACATAGATTTGGATTTCATCCAAACAAATCTGTAAATTTGCCATTGTAAACAAGTTTTAATTAGAGTTAGAATTTTTTACACTTCCCCAATTCAATACCGCAAATATTGGTTGGGGTTTCTTGTTTTATACACATCAAAACTGGTGCCATGTGTACTGAATTTAAAGTATATTTTTGAGTACAATGCAAAATAACTAAATCTTTTTAATCTAGCTCACAGATTATGTTTAGTTAAGACTATAGTCTAGAAAAAATCAAAAAAAAAGATTTCTACTTTTTGCATCTCGGAAAATTAAAATGGTGATTTTTTTAGGTGGGGGTATGGATGAAAAACGCCAAACTACCCACCCCTTTTTCCTACAATACCTTGTGTTGGTAAACATATCTTTAAATAATCTTAAAAATCAGGAAATAGTTTTATATTTGTGTCTATAACATCAACGAAAAAATAATAAGTGTTTAAACTTATTGCTTTGCAAAAGAAAATTTGGCAATTTTAAAGTACGCAAAGGCAAAAGTAAAGACACCCACGTATGGCGTGGGCTGTTCTGCTTTTGTGTACAGGTAGCCAAATACCTCTTTTGCATAGCGTGAATTAGTTCCACGCTTTTTTATTTAGTGAAAAATTATTTTATGTATTGCTCAGAATGTGGAAGCAAAATTCCTGATGAATCAGTCTTTTGTAATCAATGTGGTTTCAATATTTCTGTAAATAGAAATCCTGAAACAAGTAACAATGATTCAATTCCAACGAATGCTACGAATCCGCAAACCTCATCAAACCCAATCTCAAACGAGAAACCGACATCAACAAAATCGAAAAGTGTTATTTCAAAAATTGTAGTAACTATTGTTTTGATTTTCGCTGTTGGTTTAATAAACACCGCTCTTGCAAGTGGTTCATCATCAAAAAGTCCCGGTGCTTTGGGAGGGATTATTAGTTTGGCATTAATTGCAGGACTTTATTACGTATGGAAAAAAGAGGATAGTGAAGAAACACTAAATAAGGATTAGTGATTATGGAATTTAAGGACTATTACAAAATTCTTGAAATAAGTAAAGATTCTACCAAACCAGAAATCATAGTTGCATTCAAAAATTTAGCAAAAAAATGGCATCCCGATAAAAATATTGGCATTGATACAACGGAAAAAATGCAAGATTTGAATGAGGCATATTTAATTTTAAAGGACGATGAAGCAAGGTTGAAATATGATGTTGAGTATGAAAAATTTTATAACAGATTTAGGGAAACGCCTGTTAAAAGCGAAGATTTTCAAGGATATGAATTTGATGACGAAGTTCTAAAAAGATGGGTTAATAATGCAAGAAATCAGGCAAAAAGAATTGTTGGAGAGATTGGTGAATTAACCGTTGGAGCGACAAAAGAAATAGGTAATAAATTTATGCAGCTAATTGTTTACAGCATTATTATGGGAATTGTTGCGATAATACTAATGCAAACTTGTTCAAATTAAGATTATGGAATGTTTAAATTGTAAAGCTCAAAATTCCAATGATGCAAAATTCTGTTTTCATTGTGGTCAAAAGTTGACTATTGAAAAGAAAGGATTAGATATAAATGCCATTGCTTTTATAGGAGTATTAGTCGTACTTGCTGGGATTATCTTTATATTTTTTTACAAAAGTTCTAGGCAAATAAATCATCATGATAACCAATTGACCGTTGCCACCGATTCATCACTTGCAATTTACCAAGATAGTCTTGCTGTAATGCAGTTGTTGGATTCAGCTGTTGCATTGGGGAATCCATCGCATAATATTAGCGATTTTAATGAAGCCATTAATGTAGATTCAGCAGTATATAGTCAGCCCATTCCATCTGTTAAAATATATTATTGTGTAGCAATTTTTGATTTAGAATCCAAAAGATCCATAATGATTTATGAAGACGGAGAAACAAAACATAAAACTTATTATGCAACAAAAGTTAGCAATGTTTTTGAAATGACCGATTTAAGCAAAGACAATTATTATAGAGAACTTGACCAGATGGAAAATTCAATGATGAAATATGATAGGGAGTATAATGTTTCTGATAGAAGAATTGAAACTTTTGATTCGTATGCCGAAGCAAGTGAAGCCCGTCAAAATTTGCTAAAGTAAGTATAGAACTTATTTGAAAATGAAAAACACTTTAAAAAATATTCTTGCACTAACACTTTTTTTTTGCTTAACAACAATTCTACATTTTTGTAGTTACTCAAAAAATTTAGATAAATCCATTATCAAAAATCTTAAAAATGATTCGGTAAAAATAACTTGGAAATCACAAGGTTGTTTTCGCCACTTATCTGATTCATTGACGATAAAAAATGAAAACTCAAGTTATTTTATGCGTTATGGGAAAAAGACCAGCAAACTAACTGAAATGCAAGTTAAGAAGTTGGTTAAATTTGAATCTAAACTCAATTCTATTCATCAACGAGATGGTGGTTGTACTACTGAAGAAACTTACAGGATGACTTTCAATGGAAAGATTAAGGAAATCAAGGATTCACGTTGTAATTGGTACGGTTGGGAAAATTTGAAAAAAGACTTGAATCTCAAATAAAAATTAATTTCAATATTCGGTTTAGCAGACATTTGTATAAAATAGCAAACCTAAAAACAAAAAGTTTTGATTATGAAAAAATTGATTTTTGCAGTTTCTTTAGCAGTTCCAACATTTTTCTTCTCACAAGAAACATCAAAAGATAAAAAGTGTGATTTATCTGCTGATTTCAAAGAACCAAAACCCGAAAAAAGTATTCAATCAAAACTTAAACGTGGCGATGCGACAATTGAAGATTTAAGAAAACACATTGAAATTGAAAACGATGTTGATACAAAAGGATGTGGTTTTTCTTCGATTTACGGAGCAATTAGGTAACTGTATGTATTCAGCCTGAGTTAATGGCAAAGAAATGAAATATAAGGGGATGGGAACGGTATTTGTGAAGCGAATGAAAATCCATTTGATGTTGCAAAGTAATTAAAAAAGGCTATCTAATAATAGCCTTTTTTATTCTGTGATTTTATTGTAAAGTAAATTAAGAATTTCTAAAAAACTCACCAACTGTACCGAAATATTGTTTATTCCAATAGTAAACTAAATCCAAATTTTCACACCGATAAAGAATACTAACAGCCATGTTTGCACAATTAGCAACCATTGTGTTTTCATAATCTTTAATTTTTTTATCTTTTATCCACTTTAATGCTGAATAATTATTACTAAAAATTGGTAGTTTCACCTTATGTGATTTACAATACATTAATGCCTTTACAATTGCGAAAAAATTCACAATATTTATTGAAAATTCTCGAGAAAATGATTTTGTTAAAATTATATTACCACTCTTATAGTGTAGGACATTATAAATGACTTTGTTTTCTTTATTCTTAAAAGAATTAATGAGTAGAAAATCTTTTGGCAATGTGTTTTTATTATTCATAATAGTATTGTTTTTGATTTGTTTTTCAATATATACACTGTCGAAAATTCAATCATCTACCATTGCTAATTCATTTTTAATTTCAACACCATAAAGTAGTTGATTGCATTTGTTTTGAATCAGGTTGATGAAGTAGTTTTTTGTAGTTAGCATATCGTAATCCACCAATAATTTATTCAGTCGATTTTTAATTCTATTCGTGTTTGAAACTTTTCTTCTTGCTTTCCAAAAAGATGGTTCCAAGTAATTTCCGATTTCGTGCAAAATTTCTTTCGGAAGATTTTCTTTTTCGCATCTGTTATCGACTATGATAAATTTTTCAAATCTTTTGAGGAAATAACTGAGTATCGATTCTATGTTTTCGAGGACCAATAAATCTGTAAACTTGATAATTCCGAGTTGTTTTAAATGATTTGATTTAAGTACAATTTCAATTCTCATCACATTTGTTTTTAACATTTTTTGGTCTTTTTTGCTGTAAACTTTGTACTCAAACTTTGAGTGCTCAAATCGACTAAAATATTCACCTTTTTTTGATTTATTTTTTATTGGAGCTTTATATTCATAAAGTAAAAAATTCAAATCTTTGTATTCGGAAGGTTGTTTTTCTGTTATCACATTAAACCCAAACTCTAACTCTGAAATAGAGGCATTGTTCAAATCCAATCCATCAAAGAATTCCGTTAAATATTCGATAATCATTATGAGTTCTACATAATGAAAATCGTTGTAGTTGTTATCTTGTAAATGACAGTAATTATCATTAGAATAGCCATCATCAAGGTTTTTATTACTCAATTGAGTACTGAGAATACTATTGTAAAATTTATGTAAAGAACCCTCCAAATGGCAAGTTTTTTTATTGATTACTAATCTCATATTTTCAAAGTGAGCAATTATTGGATAAGTTGAAAATTCGGAATCTTCAGATACAATACTTTTCTTTGTGTATACAGGGAATTTTTCTAAATTCTCATTGAACCAATTTTCAACAAGATTTTTTTCTTTAAAACATAATCTGATATTATCAATCATTTTTTTAATTTTTGGGCACGACAAATCCCGTACAAAGGGAAATCCGATGCAGATTAAACATTCGTCAATAAAATTTTAGGATTATGTCTGAAAGAGTCTAGAATAATCAGACAAAACAATAGTTATGGTTAACAGTCTTTTTTTTATCTCATTTAGCAAACCGTATTTTTTTTGTGAATAAATGCAATTACATCACTTTTTCTGTAAAGGGGATTTTTACCCGATTTACCAATAGGAGTTAGAATACCTTTTTTTCTCCAAGACCAAATTGTCACACGTGTTTTTCTAGTCAATTTACAGACTTCGTCAATCAAAAGATACTCATTTTCATTAGCATTTTTTTGTGGTTGCTCGATGGTTTCTAATTTGTTTAAAACCAAATCAATTTTTTCGTCTATTCCGTTTTTCGGGATAGCATTTAAGAACTGCGAAAAAGCGTTCAGCAAATCAGTGTTTTTCATGATTTTTCATTTTATTTGTTATTTTGAATTATTGTATTTTTAAATTATTTCCATTTTTTATAAAAATAAATTATCTTATTGATTTATTATTAATTAAATAATTACTTTATTATATGATGTTTTAAAATATTGTCAAATTTCCATAACCTTATTTTTTGGCACAAAAAAAATGACCTTCAAATCTTAATTTGGTCATACGAATTTTGGAACGTTTTTATTTAATATTTTTTTCTTACATAAATCTTATTTTCTCTTAAATGAAAAATACTGAATGGCTTTCCAATCAGTATTTTCGGTAATTACTTTTAATGTAACAATTATCGTGCCAAAATAAAATTTATTTGATGAAATTTTAACAAGAATTTATTATATTTGTAATACTAAATCTGCTATCAATTCAGGTAAGAAACACAAATGTCCACATGTTGTCCCTGAGTTAACTTAGAACAAAGATAATTAGTTGAAAATCAGTTTAAACGGATATTCCTGGAGAAACCACTCTTAAAATCCCTAACACGCTGAAGTATTGCAGGTTAGGGATTTTTCTTTATTTTTGTGTAGCAGGAATTGTGTCACTTTTCATAGAAATAATCTTCTTACAGAAGCTGCTCAAAAAAAAATACTGCTTAGTTAGTATCAGAACTTTGATATTTCAATTTGTGAATTGATCTAATAATTTGGCGATGAATTCTAGCTTATTATCTTTTACTGTTCTTATTTCTCTTTTGATAATTAGTGGGGTTGCGCTGATCTGGTACAATAATTTTCTTACTAAAGAGAAAAAAGAAAATTTTAGGGCCTACATTAGAACATACTTTGGAACGCGTGGCACTCCTTCGGAAAGAGCTTTGCTTAGGAAACTTTTGTCAATTGGGTTCAATAATGGAGCGATTTTTCATGACCTATATTTACGGAAAGCCAGCGGCCATTTCTCCCAAATCGATCTGGTATTAGCAACGAAAGTCGGAATCATTGTCTTTGAAGTAAAAGATTATACTGGGTGGATTTTTGGTAATGCATATCAGGAAAAATGGACAAAGGTTGTTTCTTACGGAAGAGATCGCTATCAGTTCTATAATCCTATCTTACAAAACCGAACACATGTAGAAAATTTAAAAAAAGACTTTTTTTACAAAATAAAGTGCCTTTTTTTCAGTGGTAGTTTATTATGGAGATTGTGAAATAAAGACCAATTTATCATTGCCGGAAAATACTTTCGTCATTTATCCCTCTGAAATTTCAACTCTTGTTCAAGAGATTTGTAGTAGTAATATGAAAGCTAAATATCCTGATAAACAATTCATAATCAGTATGCTAAATGAAGCGGTTAGGAATGGAGAAGATGAAATGATTATTAAACAACACCAAAGAAATATTGAAGAATTTATTGGGTGATATTATGCAGTCTAGCAAATCGGAGATTTCACATATAAATGCTTAGATTTATACCTTATTAGAAGATGGAAAATATTACTAGAGATCAAATTATCAAAGCGATAAATCGAATTGACGAAAATCCGGAATTGTTAAGCGGCAGAAGTTCCTCAACTTATGACCTCTTATATCAAGAAAAACCATATCCTCCTATACTTGTACTTTCTGAAGCAAATAAGTTAGCTGGTGGAGAAGAATTATTTTTAAGAAATTTTGATAATAATATTAAGGAGCCATTTCAAATTTTGGAAAATCATGGTTTTTTAATAGTTCCAAAAGAAAAAGCCAACATAGCTTCGTTGTTGAGGCAGTTTATATCGCAAGCAGATGAACAAAATGATTTAAAAACTAAAAGTTATCCTACTTCTTTTTTAGATACCAAGTTGAAAATCAGTTTTGGACAAGGAAATTTTGCAAGTATACCTTGGATCGGGTTTTTGTTGGGAAATAACACTATTCAGCATGGTATTTATCCTGTTTATTTATACTACAAAGAACACAATATAATTATTCTGGCATACGGAATTAGCGAAACGCATAAGCCAGACGTTTCCTGGCATAACATTCAAGAACAATCGGTTAAATCATACTTTCTAGAAAAATTTCAAGATAAGCCAAAAAGGTATGAGGAATCAATGATTTTCAAGATTTATGATCCTGAAAACATGCCGTCTGCGGAGATTTTGCAGAAGGATATCGAAGAAATCATAGATCAATACAAAGAGATTATGCAAAGCCCAGTCAGGAACGAGCATTCACAACTACTCTTCGAAGAAAAAATGCAATATTCTTCATTAAATCCATTAATGAATATTTTCAATCCACTGCTTGTGACAAGATTTATTTCTTCCCTACAAACCAAACCCTTCGTGCTTCTCACAGGCCTTTCCGGTTCGGGGAAAACTCGTCTTGCTTTGACTTTCGCACAATGGATCTGCGAAAATATATCGCAATACTGCCTTGTTCCCGTAGGCGCCGACTGGATTAACCGTGAACCTTTGCTGGGTTATGTAAATGCGTTGGATCCGAACAATTATGTGCTACCGGAAAATGGCGCGCTGCAACTCATCATTGAAGCGAATGATCATCCGGATAAGCCATACTTTCTGATTTTGGATGAAATGAACCTCAGTCATGTGGAAAGATATTTCGCAGATTTTCTGAGCATCATGGAATCCCGGCAAGAGTTTCAACTTCATGCTTCAAAACATAAACTGAAATCAAGTTCGCCTGATAACGAAGCTGATAACAATTCTGCTGACGACGTTGTATATGTCAATAAATCCTACGTGTGGCCGCCAAATCTTTTCGTAATCGGAACGGTGAACATTGACGAGACTACTTACATGTTCAGTCCGAAAGTGTTGGACAGAGCCAACGTCATTGAATTCAGAGTGGATACTGATGATCTTGAAAATTTTCTGAAAAACCCTGTTCCATTAACTGATTTTAATGGTGAAGGTGCAGCGTTTGCTGCTTCTTTTCTTGAAAACGCAAAGCAGGAAACCATCGCAGATGATAATCTGAAATCTGAATTATTGAATTTCTTTGGAACACTGAAAGAAGTGGGTGCGGAATTCGGTTACCGTTCTGCCAATGAAATCATCAAACTGTATGATCGTATTGGACGTTTGGATTCGAACCTTTCATCGGAAGAAAAAACGGATGTCGCCATAATGCAGAAGCTGCTGCCAAAGCTTCACGGTTCGCGAAGAAAACTGGCCAAGCCACTTACAGAACTGGCTAAACTTTGTCTTGTAACGATACCTGAAACTGATATTTTCACCAATGAGGGCAAATCAAATGTGGAAGTAACCAACATCAAGTATCCTTTGTCATTCGAAAAAATTCAGCGGATGTATCAGTCGCTCATTGAAAACAGTTTTGCAAGTTACGCAGAAGCCTGATCGTGAAAATCGGACTGGACCATATCAAGAAAGGCCTCTTTTGTGAAATTGTTCATGAGAAAGAAAACGATATGCGCGAGGCATTTGAGAATCCGGCTCCTGAAGGAACCGAATCCCCATATCAAATTTACGAAGGAAATTTTTACAAGTACAAAATCAGTGATCCTGACTATGCTTTGGCTGAATCCTTATTGGTTATTCCTTCCAAATTCAACCGGAACATGGGAAAAATTCAGCCGAATACTTCTGTAGGCAGGCTGAAAATTGCGGTTGAGAAAAGGGTTAACGAGGAATGGCAGATTACCGATGATGTAATTGAACTGGAAGTACTTTCGGTAAAAACGGATTACCGGAGCGATTACCGCATCATGCTCTCTCAGATTGCCGAACAGACGATTGACCTGATTTTCCAGAGTGACGTTCCGGTATATCAGTCCGTTACACCTGATTTTGACAACAATCCGCAGAGTCTTTATCAAAAATTCGCCTTCATCAAATCCATTCTGGACAGTGAAGAGTTTGAGCTGGCCATTTATCACATTCTCAGAAATCCCAACTCCCGATGGGACATGACGCAACAACAGCAACCGGTTGGAAGAATTAAGCGTTTCACACGCTCCAATCTGCGGGAGATGACGGGAAGTGCTTCTGTAAAATTAATAGACGGCCACCGCCTTAAAGATTTTGGAATCAATGCAGTTGCTTCCAAGGTTCAGACTTTTGTAAAACAGGACAATCCGGATACTTCCGAAAACAGATTCATCAAATTTGCACTCGAGAGTTTTCACGCATTCATCGAAAAGATTCAGTTTGCAGGAAAAAACAATGAAAGGCTTTACCGCGAAAGTAATGAATTGCTAAGTCGCCTGGACAATCATCTGAATCATCCGTTTTTCCGCGGAATTGGCAGAGCAAATAACCTGCTTCTGAACAGTCCTGTTCTGCAGCGTCGTGAAGGTTACCGCAGCATCCTCAAAATATGGGTGATGTTCGACTTGGCAGCCAATCTGACCTGGAAAGGCGGCGACGATGTTTACGAGGCAGGAAAGAAAGATGTCGCCAAGCTGTATGAATACTGGTTGTTCTTCGAACTCTTAAAAGCAGTAAAAGCCAACTTCGAAATCAGTAAAGATGAACTGAAAAAGCTGATTGTTTCTGCTGACAGTGGGCTGAATTTCAATCTGAAAGAAGGCAATGAATTGGTCCTGAAAGGAATTTTTGAAGGAAAAACGCGGCGGTTGAAAATGGAATTTTCCTATAACAAAACTTTTGGAAGTAGCGGAACCGAAATTGGAAACCAAGGATCGTGGACGATGCAGCTCCGTCCGGATTATACCCTCAGCATCTGGCCGGCAGAACTCCAGGAAAAGGACGCAGAAAAAGATATTGCGGAAAAACTCAATGAGATCGTTCATGTCCATTTTGATTCCAAATACAAAGTGAAAAGCGGAATTGAGATCGATGTACTGAATAAAGAAGCAGAGGAAGGAACTTTGGATAAATCGGGTGGGGAAATGCTTTTCAAAAGGGAAGACCTTCACAAAATGCACACCTATAATGATGCCATCCGAAGGACTTATGGCTCTTACATTTTATATCCCGGACTGGAAGATTCCAAAAAAGTTTTCAAGGGCTTTCATGAAATCCTGCCGGGCTTAGGCGCATTTGCCGTACGGCCCAATGAAGCAAATACCGGGATTCTTGTAGTACAGGGATTCATTACCGATATAAGAAATCATTTGTTAAATCTTAATTCTCAGCGTGAACACCTTGCTGTGAAAAATTATAAAGTCCACCGCAACAAACCAGGAGATTCTTTACAGGAAGCTGCGCCGATCTATCTGAAAACGGAAAGGATTCTTCCGCAGGAAACCATGGTGATTGTAGGATATGTACGCAGCAAGGAGCATCTTGAATGGTGCATGAAGCACAAATTGTATAATTTCCGAGTTGATGAGGGCTCCCCGGAATTGACGCTGGATTTTGCTCGTGCTAGTTTCCTTGTCCTGCGTGAAAAGGGAAAAAAGGATTCACAAGGTCCTTATGCGGAGTTGATTTTCGAACTCAATGCGGGGTTCAGTGTTTTCTCCAAGAAGAAAATGGAGGCTTTAGGTTATCCTGGTGAAACAAAAGATTACTACTTGGTTTACAGAATCGAACCTTCCGCTGCTGCAGAATTTCTTGGACGGAAATTCAGGTATCAAAACCTTCAAATGTATAAGCAAATCACCGCAAGCGGAAATCCGTATACTAACAAAGGAAAGAGTTTCGTGGTCACCCTGCAGGAACTGATGAATGTCCAGTTTCATTAGGAAAGCTAAACAGTACAATTCTTTAATCAATCAACAACTTAGAACAACAATGGGTAAACAACTTCCAAAAGAGTTTTAATTATAAAGAAATCCATCACCGCCCCCTTTTCCAACTTTCAATCTCAATAAACTCCGGTAAATATTCCGGTGTGCAGCCTTTGGAAACCATTTTTCCCTTATATAATCCGGTTTTTTCTCCTAATGCAATGCAGAGGTCACGAAATTGGGAATCGTAGACGCCAATCCAACCGGCAGTGAAATTCATTGCCCATTGAACCTCCGGCGCTTCACCTGAAATTCGGCTTTCAATGGCGTCCAAAAGACATTCTGTGTTGGCAGGCGGTTTTTGACCCATCCATCGCAGTCGGCCTTGATGATACCAAAAAATCCGGCGCTGCATCGAGGAAGGATTGTTTTCCCACGACTCAACCAGAGCAGTGGTTTTTTTATTTTTCAGAAGCTGATTCGCCATTAGCCAATCGGTCAAATGGTTTCGTTCTTCATAAGTATGAACCTGCATTTCCTCATCCATTTTGTTAATACTTGCCTGAGAAAGTTCTTTGGAATCCATAATCAGGATGGCCAATTGACGCGGCAAAAACTTACCGGAGGACCAAAGTTCCATCGCAAGATTATGGTTTTTTTTAATTTCTTTAGCGATTATTCTCAAGTCGCACAATTTGGTTTCCGGAGTGATGTGGTTCAGGATTTTTTCAGCTTCAGGGGAATATTTCATCTTAGTTCAGAATTCATTTAAGCTAAAATACAATAAAATCAGACTAAGAAATCATCGGTATTCACCGCTCCAAAAATTTTTAATAAAGGCAAACCTTCACTTGGCGTTTCTGTTTTATTTTTATACTTATCTTTGGTCCCGAAATATAATAAAATGAAAAAATGTCTTTCAGTTGCACTTGTTTTCGCGTCATTGTTGATGTTCGCACAGCAAAGTATCAATTTTGAAAATTCTACCTTCAAGGAGATTCTCTCCAAAGCTAAAAAAGAAAAAAAACTGGTTTTCCTGGATGCATTTGCGGCGTGGTGCGGTCCGTGTAAATTGATGGAGAAAAATATTTTTCCACGGGAAAATGTAAAAAACTACTACAATGAAAATTTCATCAATGCCCGTTTCGATATGGAAAAAGGGGAAGGGCGTGAAATTGCAGCAAAATACGGCATCCGTTCTTATCCGACTTTTCTTTATCTGAACGGCGACGGTGAAGTGGTGCACAAAACTTTCGGTTACATGGAAGAAGAAGATTTTCTGGCAGCGGCAAAACAGGCCAATAATCCGGAAAACAGAACTTCTTCGGTGAAGGAGCGTTTTGATAACGGCGAAAAAGATCCGGACTTCTTGATTAATATGATGAGGTTATATGCTGAAACTGATTACGCGCTTGCAAAGAAAGCGTCTGAAAGATATTTCAGCAATAGAACTCAGGCTTTAACACGGGATGATGTTGGATTACTTCTTTATTTCATTAAATCTGCAGAAGATCCAAACTTCAAAGTATTCACCAACAGAAAACCGGAAATCATTCAGTTTTTACCTGAAAATATTTATTCCCAGTTCGAAAGCAATATCAAACTTTCCGGCATTATGGAAAGCGCGCTCGATACTAAAACACAGCTGATTAAAGACGATTATTTTATGCAGAAAGCCGTTCCGATCGTGGGTGTGGAAGAAGCTACAACCGTTCTGAACAGACTGAAAGTTAATTATTATCCTTCCGTTGGAAAGTACAATGAATATGAAAAAGCAGCTTTGGCTTACTACACAAAATCTGAAAATTTTACACCCGAAGAACTTTTGAAAGCAGCGTGGATTTTCAGTGAAAATGTTTCAACTACTTCCTCTTTAAAGAAAGCTCAGGAATGGGCAGAAAAAAGTGTGATGCGTTCAGAAACTGCTGAAAACACTTATATTTTAGCTAAGCTTTATCAGAAAACAGGAAATAAAGAAAGTGCAAAAATGTATGGCGAACTTTCCAGAAATCTTGCAAACCAGCAAGGAAAAGATAGCACACTTGCTACACAGCTTCTTGAGAGTTTGAAATAATTAGATACTCCGTTTTGAAAATATTACTTCTCATCCTATTTTGCTGTGGATTTTTTTCTGCAAATGCTCAGTTGACAGATTCCAAAAACAACAAACAGCTTTACCTGAAAGCCAACGCAGTTTTTTTACCTATTGGAATTCTGAATGCAGCCGTTGAAAAGGAGCTCAATGAAAACTTTACCGCACAGGGCGAAATTTTTGTTTCTCCGTGGAAATCTTTTGCAGGGAAATATCTTCAGATGTATATGGTGGGAGCAGATTTGAGATATTATTTTACTGAAAGCTTCAGTAAATGGTATGTTGGAGCCAATATATCAGGTTCGCGTTTTATTGCTCAGAAATGGAATTATTGGGGAGATAATTATTTTCCTGTTGATGAAAATGATGAAAATTCGCCGGTGTATAAAGCTTCAGATTTGTATCAGGACGGCTATTCATTTCTCATCGGAGCCGTGGTTGGTTATCAGTTGAAACTTAATGATAGATGGAATCTGGATGCATTTCTGGGTGCTGGAAGCAATCAAAGTTTTTACAAAGGTTATCACAAAATTACCGGCGAACGTTACGATGATCCTAGCCGAAACTGGAACCGCAGTGGCGAATGGATTCCGTACCGCGGAGGAATTATGGTTTCTTATAAAATACAGTAATGAATATAAAAAGCACAAAATATCTGGTGGTTGCCGCCATTACGTTCATCATTCTTTTTCTGATGAATTATCTCGGTAATGATCTTCCCGATAAGCTGGAAAGAGCTTTAATGACTGCAGTTGCAGGTGTTGTGGGCTTAACGATAGGGATGTGGTTTATTAATAAAAATAAGAATGACGATACTAAACACGATTTCGATTAGTTTTCGTAAACCACGTATTTTTCCCGGATTTTTTCAAAATCTTGCAGATCTTTCTGCCACGATTGTCTTATTTCTTCTTCCGATTTTCCGGCGATAATTTGCTTTCTTAGTTCGTCGGTTCCGGCAAGTTTATCAAAGAAAAGATTCTTCAGGAAGAAACTTTGCTGCGGGTTTTTATAATTTTTGTACGCTTTCAACAGCCAGGATAAATCCAGTTTTTTCAAATCTTCGGAATGATCAGAAAGGTTTTCGCCATAGCACAATTTTCCGTTCAGGAATGGATCTTTTGCACCGAAATTGGGTTTTGGCGTGAATTTATACGGTAAATTTTTTGTCCACGGTGAACCGTAGATCTGAAACGGCAAATCTGTTCCGCGACCTACAGAAACCTGGGTTCCTTCGAAAAAACAAAGACTTGGATACAAATTGATCGATTTGTCATTCGGTAAGTTCGGCGATGGTTTATCGGAAATTTCGTAACGCTGCGTTTTCCGGTAATTCTGCATCGGAATTAAAGTGTATTTTGCCTGCACGCCGTTATTCATCCATTTTTCTCCATTCACCATTTTGCCGTATTCTCCGATGGTAAGTCCGTACACAACAGGTACATTGTGCATTCCCACAAAACTTTTCCATTTGTCTTTTAAAACCGGTCCGTCGATATAGCCGTCGTGAGGATTTGGACGGTCCAGAACCATCACTTCAATATTTTTTTCAGCAGCTGCTTCCATTACGTAAGTCAGGGTAGAAATATAAGTGTAAAAACGAACTCCAACATCCTGAATATCAAATAGTAATATATCAATTCCTTGAACCTGCTCGGCTTTTGGTTTTTTATTGTTTCCGTACAGAGAAATAATCTGAATTCCGGTTTTGGGGTCGACTCCGTTTTTTACATGTTCACCCGCATCCGCATCACCACGAAAACCGTGTTCCGGAGCGAAAATGTATTTAATCTTTACGTTGTTTTTTGCCAGAAAATCTACAATATGAGTTTTGTCTTTCAGCAGACCGGTAGCGTTCGTTACTACTCCAATAGTTTTGTCCTTCAGATGAGGAAGATAGAGTTCCGGGCGGTCGGCGCCGGTTTTAAAACAGTTTTGGTCGTCTTTTTGTGCCTTAAATAAAGGGCTTAAACCAAAATAAATTAGCAGAATAAGAAGTAAATTTTTATTTTTGAGCTCTAAATTCATCCGATTGAAATTTCCGTTATATTTTTCCCGAAAAATTGCTTTTTCCAAAGATAACAAAAATAACCTCTCGAAGGTGATCATCTTCATTGGGCGCTTTTCGGTGGCTTTGGGAATTATTGTTTCGCTGATAACGGTTTCCACAGGTTACGGTTCTAAACGGGCGATTAAAGAAAGGATGGCCGATTTTGCCGGTCACGTTTCCATTAAATCCAAGCAAAGCAACAATTCCTACAATTCATCGGTTCTTCAGAATGAAGGATTTCAACGGCAACAAATTCAGGAACTTAACGGCATTGCAGGAACCCAAAATTATGTCTCTGTAAGTGGAATTCTGCGGAATGAAGACGGTTTTTCCGGAATTATCTACAAAGGAATAGGGAAGGATTTTGATGCAGAGCGCTTCAAGAAATTTCTTATTTCGGGAACAACACCTACAGTTACCGAAAAAGGTTTTAACAGTGGAATCACCATTTCCAAGAAAATTGCGGATGAACTTCATCTGAAAGTGAAAGACAGCATTGTCGCTATTTTTTCGCGTGACGAACAGCAGCCGGTTTACAGGAAATTTGAAGTTGTAGGTATCTACAAAACCGACATCAAAATGATTGATGATCTTTTCGTAATCGGTGGAATTAACCATGCCAGAAGAATTCTCGGAATGAAAGAAAATGAAGTAGGAGGAATGGATGTTTTTCTGGACAATATCAACGAGCTTGATGCAATGTCGCCGCAGATTGATAAACTCGTCGGTTATAAAAATTATACTGAAAAGGCCACTGAAAAATATCCCCAAATTGTAGATTTTATCGCCATTTTCGATATGAATATCTTACTCATCATTGTAATAATGTTAGTGGTTGTCATCATCAATATTATAATGGTTTTGCTGATTTTGATTATCGAACGAACGAATTCCATCGGGATGCTGAAAACGCTCGGCGCAACCAATCAACAAATTCGAGCAATTTTCATCAATTATACGTTGATGATTATGATTCCAGGACTTATTTTCGGAAATCTGATTGGCATCGGTTTTCTCCTTATCCAGAAGTATTTCGGCGTCATTCAGCTTAATCCGGAAAATTACTATCTGAGTACAGTTCCGATTGATCTTAACATTCTCCATATCCTTGCAATTTCGTTAGGAATTCTTACTGTTTCTGCTATTTCACTCATTCTTCCGAGTTATTTGATCAGTAAAATTTCCCCGGTAAAAGCCATTAAGTACGATTAACAGGCAAAAATTACTCTCGTTTGAAAGCCTTATATTTGCAGCGCTGAAATCTAAAATATGAAATACGCTGAAAATATACTGGAAACCATCGGAAATACGCCACTCGTTAAACTGAACAAAGTTTTGGGTGAAGACTTTCCTGCGCTGGTTTTAGCTAAAGTTGAAACCTTCAATCCCGGAAATTCTGTAAAAGACAGAATGGCTGTAAAAATGATTGAAGATGCCGAGAAAAACGGACTGCTGAAACCTGGCGGAACCATCATTGAAGGTACTTCCGGAAATACAGGAATGGGACTTGCTTTAGCGGCAATTGTGAAAGGATACAAATGTATTTTTGTAACCAATTCGAAGCAGTCTAAAGAAAAAGTTGATATTCTGAAAGCGGTTGGCGCTGAAGTGATTGTTTGTCCAACCGATGTTAAACCAACAGATCCGCGTTCGTATTATTCTGTTTCGAAACGTTTGGCTACAGAAACTGAAAACGGATGGTACGTAAACCAATACGATAACCTCTCTAACCGAGATGCTCATTACGAAACCACTGCTCCGGAAATTTGGGAACAGACCGAAGGAAAGCTGACTCATTTCGTTGTTGGCGCCGGAACTGGTGGAACAATTACAGGTTGCGGAAAGTTTTTTAAGGAGAAAAACAACGACATTAAAATTATTGGAGTTGATACTTACGGTTCGATTCTGAAAGAAATCCACGAAACGGGAGAAATCAATATGGAAAATGCTTATTCCTACATTACCGAAGGGATTGGCGAAGATATTCTTCCGGAAAATTATGATATGTCCATAATTGATCATTTCGAAAAAGTGACCGATAAAGACGGAGCAATTTATGCAAGAAAACTGGCAAAAGAAGAAGGGATGTTCTGTGGATATTCTGCAGGAAGTGCAATTTCTGCGCTGGTTCAGATGAAAGATCAGTTCACGAAAGATGATGTTATTGTTGTATTATTGCACGATCACGGTTCGCGTTATGTAGCGAAAATTTACAACGACGACTGGATGAAAGAAATGGGATGGCTTTAAAATAGAAAACGGACTTTAAGTCCGTTTTTTTTATAGCAGTTCGCTGAGTTGTTTTGTTAGATTTTTTCTCGAAAACTTTTCAATATTAAGATTTACTCCTTTTGTTTTTTCAAGATTTCTGTTTTGAAAAGTTTCTAAAATGAATGCTTTTACAGTTTCCTTTTGGTTGTAGCCAAAGTGACTTCCGGATTGAGTTTCGGCAAGTATTTTTGCGACATCAGATTCTTTTGGCCCAAAAGAAATGATTGTGTTTCCCGTTGCCAAATACTCGAAAATTTTTCCCGGAATAATTCCTTTTGATTTTTCATCAGGAAAATTGGTAATCAGCAGTAAATCAGAATTCTGCATTTCTTTATTCGATTCTGAATGAGAAAGATAACCAAGGTTTTCAACAGAATTTTTAAGCGCAGACTGATTGATTTTGTCCAGAATTTTGTCATCTACACGTCCCACAAATTTCAATCTGAAATTTTCTCGGAAATCTTCATTTTCCTGTAGAAGTTCATTCAAAGCATCCCAAAGAATTTCCGGATTTCTCAACTGCTCCAGAACGCCAATATAACTAAGTGTGAATTTTTCTGAATTCTTTCTTGGTAATTCGTTCAATTCACCATCAAAACCGTTGGTTATGCAAACAGCGTTGGCTCCTTTTTTTCTGAAATTTTCTGCGTCAGAATAACTTGTCGCCAATGTTATATCCGCAGTTTTAAAAACACGTTCCTCAAGTTCTCGGTGTTTTTTATCCGAACTTTTTGTGAGTTTGAGATGTTTGTAATAGGAAATTTCGGTCCACGGATCACGAAAGTCAGCAATCCATTTCAATTGGGGATATTCTTTCTTCAGCTCTAGTCCGATCAAATGCAATGAGTGCGGCGGACCCGTGGTTACAAAGGCATCAAAATGATTTTCTTTAAGATACTTTTTCAAAAATTTCGCAGTAGGATTCACCCAGAAAACACGTGCATCAGGAATGAAAAAATTACCACGAACCCAAATAGAAATTTTTGATTTCCAGCTTTGATTTTCCCCAACATCAAACTGTCCGGCTTTGAATTTTTTATTGTCTTTCCCTAAAAATTCTGCAATTTGATAAGGTTCCCAAATTTTAGTTCTGATAATATCCAAATCTTCGGAAACATCGCTCTGCAAAGTTTCATCTGTAATTGGATAACTCGGATTTTCAGGAATAAAAACAGTGGGTTTCCATCCAAATTCGGGCAAATATTTTACAAATTTCAGCCATCTCTGAACACCAGGACCACCTGCAGGAGGCCAGTAATACGTAATGACTAATATTTTTTTTTCGCCCTTCAACTAGATTTCAGAAAGATGGTTTTCGGAATTTTTTCTGTTTTTACGATACAACCACAAAATTCCGGCAGCAGACAACATCAAGAACAGGCCAAAAGCAATTAGTGACACAGCTTTTCCTGTATAAATTATTTCCGGTTTGAATGTCATTTTCACTGTATGATTTCCGGCAGGAACATGCACCGCACGAAGCAGATAATTAGCTTTGATGTAAGGAACTTCCTGATTATCTACATACATTTTCCAGCCTTTCGGGTAATAAATTTCCGAAAGAACGGCAAGTTGAGGTGTGGTTGAATTAGTTTTGAATTCCAGTTCGTTCGCCTGATATTTAACCAAATTGATAGTGGCTGCAGAATCGCGCTGCATCGTTTTTCCCTGGAAATAATTCTGGTCTTCCGCACCGATTACTGCGGTTTGCTTCGTATCGATTTCCCCAATTCTTTTAATTTCTTCGTTTGGAGATTTTGCAAATTCAACATCAGAGACAAACCACGCATTCCCGTTCGCGTACGGATTAGGAACTGCTTGAGGATTCTGGCTGTCACCGAAAATCATGTATTTCGCATTCAGCATATTTAGAATTCGCGGAACTTTTACGGTATCCATTTTACTGAAATACTCGTTAATTACATCGTCGTAACGGCGAAGTTTTGCCGCATGATAACCACCGATCGAAGATTTAAAATACGAAGTGTTGGTCTCACTGAAGATGCCCAAAGTCTGGTTATAAATCCGGTAATGGCTTTTATCCTTTTCTGCGATGGTTTCCAGCGTTTTGTTGATGTTTACATTGGAAAGAAGCGACTGTAAACTTGTATTGTCGCCAACTTTCTGCATCAGCAAATCCGAATTTTCCGTCTGGAAAGGCTGATCAACAAAAGCAGCATCCACAAAATTACTTTCGTTCATGTAACGTTTGTTCACTGTCCATAAATCGAATAAACTTAACACACCAATGATGATGAGCGCGACATTTCTGCTAAGTTTTCCTTTTAACGTGAAAAAAAGAACTGCTGCTGTAATTGCAACATAAATAAGTGCTTTTACTGCATCAGTTTTAAACATTCCGAAACGTTCATCCGTAAGATAATCAAGAAGATACGGTGGGAGATACGTTTTTTCAATATCCGTATGGAAACCTAAAATTGACTTTCCAAAAAGGATTAAAATCAATAAAAATCCGGCAACGGTACCTGAAACGTAAAACAGAATTTTCTTTTTGTAATCCTCTTCAATTTTATCATTCTGGAAAAAGTGATAAAGCCCAATAATAGCAATCAGTGGAAACAAAAGTTCGGCTACTACAAGAATTGAACTCGGTGCACGGAATTTATTATATAGCGGAACAAAATCTATAAACAGATCGGAAAGGAACATAAAATTACTTCCCCAAGCTAACATAATAGTAAGAACAGTCGCCCCCAAAATCCAGTATCGGTATTTTTTTGGTGCGAAGAAAAATCCTAAAACAGCAAGAAAGCACACCACTGCACCTTGATAAGCCGGTCCGGAAGTTCCCGGTTGTTCGCCCCAATAAGTCAGTGAGCCAAATCCCTGAGAAATTCTGTCCATTTCTTCCTGACTGGAAACATTGCTCTGAACCATTTCCTGTACACGGTTCATCATTTCTTCTGAACCTTCTTCGTTGCTTGCTCCGCCCATTAATCTTGGGATGAAAAGATTCAGCGTTTCAAGTTTTCCGTAGCTCCACATCAGCAAACTTTCCTTGTCGAGACCGCTTTTTTCTGAGGATTGTTTTTCGTTGTCGAGAATCTGTTTTCCACGAACGGTTTCAGTAACGTATTCCGCATTGGCCATAATTCTCTGGGCGTTCATTCCGATTCCGAGGATAAAAGCTAAAGCTAAAATTCCGGATGAAATTCCAAAATGCTTCCATGTAGTTTTTCCTTTTACGGCACGGATTAATTCTGAAACGAAAAGAAAACCGAGCGCGATAAAAAGATAATACGTCATCTGCGGGTGATTTGCCACCATCTGAAGTCCCATAAAAAGGGCAGTGACAATAAATCCGAGAATGTATTTTTTTCTGATATATACTAAAAGAATTCCGGCTAAAAGTGGTGCGAAATAGGCAACTGTGTGAATTTTACCGTTGTGTCCCGCCGAAAGTGCAATGTAAAAATAAGTGGACAGACCGAAAAATGTAGCTCCCAAAAGTGCGTATTTCCAGTTTCTAACTGCTACAATTCCAAGTAGGAAAAATCCTGCAAAAAGCAGGAAAATATAATTGGCCGGTCGAGGAAGAAAATTCAGAAGGTTATCAACCTGTTTTATCACATCACCACGGAACTGCGCGCCCATTTGGTAAGTGGGCATTCCGCCAAACATGCTGTCTGTCCAATAAGTTTCTTCACCGTTTTGTGCGCGGTAATCCAGAAGTTCTGCAGCGCCGCCTTTGTATTGCACAATATCGTGCTGAAAAAGTTGTTTCCCGGTAAGAACAGGCGAGGCAAAAGCCAGCGCAATAATGATGAACAGGCCTAAACTTGCGACAATGTAAATCAGGTTTTTATTTTTAGCCATAGTTTGCTAATCTTTCTTTTCTTCTTTCACTTCTTCGTATTCCACAGTTTCCGCATCCCAGTTGAGTTTCTGACCAATATTCCGGTCTTTTTTTGCCGTGCGGTTCAGGTTTTCTTTCGTCTGTTGATAAAACGCTCCGAAGAACAGTCTTTTCAGAATATTCCACAGAAAGAAAACGATGATTGTGGCGAGGATAATCCCAAGGATAAATTTCATTTGTACCGAGTTTTACGGATTTACTTTAATAGTCGAGTTGGAACTGGTCTTCATTGTCTGCGACTGTTTTCCGTCGGAAAGTGTTTCGCTCTGTGTCGTTTTTATTGTGATGTTCTGGTTTTTGATCCAGCCCGTATTTTGATCCAGAGTGATGGTTCCGTTTTGGGAAAGTTCAGAAGTAATAGTTCTTGTAATTCCTTCCTGCGTCTGCTTATCTGATTTTTTCGGAATTCCACCTGTAATCGAAATCTGAGCAACGCCGTTTCCGACATTTTTCAAGGTGTAATTTGTGGAAAGTTTAATCTTACCGTCCGGTGTTGCGTTTTCGCTTTCAGACCATTTTCCGCCGGCTTTTACACCATTTTTAGGAATAATAATAAGGTTCTTTTCAAACTGTTCTTTCAAAGAAGCCTGATTGAAACTCTTCTTGAAATCGTTTACAAAAGCAGTTCTTTCTTTACTGTCCTTAATAACGCTGCTTAACGCAGAATTTACCTTTGTATAAACCGGTTCGAAACCTGTAATGGAAGTTACATTTCCGTTCGCATCCATTTTCATATTCAGCTTATTTCCGACCAAAGCTTTATTCACTTTCCACATCATTTTCAGCTGTTCTTCTTTCGGTTCGGCAGCTTTGGTGTCCACAACAACCGATTGTCCACCGGAAGACTGTGTAGATTTTTTACCAAGAAGATTAATGGTGATGTCGTAAATACCGTTGGTAAAATCGTTTACTGTAAAGCTCATCTCATCAATAGATTCACTTTTTGCAGATTGAGATTTTCCGTCCGGTGCCACTAAAGTTTGCGTATCGTTCTGAACTGTTTTCAATGGGTAGGATTTTCCTTTTTCCAAGTGAAATCTTTGTGTGTAAAGTCCGTTGTTTTCAGTAATTGCCGGAGTCGATGTAGGTGTAGCAACTGCTGTTTCTGTGGTGGTCGCTGATGCTGTTGTAGAATCTGCCGGAACTTCAACGGTGATGGTTTTTCCTGTTTCCGGATCTACTTTTGTTATTGTTTTTGTGTCTTTTTTACAGGCAACAAGAGCGACGGATAATATTGCGAATGCTGTTAATTTCTTCATTTTCTTAATGTTAAGTGTGTTCGTTTAGAACTTTTTAAAATTTGTTTTTTTGAATCATGCTTTCTCAGCAAAATTCAATCCAAATGGATTAGATATTTTTTGAAATTTTCTGTCTCACGGCTTCATACAGAATCGCGCCGCATGCTACAGAAACATTTAAACTCTGTGTTTTTCCTTCAATTGGGAGTTTAATTTTTTCGTCCGAATGATGCAAAACTTCTTTCGAAATTCCGGTCTCTTCGTTTCCCATTACAATGGCGCACGGTTCGGTGAAATCGACGTCGTAGATTAATTTCTGTGCTTTTTCTGTTGCTGCGAAAACCGAAATTCCCGACTGCTGCAGGAAATCTACCACATGAGCCAGGTTTTTTTCCTTGCAGATTTTAACGTTGTAAAGTGCTCCCGCTGATGTTTTTATTGCATCCGAATTAATCGGAGCCGCACCTTTTTCCGGAATGATTACGGCATCAACTCCAACACATTCGGCGGTTCTACAGATGGCGCCAAAATTTCTCACGTCGGTTAATCTGTCCAGAATCAGTAGAAAAGGCGTTCTTCCTTCTTCAAAAATCTGTGGTACGACATCTTCAACGGAATGGAACGGTACATCGGAAATAAAAGCTACCACACCTTGGTGATTTTTCCGGGTAAAACGGTTCAATTTTTCAACCGGAACGTAGTTTGGGCGGATTTTATGTTTGGCAAGAAGTGTTTTGAGTTCGGCATAAATAGGACCTTGCAAAGCATTCTGAAGAAAAACTTTATCAATTGTTTTTCCCGCTTCTATGGCTTCAATTACAGGTCTTAACCCGAAAATAAAATCGTCTTTCATTAATTGTTTTGTAATAATTTTTTAGAACTGTTCTCCTAAAATTGCACGCTTCTGAGCCATTGCGTAGCCGTAATGAAGACTTTCGTGCATGTTGTTGAAAATAATGGCATCCTGAATATTCTTCAGATCCAGACCGAAACTTGTTGCATAAGGTGTGTAGTCCGAAAAGAAATCAGCGTCATAATCTTTCATCAAAATTCTCGAAGTTTCCGTTAGCAAAAAAGCCAGATCATCTACTTCCGACTGGGGAACATTCAGATTGGGTAAAGTGCCTTTCTTGTAAGTTTCAATCCAGTATTTATCAATTCGGAACGGGTTTCCGCTCAGATAATAATGAAGCAGCTGCTGAGTTGCAACAGTATGTGCAATATTCCAGTAGATATTATTGTTAAAGCCATCCGGAATCAGCAAAAGTTCTTCGTGTGATGTGTTCTGCAAAATTTCGAGAAGGTTAATTCTCACCTGTCTGTGCGCCTGAAAATGATAATTCATTTTTCAATATTTTAGGTTGTCAAAAATAACGTAATTAACTGAGAACTACAAAAGACGCACAAGAATCTCAGGAACTTCTGTACCGCTCTTTACTCAGTGGATTTTGGGTTAATTTGCTTTTAACAAAATTTAACTTTAAATTGGCATTAATTGTGTTGATTGATGTGCGTATTTATAAGAAATTTACCGATTAATTCAAGGAAAAACCTATGTCAGAACTACATCAAGCAGAAGATATTAAGCAGTTAACGGAGAAAGTAAGAGAGAAGAATTACTTTTTTTCGCTTTTAAGGCAGGAAGTTAATAAAGCCATCATCGGTCAGGAATACATGATCGACCGTTTGTTGATCGGACTTTTAGGTAACGGACACATCCTTTTGGAAGGCGTTCCGGGTCTGGCAAAAACACTCGCAATTAAAAGTTTGGCGGATGCCGTTGACGGACATTTTTCCAGAATTCAGTTTACGCCTGATTTGCTGCCTGCAGACGTAGTTGGGACACAGATTTACAACATTAAAGAGAACGATTTTTCAATAAAGCGCGGACCAATTTTCGCCAATTTTGTACTTGCGGATGAGATTAACCGTGCGCCTTCTAAAGTGCAGTCGGCTCTTCTTGAAGCCATGCAGGAAAAGCAGGTAACCATTGGCGATGAAACCATGGAATTGCCAAAACCTTTCCTCGTAATGGCAACGCAAAACCCAATTGATCAGGAAGGAACGTATCTTTTGCCGGAAGCGCAGAGCGACCGTTTTATGATGAAATGCACCATCACTTATCCTGAATTGGAAGCGGAACGTCAGATTATGAAAATGGTTGCAACGCAACATCAGCCGGAAATTCGTCCGGTTATCGGTTTAGAAAATATTACTGAAGCCAAACAACTGATCAACCAGATTTATCTGGATGAAAAAATTGAAAAATACATTCTCGATATGGTTTTCGCCACCCGTTTTCCTGAGAAATACGGAATGTCGGAACTGAAAAACTATATCAGTTTTGGTGCATCGCCACGTGCATCCATCAACCTTGCGATTGCTTCAAGAGCGTATGCTTTCCTTAGAAACAGAGCATTTGTAATTCCTGAAGATGTGAAAGATATTGCGAAAGATGTTCTTCGTCACCGTATCGGTTTAAGCTTCGAAGCGGAAGCGGAAGAAATTTCTTCAGATTATATTGTGGATCAGATTTTGAGCAAAATTCAGGCACCGTAATACTTTCAGAACCTCCCACGAATTCTCAAGTTCACGCTGTTTTTCATTATGCAGATAAAAGATATTGTCAAAAAAGTTAAGCAAATTGAAATCCGTACCAGAAAAAAGACGGAGCAGACTTTGATGGGACAATATCACAGTGCTTTCAAAGGACAGGGAATGACTTTTTCAGAAGTTCGTCCGTATCAGTTCGGTGATGAAATCCGAAGAATTGACTGGAATAAAACCGCTCGTTTTCGCGAACCTTTTGTAAAGGTGATGGAAGAAGAACGCGAATTAACCATGATGTTATTGGTTGATATATCTGCGTCGATGGATTACGGAACCAAAATTCAGCTGAAACGCGAATTCGTTGCAGAAATTGCTGCGAGTTTAGGTTTTTCCGCAGCCGGAAATAATGATAAAGTTGGGCTTATTCTCTATGCAGATAAAGTGTACAAAGTAATTCCGCCACAAAAAGGAAGAAAACATATTCTCGCAATAATCAGCAATATTTTAACGGCAGATTATGTTCCCGCAGAATCGAAAATGGATGAGGCGCTGCATTATATGATGGGGATCTTCAAGAAGAAATCTCTTGTTTTTCTTTTTTCTGATTTTGAGGACGATTACGATACGAAAATTTTGCGGATCGCAGCCAAGAAACATCAGTTGTTGGGAATGAGAATTTATGATGAAAAAGACAATCAGATTCCGGATGTGGGATATTCACTTTTTCGCGATGCTGAAACCGGAAAACAGGTTTGGGTAAATACCGGAAATGCAAGATGGCGTTACGATTTTGCCGAGAATCAGAAACTCAAAGTTCGTCAGTTGCAGGAAGATTTCGAAAACTCATCAGCTGGATTTCTCAACATCAATACAGGAGAAGATTATTCAAAAATGCTGTATCAGTATTTCAAGAAAAGATAAATGACTAAATCACAATCTACATATTTTTCAGGTTGGCAAAAGTTAGTTCTTTTGTTCGTTTTTTCCTTTGGGTTTGTTGCATCGGCGCAGACTTTAGGTTCAGAACTGAACAAAAAAACACTTGCTTTAGGCGAAGTTGGAGTGTACCGTGTGAAAATCTTTGATCTTCAGGGGAAGCCGGTTGTTGCCGCACCAAAAAATGAGCTTCTTCCTTTTCATTTTGAAGAAATTAATGACAGCATAAGTCTTCAGCTGGAAACCTACGAAAGAACGATCGAATTTGCTGTTTTTGAAGAAGGAAAATTTACAATTCCTGCTTTGGATTTCAATATTGACGGCGAAGTTTTTAAAACGGTTCCGTACGAAGTAGAAGTCGTAAATACCGCACAGAAAGGCGACGCGATCAACGATATCATGAACAATAAGCAGGTGAAGCTTTCTCTGATGGATTATTGGGAAATGTACAAATGGTACATTCTGGCTTTTCTGATTTTATTGGCGCTTATTTTCCTGATTATCGGCCTTATCAGATATTTCAGAAAACGGAAAAATTCTCCGGTGGTGATGACGAACCAAACACTGAAAGAACTCGACCGACTGAAAAAGAAAAAATATATTGAAAGCGGCGATTTCCGTTCTTTTTATGTGGAACTTATTGATATTTCGCGCTCGTTTATCACCAAGCAATACCGCATTCCTGCAGATGTTCTTCTTACCGATGATTTAATCGATGTAATGAAGGTGAACAATACCATTTCGCCTGAAAATGAAAAAATTGTTGAAGATATTTTCCTGCGTGGTGATTTGGTGAAATTTGCCAAGACTTTTCCGGATCAGCCAACCATGGAAAAAGATTTTCAGGACATCCGAAGTTTTGTAAAGCGGTCGTCTAAAGATCTGGAATTCGAAAAACTGAGGAAGGATGTTTAGTATGCTGAATAATTTTGAATTTCACAGTCCGTGGCTTCTTCTGCTTTTCTTAGTGTTTATTCCGCTATTAATCAGGGATATTTCAAAAAAAAGGCGGCCCGGAATCAGGGTTCCAACCATAAAAAACATGAAGAGCAGCAACGGAATTCTGTTTGTGCTTTTCCTGCTGAAAATTTCAAAATATATTATTCTTTCCGCGCTTATTATTGCGATTGCAAGACCAAGAACATTCAGTATTTCGGAAGACCGTGATGATAATAAAGGTATCGATATAATGCTTTCGGTGGATATTTCACTCAGTATGCTCGCCAAAGATTTGGAGCCGGACAGACTTACGGCGCTGAAAGATATCGCCAGAAAATTTATCGACAAAAGACCAAACGATAGGATTGGTTTGGTTGCCTATTCCGGTGAAGCGTTTACAAAAGTTCCGGTTACTTCGGATCATGCGGTGCTTCACGAAGAAATTCAAAGTCTTAATCCGCTTGAATTACAGCCTGGAACAGCCATTGGTGAAGGACTTTCTGTTGCGGTAAGTCATTTAAGACACAGCAAAGCGAAATCAAAAATTATTATTTTGATGACCGACGGTGTGAATACCATCGAAAATGCGATGCCATCACAAGTGGGTGCAGAATTGGCACGAAGCAACGGCATAAAAGTATATTCCATAGGAATCGGAACCAACGGATATGCGTTGATGCCTACAAGAACAGATATTTTCGGAGATTTGGTTTTTACGGAAACGGAAGTGAAGATTGATGAACCAACGCTCCGTGAAATTGCACAAACCACCAACGGAAAGTATTTTCGGGCAACTTCCACCGAAAGTTTGGAGACTGTTTATAACGAAATTAATCAGCTTGAAAAAACGGAATTGCGTTCTGAAAAACTGTTTAATTACGACGAACATTTCAGGTTTTTTCTGTGGA
Source organism: Bacteroidota bacterium (assembly GCA_023458415.1). Classification (GTDB taxonomy): domain Bacteria; phylum Bacteroidota; class Bacteroidia; order Flavobacteriales; family Weeksellaceae; genus JAEWZO01. The sequence goes on from JAEWZO010000022.1 coordinate 35,104, forward strand.
TAGCTTTGGGAACTTTACTTTTGGATGCGCTGTTGAGGTGGGTATTTTTTAAATTCTTGAGTTAAAATGGATTGGTATTTTGGAAATATTTGGTATCTCCTTTTGCTGTTGCTATTGCCGCTGCTTGCCATTGCTATTTTTGGTTTTCTGAAGTGGAAGAATAAACGAAAAAATGCCTTTGCTGATGAAAGATTCCAGGCTGAACTTTTTGATAAGAATACTGCTTTTTCGAGGTTTTTGCCAACGTTGTACTTTTTGGGAACACTCTTCTTAATTCTTGCAATTGTAGATGTTCTTAGCGGATCAGAGGAAATCACGACAAAACAGAAAATGAACAACGTGATTTTTTTGCTCGATGTTTCCAACTCGATGAATGCGGAAGATATTGAACCCAACCGCCTCAACGAAGCCAAAAACATCATGGTAAATACCATGGAAAAAATGACGAACGACAAAGTGGGAATTGTTGTTTTTGCCGGTGAAGCGGTTTCAATAATGCCTTTGACCACGGATTTTACAGCCGCCGAAACTTACATAAGTGGTATTGAAACAAGTGTTGTTCAGATACAGGGTACCGATTTTCTGAAAGCGATGGAAGTTGTAACCCAGAAATTCAAAAACGTTGCAAAGGGCTCCAGAAAAGTGGTGATGTTGAGCGATGGCGAAGACAATGAAGGTAACGAAAAAGAAGCCATCAGAAAAGCCAACCGTGAAGGGATTTCTGTAGTTACAGTAGGAATCGGAACGGAAGAAGGAGCACCGGTTCCGGAATATATTTACGGCCAGTTGATGGGTTACAAAATGGACCGAATGGGACAAACCGTTATTTCCAAAAGACATACTTCGGCGTTGAAAGATATTGCGTCAGATACGGGAGCAAGCTACATCGACGGCAATAATATGGAAGATGCGACCAATCAGATTATTGATGCGCTGAATAAAAGTTCGTCGCTTTCTGAAAGTTTGGTGAAATCAAATAACGCCATTCATTACTATCAGTATTTTCTTGCAGTTTCTCTGTTTTTCTTTATACTGATTCTTGTTTTCAATCCAAAGCGGGACTTTAATATTTAAACTGATTCAAAAACCGCTAAAAACCAAGGGTTTCGGACTTTTTTTAACCGAAATTTAACAATTAGCACCTTCTGTCTTAACATTTTATCAGATAAATTTGCAACAATGAACTTTTTGAAGTTTTACCAGTTTGTGTTTACACTCGTTCTCGTGGGATTTTTTTCTGCGCAGAAAAGCTATGATGTTCTGAATCACGAAGGAAACCAGCTGTACGAAAAGAAAAATTACGAAAAAGCTTCAGAAAAATTTCAGCAGGCTGCAAAAGTGAATGATAAAGATTTCACGGCGCACTACAACCTTGGTAATTCTTACTACAAAAGAAAAATGTATGAAGAAGCCAAACTGGAATATGAAAAAGCTAATCAGGTTTCTGCTACATTAGCAGATAAGGCCGCAGTTCTGCATAATCTCGGTAATGCTTATATGGAAACCGACAATCCTGAAAAAGCGGCAGAGTACTACAAACAGTCACTGAAGCAGGATCCTTACAATGAGAACACCAGAAAAAACTACGAAATTGCAAAGCTGAAAGAGAAAGAAAATCAGCAGGATCAGAATCAGGGTAATTCCGGTGGAGGTGGAGAACAGGATCAGAATCAGGGAAAGGACAAAGGAAATACTCCGCAGAACCAGAACGGTACCGGACAGCAGAACAAAGGTGATGGTGAAGGCGAAGACGATAATCCGAACCAAAACAACCAGAACCAAAGCGGAATGCCGAAAAATCTGCAGGATGCAATAATGAACCGTGTAGAAAACAAAGAACGGGAAACAGCCAAAAGAATACTGAACAAAGATTCTTATTCGATGCCGGAGAGCAACGAGAAAGACTGGTAATGAGACAGAAACTTTTCCACATATTATCTTTTTTTTCCGCTGTATTTACATTTGGACAGGTAACATTGGTTGCCGCCACCGAAGACCGTGAGCAAAGAGTTAACCAACGCTTCAACGTAACCGTAATGCTGGAAATTGCCGGTGAAAACATGGAGCAGGAAACGCCTTTGAGAATGCCCGATCTCTCCAAATTTGAAATTGTAGGAACCGCTTCACAACAGAATACTGTAGTTGTAGACGGCAAAAGAGGTGATGTGATCAATCAGATGGTTTATCAGCTCGTTCTCAGTCCGAAACAGTCAGGGAGAATAAAATTCGGATCCGTGCTTGTTACCGTGAACGGAAAAATCTATAAAACTGAACCGTTCGACATCATCGTCAACGAAGCTGCAGCACCGAAAAGAAATGAAGATCTTGCTGAGAATATTGCGGAAGATGTTTACTTAAACCTTGAACTTGAAGACAAAAGCGTTTATCAGAATGAACCTGTAATTGCGGTTCTACGTGCTTACAGCAGGGATTTTGATAATTTCCGCAGAGTAAAAGATATCAGATTTTCACAGCAGAATAATATTGAAGTACAACCGGTAAGTTTAGAAAGAACCGAGATTGAATCTAAAGCAGGAATCGCTTCGCAAGTGATTGGCGTTTTTATGGTTTTTCCGGAAATTACAGGAAATATCAACATAAAACCTGCGACCGCTGCGATTTCGAAATCCGGGAAATCAGCCAGAATTGTTTCGAATGCAGTGAATCTGAAAGTTAAAAAACTTCCTGAAGGCATGCCGGAAAATTACAAAAACGCAGTTGGTGATTTTCAGCTTTCCGTGAATAAACTGGATACTGCAAAATTTCAGGAGATTGATAAACCGGTACACGTAAAAGTGAAACTGGAAGGGAACGGAAACCTTAATCAGGTGAATTTGCCGAAAATTATTAAATCTAAAGACTATGTTTTTTACACTCCGAAAATGGACAGAAATATTTCGGAAAATGTAAAAAACCTTAAAGGCGAAATTTCTGCCGAATATATTCTGATTCCTAAAAGAGCGGGTGAAGTATTGGTGAATCTTGAAGGATTTTCTTATTTCAGTCCGGAGCAAAAAACGTATATCAATGCAGGGCAGAAAGCTTTAATTATCAACGTAATGACGCCACAGCAGATTGCCGATGCTAAAAGTACATTGGAGCGGGTAAATGAATACACGAATACGGTCCTCGAAACGGTGAACACACCAATCATCAAGACAGAAAATCTGAAAGTAGAAGAAGGAAAAAGCATCAATTGGCTTGTTATATTCGGAAATCTCGCACTGGTTGGATTGTTTTTAGGGATTTTTTATTTTTTACGTAAGAAATTTGCGAAATCTTCTGATCCTAAGAAGGAAATCCGACCGCTCGGATCTGTATCTGAAATGGAAGCTGAAATTCGTAAATCAATTCGACCGGATGTTGAGAATTATTTCCAGTATCTCGGACGTTTAAAGGATGAAGACAGTATTTCCCAGTTTTTCTCTGTGTACGATGAAATGGAAACAGAGGTGCGAAACAATTACGGTGTAAATACTGAAACGGAATTACGCCAATTCATCGAATCCCGAAACGGAATTACTCTTGCCGAACAGTTCCGGGAGCTGAAGCAAAAAATCCACGTGGAAAAATACGCTCCACTGCACACCAAGGAAGATATAGAACAGATTTACGAAAGTATTGTAAATATTTACAGGCAGATTGATAAATAATCAGTTTTTATTTATATTTTTGCGAACTCAATAATTTTAACAATGCTACAGGAATTTGCTTGGAAAGAGACGCTTACTGCGTCGATGGTTCTTTTTGCGGTAATCGATATTATCGGTTCTATCCCAATTATTGTTTCGTTAAAGCAGAAATTCGGGCATATTCAGTCTGAAAAAGCTTCAATTGTAGCGGGTCTTTTGATGATTGCATTTCTTTTCATCGGAGATAAAATCCTTAAATTCATTGGAGTAGATGTTAACTCTTTTGCGATTGCAGGTGCCTTTGTGATTTTCATTATCGCGGTAGAAATGATTCTCGGAATCGAAATTCAGAAAAATACAGAAGCAAAATCTGCCTCTATCGTGCCGATTGCCTTCCCGCTAATTGCAGGCGCCGGAACATTGACTACAACACTTTCTTTGCGTTCCGAATTTCACGATATAAACATTATCGCAGGAATTTTCATCAATACAATTTTTGTATATTTGGTGCTGAAATCAGCGAACTGGTTGGAGAAAAAAATTGGAGAAGGAACTTTGATGGTGCTTCAAAAAGTTTTCGGAATTGTTCTTCTTGCGATCTCTATTAAGCTGTTTACAGCGAATTTTGCTCAGTTGGTTTCTACCTATATTAAATTTTAAAACCTTCTGTAATGCAGACTTTTTATAAGATTTTCCTGGTAATTTTCCTGATTTTAATCGGATTCAACCTTTATGTTTTCGAGTGGGATTTAGGAGTGATGCACGAGGAAAATTCAAAATTTATTCTGTCCATTTCTGCTGCCATCATCGGGATTGTACTCATTTTTGTAATGAATACGTGGAGCAAGCTTTCAGTAAAAAATAAAGATCAGTAAGCGAGGTTTCTGCTTATTGCCTGAGATTTCAGTTCGGTTTCTCGCCATTCTTTAGTAGCGCTGCTTTCAGCAGTAATTCCGCCACCAACATACATCAATACTGAATCTTTCGTGAACTGTGCACAGCGCAGATTGACGAAGAATCTTGTGCTATTTTCGAGATTAATTCTGATGTATCCTGAGTAAAAACTTCGGTCATGTTTTTCAAAATCCAGAATAGCTTTCTGACAGTATTTGGTCGGAACTCCGCAAACCGCAGGAGTCGGATGAAGTTCTGAAATCACATTTTCCAAATCACTTTCGTTGATTTTTGTTATGAAATCGGTACGCAAATGCTTGATGTTTCCAGAAATATGATTGTAGGTTTCGGAAACTATTACATCATTTCCATAACGGTTCAGTACCGAAATAATGAAATCTGCAACAGGTTTTTGTTCCTCTTTTTCTTTGGTGGTCCATTCTTCGTCAACCGGTAAAGTTCCAGCCAAAGCCATGGTTTTAAATGCTGAATTTTCTTTATCGAATTTTCCCAGAAGCTCTGAAAAAGCGCCCATCCAACAAATTCCATCCTTGATGAAAAAATAAGCGAAAGCGTTCGGGTAAGCGTCGCAAAGATTAAGGAAAGTTTGAGTGAGATTAAGTTTTCCTGAGGAGTTGTTTTCCCGGTAATCTTCTTTTTTGATGCGTGAAATCACCAACTTCGGAAGATCATTTTCTTTAATAAAGCTGATAACTTTTTCCAGTTTTTCGAGATATTGAGTTTCGTTTTCAGAATTAAATTTGTGTTGATTTTCCGGAAGCTGATCTGAAAAAATCGAGTTCTTTTGCAGATATTCTCTGGAAATTTCAACGATGTTTCCGTTAAAATTCAGTTCAGAATTCTGATCAAAAGAAACAAACTGAACCGCTGTTTTACCTGATTTTTCATCAACGGTGAAAATCTTCTCTTCAAAAGGAAGCTGGAAAAACAGTACGGAATTAAAATTCATTTATCGTGCAATAACGTTGTTCGTCATCGTCGTATGGTTGATGAGTTCTCCTTTTTCATCGCGGATTTCGATTTCAGAAACGTGCATTGTTTTTCCTTTTCTGATGAATCTTGCCGTGCCGGTTACAATTCCCGATTTTTTGCTTCGAAGGTGGTTACTGTTAATGTTGGTTCCAACCGGCGCGTATTTTTCAATATCAACATGCAAAACGGAAAGACATGATCCTAAAGTTTCGGCCAGCGCACAGCTGGCACCGCCATGAAGAATTCCGTAAGGTTGGTGAACTTTGGGCGTTACAGGCATAGTTGCAGTGAGCGAATCATCTGCCACATCAGTAAAAACAATATCCAGAGTGTGTCCTAAAGTTTCTGTTCCCCAGTTATTCAGTTGGTCCAGTATTTCTTTTTTTCTAGAGTCTTCCATTTTTATTTCAGAAAAAGATTAGTAGATTTTTGGATTCCAGTTTTCCGGAATTTTCGCCTGTACATCGTACTTTACGTAGTAATTTTCAATCTCCTCCATAATTTCTTCATAAGTAGAAGAAGCTATTTTTTCGTAAGGAATTTTGTAACCCAGATAAATGATTTTACGCTTAAAATCTCCTGCAGCCATAACAATCGGCACTTTTGCAGCAACCGCCATATGATAAAAACCTTTGCGCCATTTCGGCACCCAACTTCGCGTTCCTTCAGGCGTAATTACCAAAGAAAAATCTTCTTTTTCGAACTGTTTTGCCACGAAGTTTACAAGATCATTTTTCTGGCTTCTGTCAATTCCGATTCCTCCCAACCATTTTATTACGCCGCCGTACCAAGCTTTGGTGTGCGCATCTTTAATAATGATTTTCAGGGGTTTTTCCAGCGCCCAATACGAAAAATTCCCAAGGATAAATTCCATATTGTGGGTGTGTGGCGCAACAACAAGTATGCAGCGTTCCAGATTTTTTGCATCGCCCTGCAGAACGATTTTCCAGCCCAATAATTTGAGCATCAGTTTTCCGAAGAATTTCTTCATGTCTTATAAAAAAATAAAGTATAACCAAATAATGGTTATACTTCACAAATATACTTAAATATTGACTTTCCTTAAAATAAACTGCTCACGAAATCGATAACTTTCAGGGCGATTTCAAATACTAACTGTACCATAATGTGCTTTTTAGAGTTAATTACTTGGATGCTTAATTAACACGACGAAGGTAGAAATTTTTTTTCTTCTTCAAAATGAATCTGTGTTAAATTTTGCATAAAATTTTCAGTCTTGAGGAAAAGCAGGAAGCGAATTTTTTGTTTTGAAGCAAATCCTTCGCTTCTGCAATCCACTCTCATTATTTAGTTTTAATGGAAATCTCTTTCTTACCGTTTTTGATGCTGATGTTTACATCCTGAAGTTTGTCTACATCAAGATCCAGTGAATCCAACATTCTTTCGGCTTCCTGTTTTGGATATTTTTTCCCGTTTACAATTACGCTGTCTCTGTCATCAGAACTTACGACGATGGTGGAGTTGTTCGATGGAGAAGTATTTCCGGAGCTTTGTTGGCTGTCGTTTCCATCGTCATTAATGCTCATTCTCCATTCATCTTTGGTTTTAAGAACCTTAGTGTTGTTTGGTACCACCAGTTCATAATTTACACGATAGTCGCGGAAACGGTCTTTATAACCATATGAAAAATAATTTGGGATTATCACTTTATTATCTGCAACTTCCACCGGGACTTTCATGTTGAGCGGAAGGTTATAGCCATCGGCGCGTTTTTTTAGAATTAAATATGGAGCAGCAACGTTTTCTCTTTTTACATCCACATCAATCCAGTCTTCTTTGTAAATTGTTTTTCCGTCGGAATACACATCGTCCCAATAAGATTTGAAATTGGAAGGAATGTTCACTTTTTTCAGATCTACATAAATAGAATCGGAAGTAGTGTTGATGGCAATATTTTCAGATTCTTCATTGTGGCCGCTGTACTGGGTTTTATATTTCACAGCACTGAAACCAGTGAACGCTGCTAAACCGATCCAAAGCAATACCAACGCTCCAAAAACATACCCTGCATTATTGAACTTCGTGCTTGGTGAAAACAATTTAATCGCAATAAACAGGAAGATAAGTGCCGGAATGAAAATCGTAAGAAAAGCAAGTGCAATCAGAAAAAATCCGAGGTTGTTTTCCTGAAGATAGAAACCTATATTCTCGAAAAAATTGACATTACTTCCGTCATAAGCACCGAACATTGCAAAAGAACCCACGAGCAGCGAAAGTCCTAGAACTGCAAAAAACCCACCTACGATAAACCGGAAAATATTCCAAAGTCCGTTTCCTGCTTTGTTAATATAAGGTTTTCCTTCGTTATAAAGTTCTCCGACTTTCTGAGTTGATTCGTTCGCGAAGTTTACAATTTTATGCGACTGCTCTTTCAGATTGTCGAAGTTAGCGGGCTTTCCCTCCATTTTCAGGAAATCTGATGCGGTTTGCGCTTTGGGAAGAACAATCCACAGGATGAAATAAAGTAAAACCAGGAACGATGTAGAAATGGCAAAAGTGAAGAATACATCCAGGATAATAACTCCTACCAAAATACCACGGACTAAAGTCAGGTCGAGACCGATATAATGTGATAATCCTGCGCAAACACCACCGATTTTCGCTCTGGACGGATCACGGAACAGTTGTTTCTGTCCGGTGAAAGCTCGGCCGGTTTTTTGGCTTTTCTTGGTTGTTTTTTCAGAAAAATACGCTTCTTCCTGTTCTTCAATTTGTTCAGGTTTTCCGATTTGTGAAATCATTCGTTCAACATCGGCGTCGTTGATTACTTCACGTCTTCCAAGAGAATCTTTGAAGATTTCAACCATTCTGATTTCGATATCGTGCATTACTTCGTCGGCTTCAGAAGAATCCATCGAGTTTCGCAGTGCGGCAAGATAGTCGCTAAGTTTTATATAGGCGTGTTCCTCTATTACGAACGAGAAACCGGCAAGTCCTATTGAGAGTGTTTTATTCATAGTTTTTAAGTTTAAAGCTTTTTGGTAATTTGGTTTACGGAAGCGGTTAGATCATTCCAGGTGTTCTGCAGTTCGCCAAGGAAAAGTTTTCCTTTTTCGGTGATCTGATAATACTTTCTCGGAGGTCCTCCAGTTGATTCTTCCCAGCGGTAGGAGAGGAATTCACCATTTTTCAGCCGGGTTAAAAGTGGATACAGAGTTCCTTCCACAACATCCAGTTTTCCTTTTTCCAGTTCGCCCATCAGATCGGAAACATACATTTCCTTTTCGTTGATGAGGCTCAGAATGCAAAATTCCAGAATTCCTTTGCGCATTTGCGCTTTTGTATTTTCTGTGTTCATGTATTGGGCGTTATTAGTACATAAGGTTTTTATTATCGGCAAAGTTGGTAGGTTTTTCAATTTGAAAATGTTATACCTCTAACTTTACAAAGCAAAGATATGTAATTATTTTAGTAATATGCAATACAAAGTAGTGAAATTTTTTGCTAAAAATATTTAAGATATTGATAATCAGCAATAAAAATTTCACTCAATAATTTTATCAGAAAATAATTCTAAAAATACTGTAACAATTTTTTGAGTTTTGTACTTACGCTATAAATCTTAATTATGACAAATTACTTCTCAGCATTTTTTATTCTGTTTCTTGGTTTTTTCAGTACAGGATTTGCACAGACGGTTAAAGAATCCAACAGCAACACTCTTCTTTGGGAGGTGAGCGGCAACGGTTTGGAAAAACCATCTTATCTCTATGGAACCTTTCACATGATGTGCAGCGACCGTTTTGTTTTCCCGGAAAAACTCACCAAAGTTTTAAACAGTACCGAGCAAACAGTTCTTGAAATTGATTTCACCAATCAGGAGCAGATGATGCAAATGCAGACGCTGATGTTGGCCGAAAAAAGACTGACAGAAACTTTCACCAAAGAAGAACAGGAGCGCTTTAAAAAAGGAATTGCAGATTACGGAATGAAGCTGGAAGACGTAGATCAGTTTTCGCCGATCGCATTGTATTCCATGCTTTCGATGAAGTTTTTCGACTGCGCACCAACGGATATGAAAATGCTCGATCTTGAGATTATGCAGAAAACAATCGCCGCCGGAAAGAAAATTGACGGACTGGAAACTGTTTCAATGCAAGCGGAAACTTTCAAAAAGTATCTTTCGCCTCAGGAATTGCTGAAACTGGTTGAAACTTTCGATAAATCGAAAAAGCAAACCAATGATATGCTGAATCTTTATCTGAAAGAAGATGTAGCAGCTTTGTCCGAGTTGATGCACGATGATAAACAAATGACGAAAGAACAGCAGAAAGTTTTACTCGACGACAGAAACATCAACTGGATGAACAAAATGCCACAAATGATGAGCGACAAATCTACTCTGTTTGCGGTAGGAGCGGGACATTTGGTAGGAGAGAAAGGCGTAATCACGCTTCTCAAACAAAAAGGCTACACTGTGAAACCTATATTTAATTAGAAATCTTTATCGAATAAAAAAAGTTCCGAAAGGAACTTTTTTTATTTTCTATTTTAATCATTTCGCAGTTTGGATGGAAAATTTTTGGTTCGCACGATCCTTCTGAATTCTCCAATCTGTTCCGGAGTCATTGTTTTCTTAGGACAAACTCCAAACATTTGTTTTGAATAGTAAAAGATAAACCACGATTTCAGTTCTTCAACTTTATAGATGTCATTCCAGCTTGCTTCCGTCGTTGAATCTTCTGTGATGTCGACTATTTTTTCTTCGGTAATTTCAGAAATAACTTTCTTTGTAAAGGTTTGCTGGTGCTATATTCCTTTCTGGTTCTGAAATAGAAAATGATCGGAAATACGATTAGAAAATATACTCCCATAACAAGAAAGAAAACATCAAATTGCGAGATAAAACCATAGGTGAAAAAATCTCTGATCACTCTATACATCAGATAAATGAAAAGTACTACCGTGATAATGGCAACAGGTTTTCTGTAATAAAGAAAGAACTTTAGCCTGATGAAATCTTCTTCTTTAATTTGGTATTCAACTTTCATTTAGTATAGTTTTAAATCCTTTCCAGCTCATTCCCGTCAATCTGCGTCTTAAACGCACCGTAATTCACGGTTACTTTTCCGTTTTTGTGCAAAGCGTCAATGGTTCCGACAGAAGTAGATCCTGCAATGCGCACACGCTGTCCGATTTTCATCCAGACTGCACGTTCCTGCTGTTTTTTCTCCTCAATTTTTTCGTTGGTTTCGGCAATTTTTTCTTTTACTTCCACCTTTTTCAGCTGCTGGGTAATTTTTCTTTTCACCACTTGCAGACGCTTGCTTTCATCCTTGTCTGAACCGAGTTTGCGGAATTTTTCCTGCTCCAGAATTTTCACAAAATCTTTCACAACATCTTTCCGTGATTTCCCTTTGATGTACGAATCGATGAACGCTTCAATCTTGTTTCCGAACTGCAGTTTCCGGTGTTCCTCCTCATAGAGTTTCTGGAAATTAAAGAGTTTCTGTTCCAACTGTTCATTCAGTTTCTGCAGGTTTTCGCGCTTGTCTTCAACGTTTTCTTTCTGCTCGGTAAGGTTAGATTTCAGTTTTTCAACCTCAAACTTTTCCTGCTGAAGTTTTACAATGGTTTTATCGAGATTCACCACATCTTTTTCCACTTTTTTCCTGGCATTTTTGATGATGAATCTCGGTATTTTGTTTTTTTCTGCAACCTCAAAAGTAAACGAACTTCCAGCCTGTCCAACTTCCAGTTTATACAGCGGCTCCAGCGAATTTTCATCAAAAAGCATCGCTGCATTGGTCGCGTTTGGAAGTTGTTCAATTACTAATTTAATATTGGTGTAATGTGTTGTAATGATCGCAAAAGATTTCTTGTCGTAGAAAAATTCCAGGAAACTTTCGGCCAAAGCGCCGCCGAGTTCCGGATCGGATCCTGTTCCGAATTCATCAATCAGCAAAAGCGTGTCTGCGTCGGCTTCACGAATGATTCCGGCCATTTTCTTAAGCCGTGAAGAATAAGTGGAAAGATGATTTTCAATCGACTGATTATCACCAATATCCGTCATAATTTTATCGAAGAAAAACATTTCGGATTTCGGATGAACCGGTACCAAAATTCCGCTCTGAATCATCAGTTGCAGCAATCCAACGGTTTTTAAAGTGATGGATTTTCCTCCGGCATTGGGTCCGGAAATACAGATAATACGGTTGTGCTCGGTTAACGTAAGTGTTTGCGGATAAATTTTCTTGTTTTCCGCTTTATTTTGCAGCCACAGCAGAGGATGGAAAGCGTCTTTCAGTCGCAGTGTTTTATGACGGTTGATTTTTGGGAGAATTCCGTTGACCTGTTCCGCAAATTTGGCTTTGGCTCTCGTTAAATCTAAACTGAAAATATAATCCTGATAATCTGAAAGTTGCGGTTGAAATTCCGCAATTTCTGCGGTGAGTTTTCGTAAAATTCTGTCGATTTCTTTTTTCTCTTCTTCCTGATTTTCTCTCAGTTTGAAATAATGTTTTACAACAGAATCCGGCTGAATGTACGTGATAGAACCGGTTTTGGAAATTCCAAGTGTTCTTCCCGGAACCCGCTTTTTGAATCCGGATTTTACAGCAAGAACCCGTTGATCTTCAATAATGGTTTCGCGGATATCCTCAAGAACATCCGAGTAGTTGTTCATCGCGCGGTTGAAATTTTCGTCGATGGCTTTTTTCGCATGCTGAATTTCGGTACGTAAAGTTTTCAGGTTGGGTGATGCGTCGTTTTTCACTTCGCCAAAACGGTTGAATACTTTGTCTATCTTTTCGATAATCTCTTTCCGGAACTCCAGATCTTTTACTTCATCCAGGAGATTTGGAAATGTTTCAGAAAGGGTCGGGAAGTATTTTTGCAGTCGGCCAATCTGTTCAGTAAGCGCTTTAATTTTTACAAATGCTTTGTTTTCCAGTCGGAAATTTTCAATCAGCATTAGTTTCAGCTCTGCTTCTATATCTTCATATTCGTTGAACGGGATGGCGTTGGCGCTTTCGAAACTGGTGAGGAATTCTGAAGTTTTTTTCAAAGAAAGTTCGGCCTCGTCGATATTCATCGGACGAAGATTCATAATTTTTTCCTCGGTTTTTCGGGAATATGCGAAAGGCGCAATCTCCGAAAGCAAAATCGGAAATTCCAGTTCGTCTAAATCTTCTTGTTGTATGTGCACAGTGCAAAAATAACGTTTTTGAAAGTGAAAGGATTTGATAATTTGAAAATGATTTTACAGAATTTTATAAATCGAAGAATTATGTTATTTGGTAATATTGATGTATGAAAATTCTGCCATTCATTTTAATTGCTTTAGCGCTGTATTCGTGTTCGAAAACTGAAACTTCTCAACAAAAATCAACGCTGGATTCTGTTTCAGTTTCCAATGAAATCATTGACAGTTCAAAAGTCTGGGTTTCAAAAAATCAGGATTTTCTGGATAAATTCCGAACGATCGAGGTAGATTCTTCCATGTTTGCACCGCCCAAATATGACGAAAAACAAATCGGTCCATCGCTCACAACAGAAGAATTGCAGCTGTTCCCGAAAATGTTGAATACCGACTCTTTTATAGGAAGTCTTCAGGATTTTCAAGCTTACACAAAGTTTGAAATTGATTCAAACACTTTAGGTTTGGTGCTGCGAACGCCGGGAGAGTACGCTTTTACCGCGCTAACTCTTTTTTTCTATGATAAAACTACCGATGAAATTTTGCCCCATTATTTTGAATTAGCAGACGAAATGGGCGATGCAGGATATTCTGAAAATTTGACCAGTTGGCTGATTAAAGATGGAAATCGGTTGAAATCTTTTTCATACCAATGGACAAAGGTCGAAAAAATCGAACCCGATGATCCAACCCGAGAATCGCGAACCGACGATTACTACTTAATTGAATTAAGTCCACAATTGATGGATACTGCAAGAGTTTCACCTGCAGAATTACCAAAATACAGGCATCTTCTAAGTAAGAAATAAATGCGTTACTTTTGAGCAGTTAATTCATTGTTCAACTGTCAATTTCTTATTATTTATGACCTGGACCGAAATACTCTCTCCAATCAAAAATTCGGAATATTTTAAGACTCTTTGGGAAAAAGTGAAGTCGGAGTATACTACAACTATTTGCTTCCCGCCAAAAAATGAAATTTTTCGCGCATTGGAATTAACGCCATTCGACAAAGTGAAAGTGGTGATTATCGGGCAGGATCCTTATCATAATGACGATCAGGCGAATGGACTTTGTTTTTCGGCTTCCGAAAAGGTTGTAGCGCCACCTTCTTTGAGAAATATTTTCACCGAACTGAAAGATGATACCGGAATTGCTCGTTCCAAAAAAGATCTCCGTGATTGGGCGGAACAGGGCGTTCTTTTATTGAATGCAACATTGACAGTTCGTGCGCACGAAGCCAACTCACATAAAGATTTGGGCTGGGAAAAATTCACCGATTTTATAATCAAAGAAATTTCAGATAAAAAAGAGAATGTCGTTTTTGTTTTGTGGGGATCTTTTGCGCAAAAAAAAGCTCCACTAATTAATTCAGCGAAGCATTATATTATTCAGTCGGCGCATCCATCGCCATTATCGGCATATCGTGGCTTTTTCGGAAGCAAACCTTTTACAAAGATTAACCAGTATTTAGAGTCGACCGGTCAGGAAATTATCTCGTGGTAGCGCCTCCTGTTGTATAGCTGCCTTTTTCGATCTTTAAACCGATTTTATATTGTCCTTTCAGATCTTTATGGCTTTTAGACGCTGTTGTTGAAGGAGTTACATCAACCAAAGAAAAATTGTAACCGTTGAAATGCTGTGTTTTGCTTAAACCTTTAGCTGCATCGTTGATGGTACTCAATTGAACGGTTGTCGGTCTTGTTGCAAGTCCCATCAATTCAACTTCTGCAGTTGCAGCGCCTTCCCACACACAGTTAACACCTTCCGGACAACGACTGTCAGAAGAAATTCCTTTAAAAGTTACATTCATTTCAAACTCTTTCAGGAATTTGTTTTCACCTTCTGCAAAGTAAATTAATCCAGCTTTTTCTGCCATTTCTGCTTGTTCTATTTTAGACTGTTTCAAGGCTTCAGCATCAGGATCCATGCCGGTTGACATTTGTGGAACCGTTGATTTCGGATTGGATGTAGTTGCCGTTGTTTTAGTACTGTTTTCTGCTGTTGTTGCTTGATCCACATTTTGCTGAGTGGAACACGTAATCAATGTTAAAAGTCCAATAGTTGAAAGTGTAATTCGGTGTATCATAATAGTTTAATTTTTGAAAATATCTAATAAAACCACCAAAAACATTGCCAAACCAACCATGAAATTGAAGCCGGTTCCGTAAATAAATCCTATAAAAGCCCCTTTGGTGGAATTGAGTGCTTTTTTTCTGTCGCTTCGGTCATGAAGCATCTCGCCTACAAAAACGCCCAGAAACATTCCGATCAAAAAACCAAAAGGAACCGGAATAAAAAGCATCCCCGCAATCGTCCCAATAACGGATCCGATGCTTCCCCAACGAGTGCCTCCATATTTTCTGTTGGTTTTTGCCGGAATGATGTAATTCAAAAAAACCGACACCAAAGTAAGAAACCCGAAAAGCCAGATGTAGAACATGGATAATGGCGCATCGGTCCCGAATTTATAAATGAGCAGTCCGCACAAACTGAGCAGCAAACCAGGGAGAATTGGAAGGAAGGTTCCAATCATTCCCAAAAGCAGCAAAACCATGCTCAGAAGCTCTATTAAAGCATAATCCATTAATGATAAATTTTGTTAAAAGTAAGCATTAATCGGGGAAACACAAACCATTTTCTTATTTTTGCCGCATGAATGATCAGCTGAAACAAACGAAAGATTTTCTGGAAAGGATTAGTAATGATCTTCACAGATTTATTGACCAAAACATTACCGAAAACTGGTTTTGGCAAGTGATGATCAAGCTCGTGTTGCTTGTTGCAATAATTTACCTGATTGATCTGATCCTGAAATTTATTTTTCGTAAAGTAATATCCCGTTTTGCTAAAAATGATGAGCAGCCGTCTCTGAAAGCCCTTTATCACTCAAAAGTGGTGAATTCCGTGGCGCATATTTTCGCTTTGTATATCGCCGGTTTTGTGATGGTGCCAATTTTCCAGTACGCGCATCCGCAAACTTTCAACTTTTTTGAGCGTGTTTTAAATGTTGCAACTGTTGTCGCCTTTGCGGGAATGGCAATGCGTCTGATGAAAACCATCGAACTGTACTACACTTATAAAAATGATTTTTACCGCATCGTCGCACTGAATGCCATTTCCCAAACTTTGAAAATATTCGGCGCATTTATCTTCGCAGTGATACTCATAATGGTGATTTTCGGCATTAGCAGCTCCACCATTTTTGGAAGTTTAGGTGCTGTGATGGCGGTTTTGGTACTTATTTTCCGCGATACAATTTTAGGTTTTGTTACCGGAATTCATGTCGCTACTTCAAGAAGTTTGAAAGTAGGAGACTGGATCGGAATTCCAAAGTACAATTTGGAAGGTACCGTAATGGAAATCAGTTTAATTACGACTAAAATTCGGAATTTCGATAAAACGGTTTCTACCATTCCAACGTACGATTTGCTTTCTACAGAAATTAAAAACCTTCAGGTGATGTCTGAAAGTAATACGCGAAGAATCAAACGTTCAATTATTTTTAACATCAATTCGTTCCAGTTTGTGGATGAGGAAATGTTTGAAAAATTCGCGAAAATCAATCTTATTAAAGATTACCTGGAAGATAAACGCCACGAAATTCTTGATGAAAGAAGCCGACTGGAAAATTCAGAAATTATTCTGAACGGTAACCAGCTAACCAATATCGGAGTTTTCAGAATTTACGCGCTGAATTATCTTAAAAACAATCAACACATCGATCAGGAAAATACTTTAATGGTGAGGCAACTGGAAAACACACCACAGGGAATGCCGTTGGAAATTTATGCTTTTACCAATGATTCTGTTTGGCTTAATTATGAGGGAATTCAGAGTGATATTTTCGATCATCTGCTGGTTGCTTCAAAATATTTTGATCTGGAAGTGATGCAGTTTGTAAAAATTTAATTCAATTTAAGAGATGACAAAACTTAGTGTAAACATCAATAAAATCGCTACTTTAAGAAATGCGCGCGGCGGCGAATTGCCAAGTGTGACTGAAGCGGCAGTTAAAATTCAGGAGTTTGGAGGGCAGGGAATTACCATTCACCCAAGACCGGACGAAAGACACATTACCAGAAAAGATGTTTACGATTTGAAACCTTTGGTGTATACTGAATTCAATATTGAAGGAAATCCGCACCGCCTGTTTATCGATATGGTTTTAGAAGTGAAGCCGGAGCAGGTTACGCTTGTTCCCGATGCGGATGATGCCATCACTTCAAACGCCGGCTGGGACTGTAAAAAACATCAGGATTTTCTGAAAGAAGTTATTGCCGAATTCAAAAATGCAGGAATCCGAACTTCAATTTTTCTTGATCCGAATCCGGAAATGGTGGAATACGCCGCTTCAACAGGAACTGACAGAATTGAACTTTACACGGAAGCGTACGCGAAGGAATATTCAACAAATAAAGTAGCCGCCATAAAACCGTATTATGAAACGGCTTTAAAAGCCACAGAGTTTGGTTTAGGAATCAACGGCGGACACGATTTGAGCCTGGATAACTTAAAATACTTCGCTGATAACATTCCGAATCTTCTGGAAGTTTCCATTGGTCATGCTTTAATTTCAGAAGCTTTATATTTGGGACTCGAAAACACGGTTCAGGCGTACCTGAAGCGTTTGGCAAAGTGGTAGTTTATGGATAAATTTTGTGCAGTTTCTCCTGATGATAAGAAGGCTTATATAGCTGATTTAGGCAAAATCCTGGTTGAAGATTACGGCAAAAAGAAATATTACAAACCCGAAGAAGTTGAACGGTCGCACAGAAAAAGCCGATGGTATGAAGGCCTCGACTTTTCATGTTGGGGTATGTCGGTTTTTTCTTCACATGAAGATTTTGACCGGCATCACCAAAACACTGGTGAAAACTGTAATTATACCGAGATGAAAACGGAAATGCTTTCGGAAATTTCCACAGACAGTACAGATTTTTTCAGTCTTGATAATGTTAATTTTGATGCTTCCTGGCTGGATTTGAGTGCAGTGTTTGAGGGCGTAGGTGACTTCTTTTCATCCATCGATATCGGAATAGATTTATAAAATTATTTATGGACAACATCCTTCATTCAAAAATTTACGGCGAAGACAAAACGGGAACGCCGCTTTTGGTTTTTCACGGACTTTTCGGAATGCTCGATAACTGGGGTTCTTTCGGAAAAGAATTCGGAGAGTACTTTCCTGTGCACCTGATTGATTTGCGCAATCACGGCAAAAGTTTTCATTCTGAAGAGATGACGCATGATAGTCTGGCGCACGATATCACACATTATATGGCGCATCATGGCATTGCGAAAGCCAATCTCCTTGGACATTCTCTCGGTGGAAAAGCCGTTATGCAGTTCGCCATAAAATATCCTGTGAAAGTAGAAAAACTCATCGTGGTTGATATTTCACCAAAAGCATATCCGCCGCATCATCAGGGAGTAATTAAAGCTCTGGAATCGGTTGAACTTTCAGAAATAAAATCCCGTGGAGAAGTGGAAGATGTGCTGAAACAGTATATTCCCGATTCGGCAACGATTCAGTTTTTAGCGAAAAATCTGTATTGGAGAGAAGATGTCGATGCTAAGAAACTGGCATGGAGATTTAACCTGAAAACCTTATCCGAAAAATATGATCAGTTCGTTTCCAATGCTATAAAATTCGGTGTTTATAACGGACCGACTTTATTTGTTGCCGGAGCAAAATCAAATTACATTTTACCTCAGGACGAATTTCAGATCAAGCAGCAGTTTCCCAATTACAAACTGGTAAAAATCCCGAATGCCGGTCATTGGGTTCAGGCTGAAAATCCTTCAGATTTTGCCACTGCCGCTAAAAATTTTCTTTTGGATACCGCCCTCCAATAGCCACTGTTAACAGAAGTTAACAAATCCGTAAATTTTACGAAACCTCTTTTCATCTTCTTCTTAATAATTTCGCGAGAATCTAAAAAGAAATAATGAAAAGATTAGTGTGTTCGGTACTTTTATGTGCCTCCATGTTGGCTTTTGCGCAAACCGGAACGGTTTCTGGGAAGATTAATGATCAGAACGAAATCGCTCTTCCCGGTGCAAAAATTATCCTGAATCCCGGTAATATTTATACCATTTCCGATTCCAATGGAAACTTTGTTTTTCTTAATGTTCCTGCCGGTAATTATACCATGACGGTGGATTATCTTGGTTACGGAACTTCCACTTACGAAGTTTCGGTCTCCGATTCAGGAAGTTTAACCCGTAATATTGTTCTGGATCCTAAAACACAGCAGATTCAGGCGGTAAATATTATCGGTTTCGGCCGTCAAAGTCAGGCGAGAGCACTGAATACGCAGAAAAATAATCCGAATATTACAAACGTGGTTTCCTCGGATCAGGTCGGGAAATTTCCTGATGCAAACATTGGAGATGCCCTGAAAAGAATTCCCGGAATTACAATGCAGAACGATCAGGGTGAAGCCAGAAATATTATCGTAAGAGGTTTGGCTTCCGAACTGAATTCCGTAACATTGAACGGTAACAGAATTCCTTCAGCGGAAGGAGATAACCGTAAAGTTCAGATGGACCTTATTCCTTCAGACATGATTCAGCTGATTGAGGTGAATAAAACTTTGACTTCCGATATGGACGGTGACGCGATTGGTGGTTCTGTAGAACTGAAAACCCGTACTGCACCGAATAAGGAAAGAATTTCCCTTACCACCGGTTCCGGCTACAACGGGATTCGCGATAAGTTTGCATTTACCAATTCCTTCATGTATGGAAACCGTTTTGCTGACGGAAAAATCGGTTTGGTACTGAACGGTTCCTACAATAATAACGATTACGGTTCCGATAACGTAGAAGGTGTTTGGATTCAGGATGACGACGGAAACATTTACATGGAAGAAATGGACATCCGTAAATACGATGTGAAACGCGAAAGAAAAAGTATCGGTGCAAATCTCGATTTCAAACTGAGCGATAAACACCGTTTAAATCTGAACGCTTTGTACAACTGGCGGGATGACTGGGAAAACCGTTACAGACTGCGTTATACCGATATCGAAAGAAATTCTGACGGAACTTACACGGCTGAAATTCGCAGCCAAACCAAAGGCGGAATCAACGATAAAATGAATAAAGGAGCGCGAATTGAGCGCCAGATCATGCAGAATTATTCCATCGGTGGTGATCATATTCTTGGATCAAGTATCGATATGGATTGGGGTGTTTCCTACTCCAAAGCAGAAGAGCAGCGCCCAAACGAAAGATATATCGATTACCGGGTTAAAGATGTAAACTTCAACGGAAACTTTGCAGATACCCGTTTTCCTTATCTGAAAGCTGTTACCGATCCTGCTGCAGATGAGTTCGATTTGAGAGAAATTACTGATCAGCAGGGAAATACTGCGGAAGATGAAATCACGGCTAAACTGAATTTCAGATTCCCGCTTTCCATTATTGAAGGTCAGAAAGGACGTTTAAGAGTGGGTGGTAAAGTTAGACTGAAGTCGAAAGACCGTGTTAACGATTTCTACGAATATGAGCCTACAAGCGGTTTTATGGATAATATGTCGCAGGCAGGTCCTGTGTTTTATGGTGGAGAAAACTGGAATCCAAACTCCAACTACGTTCCGGGATATTTTGCGGGCGCAGCTTTCCTTGCAAATCTTGACCTGAGCAACGCTTCTCTTTTCGATAAGAGTCAGCTTCCTGAAGAATTTTTGGCTCTGAATTACGACGCGACTGAAAATATTTACGCAGGTTATTTGAGATGGGATCAGAATTTTTCCGATAATTTCTCCGTAATTCTTGGTGCCAGAATCGAAAATACGCAAACGAAATACACCGGAAATATTATTGAAGATGAAGATTCTTTTGAAGGTAACAGAACAGTGGAAAACAACTATACCAACATCCTTCCAAGTGCCGCTTTAAAGTACACACCGGTACAGAATTTGGTTCTTCGTGCTGCTTTTTCAACAGCCATTGCAAGACCGAATTATTATCAGCTTTCGCCTTTCATCAGCGTTATTCCGGATGATAACGATATTTCCGCAGGTAACCCGAATCTGAAATCAACGTACGCGTACAACTACGATTTCATGGGTGAATATTATTTCAAAAATGTCGGAATTCTTTCTGCCGGAGCTTTCTACAAAAAACTGAATGATTTCATCTACGTTTACCGCGACGGAACTTACAATGCAGATAAATTTGCACAGGATTTCCCTGGAGTTCCAAATAACCTGAACGTTGGCGAAAACTATACTTTCACCACAACCAGAAACGGTGAAACCGTTGATGTTTACGGTTTTGAAGTGGCGTTGCAGCGTCAGTTGGATTTCCTACCTGGATTTGCGAAAAACTTCAATGCGTACGTCAACTATACCTACACAAAATCTGAAGCGAAAGGAATTTACAATGCGGATGGCGAAATGAGAACCGGTTTAATGCTTCCGGGAACTGCGCCGCATATGTTCAACGCATCACTTTCGTGGGAAAACCAAAAATTCTCAGCAAGAGTTTCTATGAACCATGCTGCGGCTTATCTGGATGAACTGGGTGGAAGCGATTTCGAAGACCGCTACTACGATAAGCAGACTTTCCTGGATTTCAATGCCTCTTATGCAGTGAAAGAATGGATGAGAATTTTCTTCGAAGCCAATAACTTAACCAATCAGCCACTGAGATATTATCAGGGTGTTGCCGACAGAACCATGCAGATGGAATATTACCAGCCGCGCTTTTCTTTCGGTCTTAAATTCGATTTCTAAATATTAACCAATATCCACTGAACCGGTTGTCAAACTGCCGGTTCAGTTTTTTATTATTATGAAAAATTCAAAATTATTACTGCTGTCCGCTTCTGCGTTGATTTTTTCGAGCTGTTCGGTTTTCGAAAATTTGAATGATCCCTTCAAAGGTGAGCGTTTACCTGCAACAGTAGTGACAGAAAAAACCAATCACGATACCGATGATCCTGCAATTTGGCATCATCCGACAGATTATTCCAAATCACTGATTGTTGGAACGGATAAAGATTCCGACGGAGGACTTTTTGTTTACGATCTAAACGGAAAAATTGTCAATAAAGTCCTTAATCTGACAAGACCAAACAATGTGGATATTCAGTACGGACTGCCGTTTAAAGGTCGAAATGTAGACATCGCCGTAACCACCGAACGCGAAATGAACCGCATCATGATTTATTCACTTCCGGAAATGACGGAAATTGGCGCAATCCCTGTATTTGAAGGCGAAACACAGAACGCTCCGATGGGAATTGCATTGTACAAAAACCCGGCAAACGGAGAGATTCACGCTGTTGTCGGAAGAAAAGAAGGACCTTCCGGAACCTATTTATGGCAATATAAACTATCTGAAAGCAACGGCAGAGTAGTCGGTGAAGTAGTGAGAAAATTCGGAAATTACAGTGGTAAAAAAGAAATTGAAGCCATTGTGGTAGATCACGAACTGGGTTACATTTATTATTCTGATGAACAGTACGGAATTCATAAATATTACGCAGATCCTGCGAAAGGAAACGAAGAACTTGCGCTTTTCGGGCAGAACGATTTCAAAGAAGATATGGAAGGAATTTCCATTTACAACACCGGAAACGGAAACGGTTATATCCTGATTTCCAATCAGCAGGCGAATACATTCAACGTGTACAGAAGAGAAGGTGATGCAGGAAATCCGCATTTGCACACAAAAATTGCAGAAATCCCAGTTTCAACAAAATTCAGCGACGGTAGTGAAGTAACGGAAAAAAACATGGGAATCCGTTTCCCGAAAGGAGTTTTCGTTGCAATGAGCGAGGGAAAAACTTTCCATTATTACGATTGGAGAGAATTCCAGAAAATCATTGATGCAGCCGCAAAATAACTTTATTCATATTACTTTTGGAAACCTCGTCAATTCGTTTTGGCGAGGTTTTTTCTTATATTTGTGTTCTATTCAAATTTATGGTTTTTGTTACCGGCGCAACAGGAATTCTCGGCAGGGTAATCGTTTTGGAACTTCTGAAGCGCGGAAAATCGGTTCGCGCAGCCAAAAGAAAAACCAGTAACCTCGATGAGGTGCGGCATTCTTTCAGTTTTTACACCGAAAATCCCGATGATTTTTTTAATCAGATTGAATGGCTTGATGTCGATTTTGATGATATCGAATCGCTCGAAATCGCTCTCAATGGAGTAGATGAAGTCTATCACTGTGCCGCGAAAGTCAGTTTTCATCCGACAAAGCGGAAGGAAATGTTTCACACGAATATTGAAGGAACGAAAAATCTACTTTACGCATGTGAGGATTCAACGGTGAAGAAATTTCTGTTTGTCAGTTCCATGGCTGTTTTTGATGGTTTAAATGAAGAAGGACTGGTAGATGAAAATTCAGATTTCAATCCGAAGCTCGATCATTCAGATTATGCCGTTTCAAAACATTTTTCCGAAATGGAAATCTGGAGAGCCGCAGCAGAAGGTTTGGACGTCGTTATTATCAATCCGGGAATCATCATCGGCAGCGGAAACTGGAACAGCAGTAGCGGAGAACTCTTTACAAGTTTTGAAAAGTATGCGTATTCAATGAGCGGAAATTCAGCGTATGTAGACGTACGCGACGTTGCAAAAATTGCGGTGGAACTGATGGAACAGAATATTTTCAACGAGCGTTTCATTTTGGTTTCCGAAAACAAAAAATACCGTGAAATCGCAGATTATATCCGGGCAAAACTCGGTTTGGGACCATCCAAAGTTTTGGATAAATCGGTTCTGCAATTGGGTTATTTCAGCAATCTTCTGTTTGGCTGGCTTTTTCCGCGACTTCGCATGATGAACAAAGTAAATCTCGATTCAGTAACATCGGTGAATTACGTTTCGAACGGAAAAATACGTTCCCGCCTGAATTACGGGTTCATTCCGGTGAATGAAAGCATTGATTTCCATATTAAAAATTATATTCAGGACAGAAAATAAAGTCAGCAGATTATGAATCTGCATTTGAATCGGACACAGATATGAACATTACGCAATTTCTTAATACCAATACTCAAAAATATCCTTCCAAAGCTGCGATTGGCTTCAAAAAAGAGGCAGAGTGGAAAGAACTCAACTGGAAAGATTTTCGCCGCATGGTTTTCAAAACAGCCAATGCACTGAAAAACGCAGGGATTTCTGCGAATGATAAACTCGCGATTTACTCTGATAATTCTGCTGAATGGATTGTGTTCGATTTGGCTGCACTCGCTTTGGGAGCTGTTACTGTTCCGATTTACGCTACAAATAACCGCGAACAGGCCGAGTATATTGTGAATGATGCCGAAACGAAAATGATTCTCGTTGGCGATCAGGATCAGTACGACGCGGCTTACGAAATGGTTCAGTCTAATGAATTTGTGAAACATATTATCGTCGCGAAAAAGAAAATATGGATCAAAAAAGACCGTTCCGAATATCTGGAAGATTTCATCAAGAACGCGGACGAAAATTTCGAGATCGTTGACAAAGCCGATGACGAGCTGGCTACGCTTATTTACACATCAGGAACAACAGGTGTTCCGAAAGGTGTGATGTTGACTCACGGAAATTTCCACAAATGTATTGAAGCACACTTCGATTTTTTCAAATTCAATAATTTTGAAAATGAACATTCTCTGGCGTTTTTACCGTTAACTCACGTTTTCGAAAGAAGCTGGACGCTGCTTTCACTCTACGGCGGTGCAAAAGTTTCCTTCAACGAAAATACAAAAGCCATTGCGCACACTTTAACCGAGGTAAAACCGACAATGATGTGCGCAGTTCCAAGGTTTTATCAGAAAATTTATGCCGGAATCAACGAAATGATGGCGACCGGTTCTCCAACCAAACAGAAAATTTTCAACTGGGCGATGAGTGTCGGTACTGAAGTTTCGGAGCTGAAAAGAAATGGGAAAAATATCCCTTTTGGTCTCGGATTGAAAATGTCTTTGGCCAACAAGCTGGTTTTCGGGAAAATTAAAAATAAACTCGGTGGAAACCTTTGGTTTATGCCCTGTGGCGGAGCTTCTCTCTCTCCGGAGGTTACCCGATTTTTCGATGCGATGGGAATTCATATTACCGTCGGATACGGACTAACTGAAACAACTGCGACTTTAACTGCGTTTCCGTTTGTGCATTATGAACACGGAACGGCCGGAATTACTTTGGGCGATACGCAAATTAAAATCGGGGAAAACGATGAAATTCTGGCGAAAGGCAGCGGAATCATGAGAGGGTATTATAAAAAACCTGAAGAAACAGCGGCAGTTTTTACGGAAGACGGTTGGTTTAAAACCGGTGATGCAGGGAAATTTGATGAGAAAGGAAACCTTACTATTACCGACAGAATCAAAGATCTTATGAAAACGTCCAACGGGAAATACGTAACGCCGCAACCGATTGAAAACCTGCTTTCCAACAACCAATATATTACACAGGCGATGGTGGTTGCTGAAGGAAAACCGTACGTTACGGCTCTGATTATCCCGAATTTTGAGGCCCTTCAGGAACAGCTCAAAAAGATGAATATTCCATTTACGAACTGGGAAGAAATTGTGAAACTGGATAAAATCAAAGACTTTTATAATCAGAAAATTGATGAAATTCAGAAAAGCCTGTCAGGTTTCGAAAAAGTAAAGAAATTCACGCTGATGCCTGCCGAATTTGAGGTGGGAACAGGCGAAATAACCCCGACTTTAAAGATCAAGAGAAATATCGTAGCCGAAAAATACTGCAGTCTTATCGACCAAATGTATCAGCATTAAAATGCACACTTTGCGTTAAAAATATGGAAGAAAACTTTCTGGGAAATACCCAATTTACTGTAAATAATCACACCGTTTCAGCAAGCTGTCCAAGCAATATTGCACTCATCAAATATTGGGGAAAATACGACGGACAAATTCCCGCCAATCCAAGTATTTCCTATACTTTGAATCATTGCCGAACCAATACTACGATGGAATTTCTGGCGAATGAATCTTTTTCTGTTCAAACTTTTCTGGCCGGAAATGAGGAAGTGAAATTCGCCGAAAAAATTGAAAATTATTTCAAAAGAATTGAGAAATATCTTCCTTGGATTCTGCACGGAAAATACATTATCAGAACAGAAAATACCTTTCCACACAGTTCAGGAATCGCAAGTTCGGCATCAGGTTTTGGTGCCATTGCAAAATGTCTGATGGAATTGGATACAAAGTTTTCATCCGACAACAATCATCTGACAACCAATGACCAAAAAGCCAGTTTTCTGGCGAGATTAGGCAGCGGAAGCGCGTGCAGAAGTCTGTACAACGGACTTGTTGTTTGGGGCGAAACGCCGGAAGTGGAAGGAAGTTCTGATTTGTTTGCCGTGCAATATCCAAATGATGAAGTTCATCCCGTTTTCAAAAATTTCAACGACTGGGTTCTGCTGATTCACGAAGGTCAGAAATCGGTGAGTTCAACGGTGGGTCACGGATTGATGAATACGAATCCGTATGCAGAAAGACGTTTCCAGGAAGCGAGCGAGAATTTTGTCCCGATGAAAGAAATTCTGAAATCAGGCGGTCTTCAGAAATTCATCGCTTTGGTGGAACACGAAGCGCTCACCCTTCACGCAATGATGATGATGAGTGAACCGGCCTTCATCCTGATGAAAACCGGCACAATGGAAGTCATCAACAAACTCTGGAAATTCCGTGAAGAAACCGGTTTGCCGCTGTTTTTTACATTGGATGCGGGCGCAAATGTACACTTGCTGTTTCCCAATAATGGCGATGAAGAAAAAATCAAAAACTTTATTGAATCGGAGCTTATTCAGCACACACAGAATGGCGGCGTGGTGAAGGATGAAATGAAATTCTAAACAGGACGAAAGTTCTGTTTTTTTTATTCCATCGCAAATTCCTCACGGTTTTCCATCGTTTCTTTTTTACCTTCCTCGATCAGTTCGTCCGCTTCGCGATTTTCCTTTTCTGATGCGGTTTTCACATCTGTTTCCTGCGCACGGTCGGTCTCGTTGAGGTGAAATTCACAGAAAATCGGAAAATGATCGGAGCCGAAATAATCCAGCGTCTTCAACTCATCAATGAAAACTTCCTTACTGTGGAAAAATAAATCGAGCGGAACCCGGAAAAACCAATATTTGGCGTGAAAAGTCGACAGAATTCCCCGTCCGATTCGCCCATCAATCAAACCGCTTGTTTTTCTGAACAGAATGGAAGTCGTGGACCAAGCTACTGTATTGAAATCACCAATGACTACGGTCGGACGGTTACGGTTTTTGATTTTCTTCGCCACGCTCAGTAAATCACCGTCGCGTTCTTTGGAAGTCGTTTCTTCGGTCGGACTTGGCGGCGGTGGATGAACGGCAAAAATTTCAAATTCGAATCCGTCATCGGTTTTGAACAGTGCTTCAATACTCGGAATATCATCAGCTACAAAAAAATGCGTTTTGATTTCAACAGGTTTTATTTTCGAGTAAAAATGCATCCCGTAGGTGTTTTCCAGCGTCACTTTATGTGAAAACGGATAATCTTTTTCAAGTTCACGGTTGGCTTTTTCCCATCCGGAATTACTTTCAATGGTTATGAAAATATCGGGTTGAAACTGCTTGATAATTTTCTGAAAACGCGGATAATCCGTATTAAACTGATACACATTTGCAGAAATGATGCTGATTTTTTGTGAAGATTTTCCTGTTTCCGAAATTTTATTTTTTCGGTAAAATTTGGTGTAGCGAATCAGCAGATAAATGTGATAAGCCATTAATGCAGCCTGAATTACAGCCAAAGTCCAGAAAAGCAGGTCGTGTTCGCAGAAGAAAAAAGAGGCGGCAAGAACGGCAGTTTGCAGGATCAGAATCTGAATCTTCATAAACTCCGGAACGCGGAAAACCCAGTGCTGATTTCGGATGAACGGAAGAACGCTCAGTAAAATCAAAAGTCCGGAAAGTATATGGAGGGCTGTTTGCATCGATATTTTCTCAAATGTACAAATGATTCCCAATTTTTCGGGAAAAATTTTGGTTCCGCTTTCAATTACTTTATTTTTGTAAAAAGTAAAAATATGAAAATCGGAATCCTCGGCGGTGGCCAGCTCGGCAGAATGCTCATTCAGAATGCACTGAAATACGATGACGAATGGTACACGCTGGATCCCGCGAAAGATGCGCCGTGCAGCAATATTTCGTATTTTACAGAAGGAAGTTTCAATGATTATGATTCGGTTTTCAACTTTGGAAAAGGGAAGGATGTAGTTTCCATCGAAATCGAACACGTGAATGTGGATGCGCTTTTCGAGTTGGAAGAATGTGGAATCAAGGTGATTCCGAGTCCGGAAATCATCAGAACCATTCAGCAAAAAATCCTTCAGAAGGAATTCTACAAAAAACATCAGATTCCAAGTCCCGATTTTCAGAATATTCAGCATAAATCCGAAGCAAATTTTCCACTGCCTTTCGTTCAGAAAATGAATACCGGCGGTTACGACGGAAAAGGCGTTCAGGTCATTAAAACCGAAGAAGATTTACAGAAACTGTGGGACGTACCGTCCGTTCTGGAATCGCTTGTGGACATTGATAAAGAACTTTCCATCATCGTTGCCAAGAATGAAAACGGCGACACCAAAACCTTTCCGGTGACCGAAATGGTAGCCGATCCGAAACTGAATCTTCTCGATTTTAATATTTGTCCGAGTGAAATTTCGGACGATGTTCAGAAGCAAATAGATGCGATAGCCAAACAGTTTATCGAAGCAGCTGATTCTCCGGGATTATTCGCCATCGAACTGTTCCTCGACAAAAATGGAAAAGTTTGGGTCAATGAAACTGCGCCGAGACTGCACAATTCCGGACATCAGACTCAGGAAGGTAATTCCAATTCGCAGTTTGAGCAGATGTACCGCGTGCTGAAAAATCTACCGTTGGCCGATACTGATGAAAACGGTTTCTCAGGAATGCTGAATCTTGTTGGAGAAGAAGGTTATTCGGGAAAAGTAATCTACGAAGGCATCGAGGACGTACTGAAACTTCCCAAAACTTACGTTCACCTTTATGGGAAAACCGAAACCAAACCCGGAAGAAAAATGGGACACATTAATGTTCTCGCCAATTCAAGGGAGGAACTGATGGAAAAACTCATTCATATCAAATCCTTGATGAAGGTGATTTCATAAAACAGGTATTAAATACAAAAATCCGTTTGGTGTTTGCTAAGCGGATTCTCTTTTTATGCGTTCAACTTTCTTAAAATTCATAAGGAAAACTCCGCTGATAATCAGGATTGCAGCAATTATGAATTTCGCCGAAATTTCTTCATCTAAAACCAGCCAACCCAGAAAAATAGCGATGATGGTGTTTACGTATGATAGCATTCCGACTTTCGACGGATCCAGTTTTTTTAGTGCATAATTAAAGGCAAAATAAGCCGCGACAGAACCGAAAACCGCGAGATAAACTGTTGCGGCAATGCTTCTTGCAGACCAGTTTTCATAATCATAACTGTCGGAGAAGAGAAAGGCAAAAATCAGCTGAACCACACCCGCAAATGCAAACTGATAAAACAGATTGAGGAAAATATTTCCGCTTTTCAGATGGATTTTCTTCGTAAAAATGGTTCCGGATGCCCAACCTGCAATCGCTAGAAACAATAGGATAATTCCAGTGAGATAGGCCGGATTCGTAAGTTCTTCAAAGGCATTCCAGAAAATAAGTATTGCACCGGAAAACCCAAGGGTTAGACCAATCAGCGAACGGAATGAAAATTTCTCCATCCCGAAAATCATACTTCCGATAAAAATCATGATAGGCGACATCGAGCTGATCAACGCGGTTAAACTGCTTGAAATTGTTTGTTCAGCCACAGTAGTTAATCCGTTGGCAATTATCAGCATCAGGGAAGAAAGGATGATTTGAATAATGAAATTCTTGCGCCCGATCCATTTCAGATTTTTTGTGAATACCAGGTAAATCAGCAGCAAAAATGCTGCAATCAACTGGCGGAAACCTGCAACAAACCACGGCGGAATGGTTTCAACGCCAATTTTTATTCCCAGAAAAGTTGTTCCCCAAACCACGGCAACGGTGAGAACGGCGAGAATCAGCTTTGTATCTTTCATCATTTGCGGCCACAAAATTAGTCAATTACGGCACACAAAAGCTTTTCGGAGCATTAAATCCTCGAAAATTCTTAACTTTAACCTTTTAATTTAAACCTCGATTCACCAATGGTCGGAATAATTATGGGCAGCCAAAGCGATCTGCCAATTATGCAGCAGGCTGCAGATTATCTGAAATCTCTTGAAATTCCCTACGAACTTACCGTGGTTTCGGCACACAGAACGCCGGAACGGATGTTTGATTATGCAAAATCGGCCAAAGAACGCGGACTGAAAGTGATTATTGCAGGAGCCGGCGGCGCAGCGCATCTTCCGGGAATGGTGGCGAGCTGTACAACTTTGCCCGTGATTGGTGTTCCGATTCTGTCGAGTAATTCCATCGACGGTTGGGATTCGGTTTTGTCAATTCTTCAGATGCCTTCGGGAATTCCGGTCGCGACGGTTGCTTTGAACGGAGCCACAAATGCCGGAATTTTAGCAGCGAAAATCATCGGAAGTGGTGATGAAAACGTAGCTGCGAAACTTCAGAATTATCAGGATTCCCTCAAAGAAAAAGTTTTGGGAACGGTGGATGAAATCAAGAAACAGCATCCGAATCAGTACGACTAAGTTATTGAAATTTAATATGAAACGCTTGTTTTTCATATTTATTTTAAGCGCAAATTTCGCTTTTTCTCAGGTTGAAAAGTCAATCCCGATTGATTATTATTTTAACGCAGTTAGTTCTTTAGAATTATCAAAACTGAAAGAACATAAAATAATTGATGACAAAAATAATATTGTTCCTGCGTTTCTAGATGGAAAATCCGGTCATTTAAATGAAAAGGGTTCTGAAAAATTATTTGAGATCCGCGCGGAAGTTTACACAAATTACTTTAAAGATTATTTGCTTTTGCAAAGTCTTGGATATAAAGATGAAGTTTATGCTTTGTATTTTTCAGTTGCAGGCTTTGATGATGTTGAATTCCAAATTTTAAAATGGAGTAAAATTAACTGGAAAGCTGAAGAAAAAGTTGACAAAAGATCAGTTTATGAAAAGGTAGGCAATACTTTTCAACCTATTGCTTTTAATTACGATGAAGGTCCAAAAAATCTTGAAAATCCGCGAATTTTTATTCAGAATGATTACTTGGTAATGGAACGAAGCGGATTTTATTATTCTCTTTACGATCTGAAAACTGATAAACTGTTAATCAATGATGAAAGTCCATGGCATTCCGCACCGGATAACAGTCTGGAAGATTTGGATAAATGGATTAAGGAAAATCTTCATAATAAAATTAAGGCAATTATACAGAGCGAATGATGAACACTCAATTAAGTGTTAATTCAGCCACAAAAAAGCCGCCGGAAATTCCCTTCTCCAGTACAGCTCATTGTGTTTTCCGTCTTGATCAGAACGGTTGAAAATATTTGAAGATTTCACGCCTTTTTGCTTTAAAGCATTGATGACTTTTTCAGTCTGAAAATCCATGTCTTCCGATTCGTGTTTCCCCTGAATGAAGTAATATTTATGTCTTTTAAGGTTCACATCGGAGTTCAGAATAAACTCATTCAACTCCTCTGAATTAAACCAAAATGCATTGCTGAACGCCAGAATTTTACCAAAAGTTTCAGGATGTTTTACGGCTCCATAAACGGAAATGAGCGCACCCAAAGAACTTCCGCCCAATGTCGTGTGTTTTCTGCCGGATTTTGTGCGGTAGTTTTGATCGATGTAGGGTTTCAGGGTTTCAACAATAAATTTCATGTAATTTTCACCGTTTCCGCCTCCGTGTTTTGCGTTTTTGAAAGGGGAAAGTTCTTCGATACGTTTGTCACCGCCGTTATCAATTCCTACGACTATGACTGATTTTTTAGTCTGAGCAAATATTCTGTTCAGCGCTTCATCAATTTGCCATTCTCCTGCGTACGAAGTTGCATCATCAAACAGATTTTGTCCGTCGTGCATGTACATGACCGGATATTTCTTCGAGGTTGTAGTATAGTTTGGAGGAAGATAAATCCAGATTCTTCGTTCGCGGTTCAGTTGAGGAATCTCGAATTTTTCAGAAATGATCTTTACATTTTCGGCTTTGGTAGAAGTTTTTTCCTGCGCAGAAAAATTCAGAACGAGAAGAAAGGACAATAGAAAACTCAGTTTTTTCATAACCTAAAAATAAGAAAAGGCCTCCAAAATGAGACCCTTCCAAAAATAAAAAAGTAAAATGATATTTTTATCAAAAACCGACTCCAATATTCAAGCGTGAAATCGCTGTAATTCCCCATAAATTATAGAATTCCGACTTTCTGCATGCAATCTTTCATTTTGGAATAGGTTCTTTCGATGTCGTGATCCAGTCCGATAGAGAAGCGAATCAAACCGGGCGAAAGTCCCATTTCCTTTTGTTCTTCCTCCGGAATTTCGGAAGAGGTTGATGTTCCGGATGCTGAAAATAATGTTTTATAGAAGCCCAGACTTACCGCGAGGTAACCGAGGTTTTCGTTCTGCATCAGTTCCATCAGTTCATTTGCTTTTTCCACCGTTTCCACATCAAGCGCAATCAATCCGCCAAAGCCGTATTTTTCGTGCATCATGCTTTTGTACAGTTCGTGTTGAGGATGGCTTTTCATTCCGGGATATTTTACTTTCAGTCCGTCTTTTTCCCATCTTTCGGCTAAGAAAAGTGCGTTTTCGCTGTGTTTTACGATTCTGATGTGCAGCGTTCTGAGGTTTTTCAGGATACTCGCCGCACGCAGACTGTCCATAGTTGGTCCCAAAAGCATGCACGATCCTGAGTTGACATTTTTCGTATCATCGATAAACTGCTGTGTACCGCAATAAACGCCACCAACCGTATCGCTGCTTCCGTTGATGAATTTTGTTAAGCTGTGAATGGTAACATCTGCTCCCAACAGCGTTGGCGAAATAGAAAGAGGTGAAAAGGTATTGTCAACCACCAGTTTCAGATTGTGTTTTTTTGCGATTTCGGAAAGTTTCTTTAAATCAGCTACTTCCAAAAGTGGATTACTTACTGATTCACAGTAGATTACTTTCGTGTTTTCATTAATCGCTTCTTCAACTTTACTCAGGTCGGTAATGTCTACAAAAGTAGTTTCAATTTTGAAGTTGGGAAGAAAATTCTTCATAAAGGCATACGTGCCGCCGTAAATGGTTCTGCTGGAAATAATGTGATCTCCGGAATGACACAGCTGCAAAAGGGTAGAGGTGATCGCGCCCATTCCGGAAGCGGTAACATTGGCACTTTCGGTCCCTTCCATTTTGGCAAGCGCCTGTGCCAGATAAAGATTGCTGGGCGAGGAATGTCGTGAGTACAGGTAGCAACCTTCCGCATTGCCTTCGAACGTGTCGAACATCGTTTTTGCGGAAAGAAAAGTGTAAGTGGAACTGTCGGAAATGGATGGGTTTACCCCACCAAATTCACCGAAATACTGTAAATCCTGAATGCTGTTTGCTGCGTCGAAATCTTTCATAAATAGATCACTTTTATCTTTTAAAGCTAAAAGTTTTCTGAATAAAATTCAATAATTGGATGAGAGTTTAGAAAATAAATCTAAATAGATACAAATATTTAGTTTTTGATTTTATATTTGTTGAATATAAATCTACTTCGTAAAAAATATTTCAGATGGCACTGGATGAAAAAGACCGAAAACTGCTTTTATTGCTGCAGCAAGACGCAAAGAAAACTACCAAAGAACTCGCCACCGAACTGAATTTATCAGTTACTGCCGTTTTTGAACGCATCAAAAAACTGGAAAAGCAAAAGTACATAGACAAATATGTAGCACTTGTCAATAAAAGTGCGCTGCAGAAAGATTTTGTAGTGTTATGTCACGTAAAACTGGTGCAGCACCGGAAAGATTATATTGTTCAGTTTGAGAAGGAAATTATGCAGTTTCCGGAAGTGATGGAATGCTTTCATGTGAGCGGCGATTATGATTACATCCTGAAATTGTATCTAAAAGATATTCAGGATTACCGCGAATTCATGGTAACAAAACTTACGACGCTGGAGCACATTGCGAGCACGCAGAGTTCGTTTTCGATTAAAGAGGTGAAAAATACGACGGTGATTGATACATAGTAAGTTTTTCGTATTCAAACAGTTATAGAAAAAAATCGGCGGCCGCAAAGCGGCCGCCGATTGCAATTATTTTGCGACAAATCTAAGATTTTGGTCTTTAGTTTTCAGATAATACACTCCGTGTGTAAGATTGCTTCGGAAACTGTTCCACCCGTTATTCAGTTGAATAGTTTCAATTAATCTTCCGGTAGAATCCATAATTTCTCCCTGAGTTTTTGAGCTCAAGCCGGAAACAAAAATCTGATTCTTTTCAACCTTGATTTTTAATTTTTTCAAATTCGCATTCTGCACAGTCAATACTTCATTCATAAATAGCCATTGATAAGCGGCAGCGAATTCACCCTTCCAGTAATTTTCATTATGCTGTCCGTAAGTATCCAATTTCACTAATGAATTAACGGATAATAGCCCATTCATTTTCAGGTTTGCATCAACTTGCTGGATATTTGAAGACATGGTCGTGCTTTCATTGATTCCTGCAACATGATAAATCCTCATCGAAGATAAATCTGCCGAAGAACTGGTTATGTAATTGTTCAGCTCTGACTCTACAAACCAGTAAGCCGGACTGAAGGATCCTATTTTACTGAAGGTTCCGCTGTATTTTACACCTCCATAAGTTGAAATCAATGCGCCAAGTGAACTTCCAATTAACGCATTATACTGAGGCTCCGGTCTGGTTCTGTAATTTGCATCAACATAAGGTTTCAAAGTTTCCGCGATAAACTGGATATATGCATCTCCTTCGCCTCCTTCAATATAACTCGTGTTTACCCAAGGAGAATATTCATCAATTCTTAGTCCGCCACCATTTTCAATCCCAATCACAATCGCTCCGAAATCTCCCTGAGCAAATAATGTATTTAGAGTTTCATCAATTTGCCACTCTCCC
Organism: Bacteroidota bacterium; assembly: GCA_023458415.1. Taxonomy (GTDB): domain Bacteria; phylum Bacteroidota; class Bacteroidia; order Flavobacteriales; family Weeksellaceae; genus JAEWZO01. Next base: position 69,846 of record JAEWZO010000022.1, read on the forward strand.
GCATATGCTGTCGCGTTGTCGAAAAGATTCTGACCGTCCTGCATGTACAAAACTGGGTAATTTTTGGCACTTGTAGTATAGTCAGGTGGTAAATAGATCCAAATTTTACGCGATCTGTTAAGTTGGGGATGAAAAATGATGCATTGAGGACATGAACATTTGACGCTGCAGTACTGTTGTCACCAGCGCCTAAATCTTTCCATGACAGAACATGTAATTCGATAATCTGTGGCGAACCTGTAAAGGCAAAAGTTCGGTTTGGAATTTCCTGACCATTCGCATCGCCTTCAACAGAAGTCCAGCTTCCACGGGTAAATTTGAACTGCGCGGTTCCGGAACCTTCAGGAACGGTATATTCGTAATTGCCATTTCCATCATAAACCATCGGCGTAGTAGAAGGATTCCAGCCGTTAAAGTTTCCAGCTAAGTAAATCGTTGAATTTTCGGGAGTATTTGCCGGAACAGAGGTGATCTTCAGAGTTACCTGTGCGTTGAGTACGGCAAAAGCGAAGAGAAAAAGAAAAGAAAGTTTTTTAATATTAGTTTCTATTGTTTAAATTTTTAGGACTCGAAAAACTCCATCAGATCCATATAGTTTTTCTGGTTCACACCGTGTCCGCTCATGTATTCGCGGAAGGTAAAGAAGCAACCCAAATCATATAGCATTTCTGCTCCTTTTTGTGCCCATTCTAATGGAATAACTGCGTCGTCCGTTCCATGTGAAACAAAAAATCTCAGTTTCTCCAGTTTTTTCTTATTCGTATTGATGCTTCCAAGGAGCTTTTCCTCGGGATAACAACTCATGCATGCAATTTTGTTAAAAAGTTCAGGGTTTTCCAATGAAAGTGTGTAACTCAGTATTCCTCCTTGAGAAAAGCCGCAAATATGCGTTTCGTTCTCGGTAAGTCCATATCGGTTACTAATGCTTAGAATATTTTCAAGAATAGTTGCAGCTGCCTCTTTTGCCTGATCGATGTTGATTCTGTCCGATTCTTTCATCAAATCAATATCAAACCACGAAAAACCACCATATTCCATTATATTCGGTGCGCGGAAACTTACAACAATCCAGTCTTTCGGCAGGGTAGGGACGAAGGAAAAAAGATCTTCTTCGTTACTTCCATAACCATGCAGAAGAAACAAAATATTGGTTTTAGGGGTAATGTTTTCAGGTTCGCGAACGAGGTATTTTAATTCCATCCAACAAAGGTAATTTATTTTTCTGCGAACGGAAAAACGATTGAACTTTTGCTGAAAATATTGTTGTCATATTTTTAGTTTTTTACTCTAATAAATTATGATATAATAATTACATTTGCTACTTTATTTCCAAGTTTGATTCATAAAGTGCGATCAAAGAATAAGGATTTCTAATAAAAAATTATTAAACGAAGTCAGGATTTTTCCAGTTTTATGATCAAAATGTGCTAAATATCTTCCAAATTCTAAAATTTTATTGTTTCTTTCTTTAAGTGAAGTGAAAATTGATATTAAATCTATTTTAACATCTGAAAAACAATTTATTATAATTATTAACAAAAATATAGTTTAATTGATTATAAATAGTTTTTTGCTCATATTCTTAGGGTGATATAGTAATCTTTGGAGTAAATTGCTTATTTTGAAAAATTAAACAGTATTATTTGTTTAGGAAATGAGCTTTGATCTTTAGCTTATAAGTCGCAAAATACAGACATTCTGATAGTATAACTACTATTGAGAATAATTTATAAAGTAATGCTTTGTGTTAAAAAGTATTCAATTGAAAAATTGGTGTGATTTTATAGATTTTAAAGTAAGTTTTGCTGAGTAGCAACGGTAATTAACTCTGCAACATTCTTCACTTTGAACTTCTGCATGATGTTTTTCCGGTGGGTGTCAACTGTTAATGGACTTAGGAAAAGCTGGTCTGCAATTACGGCACTGGTTTTACCTTCGGTAAGAAGTTTCAGGATTTCTTTTTCTCTTTTTGTAAGACGTGGAATTTCCTGCAATTCTGATTGGGATGGTTTGCTGATGATTTCCTTTACCTCGTTACAGAAAACAATGTTGCCGGAAAGCGCACCTTTAATACAGGACGTAAGCTCTTCTACCGTGGCATTTTTCAGGAGGTAACCGCTCGCTCCGTTTTGGATACACTGCATGATAATGCTGCGTTCGGAGCGGTTGCTCAACATTATAATCGATGTATTCTGTGAAATTTTCTTAATCTCGCGACAAAGTTCAATTCCGTTGATATCGGGCAAAGTAATGTCCAAAAGTACAATATCGGCTTCGTTGGTTTTCAGATAGGACAAAATTCCGCTGCCATCCACAAAACTACCGCAGACATTGAAGTATTTTTCGGCTTCAAGCATCATCTTAAGACCCTGAATGACAATCGGATGGTCGTCGACGAGTGCTATGTTAATATCAGGCGACTGCATTGGTTTTTAGTTCTATATTAATTGATGTTCCTTCTTTTTCTTCGGTTTGAATTTCAATTTTGCCTTTAAGGAAATCAACACGGTTTTTCAGGTTTTTAAGTCCAAGACTCTTGGTTTTCTCCATATCGTTCTCCTTAATTCCTGTTCCGTTATCTTCAACCGTAATGTAGAATTCGTTATCGCTTTGCGAGCATTGAACCAGAATGTTAGTAGCTCCGGAATGCTTTACGGCATTGGCTAAAAGTTCCTGAACGATTCGGTAAATATTGATCTGAAGATTCAAAGGTAAATTATTTTTCAGATTAATTCCCTGAAAGTCGATGTGAAGTCCGTCTTTCATAAAGAACTCGCAAAGATCTTTCAATGCGACTTCAAGCCCGAAATTTAGTAATGATTCAGGCATTAAGTTCCTTGCAACTCTTCGAAGTTCAGAAACTGATGTGTCGAGTTGATTCAGAATTTTGTGGAAACTTTCTACCTGGTTTTCTTCGAGATGGTGCGAACTCCATGTGGAGAGATTTATTTTCACTCCGGCAAGCATTCCGCCCAAACCGTCGTGCAGGTCTTTGGCCACTCGTTCGCGTTCACGTTCTTCTCCATCCAGAATGGCTTTGGTAACCTTCAAGTCTTCCTGATGTTCTTTTTCGCGCAGTTTTTGGCGAAGGTTAATTTCGCGCTGTTCAGCAATTTTCTTTTTATTTCTGAAGTTTTTGTAAATAAACACCGCCGAACTTAAAAACAGCAGTGAAATAAGTCCGAGAATCCACATATATTTAGTTTTGTTTGAGAGTTCGAGTTCTTTCTGTGCCAATTGTTTTTCTTTGTTGGCTGTGCGGTATTTGGTTTCCAGCTCGTTAATTTCCTGATTTTGGCTGTTTTTGTGCAGGCTGTCCATAATACCTATCCTTAAATTGGCATAGCGTAAAGCTTCTTTGTAATTGCCACGGTCTTCCTCAATAATTGATAGATCCTCGTAAATGGTTGCGAGATTAAGACCGTTCTGCGTAAGGTTCATCACATCATCTTTCATTTCAAGGATGATCTTGACAGCTTCGTCATGTCTGCCTAAAAGCGGTAATATCTTAGCTTTGATAAAGGTTAAACGGGTTTGCTGGTAGAAGTTTTGGTATTTTTTGCTGTGCGCAAGTCCTTTTTCAACTTTTTCAAGTGCAGCCACCGATTGGCCTGTAAAATAGTAATAGAGGCTTTGCAGGTGAAAAAGTTCAGCTTCAATATCAACATTAGGATTTTTCGAGAGCATTTTCTCCGCTACATCCAGCCGTTTTTTTGCCAGAGCGTATTTGCTTTCGTCCTTTAAATAAACTTCAGCGATATAAATTTGGACAAGAGTTTTGTACTTAACATTCTGTGGCGAATTATCTGTTTTTTTAAGATTTTTCTCAGCAGAAATCAAGTATTGTAACGCTTTTTGATAATTCCCTTCATTGTAGAAGATCAGTCCAATCAGCATTTGGAAATTAATGATATAGATTTTATCCGGAGCAGCTTCTGCGACAGGCAAACCATTTTGCAGCGCAATTTTAAGGGCTTCTTCTGCATTTCCTGTCCTTTGAGCATTTGCCGAAATATTGTACCAGAGTTTTGCCTTAAGATTGAGTGCTTCCGGAGAAGTTTCTTTTTCCAGAATTTTTAGGCCTTCCAGATAGTTCGATTTCGCCTTGTCAAGATCTCTTGTGAGGTATAGGTAACCAATGCTATTCAGGATTTTTGCCTGCCCAACAGCATCATTTTCTTTGGTTAATGCTTTTGCGTTTTCGATGTATTTTCTAGCCTTTACAGAATCGTTCTCCGCAATATAGGTTACAATGCTAAGGTAAAGATTAGCCTTCTTTTTGGGATCTTTTTCAGTTTTCAGCGCATTCTCCAGGCTATCTAATTTCTGTGGAAAACAAAAATTGGAAAACAGGAGAAGTATAAATAAAATAGCAGTTTTCATAATCGTGCAGCTTTTAGGATGTACTAAAATTAAATAAATCCTTCAACAAATGTATTCTTTTACAGAAGGTTAGGAAATACCAAAAATTAGGTAGAAAAAAACACTTCGAATTAAGGATTGAACTCATTTTCCAAAAATTCAAACTTTGCTTCAACAGAAATGCTAAGAAATGAAGACTAAGATTACATCACTTTTTTTAATGTTTATCGCCTTATTGTTGAACGCGCAATATGAACGTAAGGAGATTACACCTTCAAAGAATGTGTTTGATAAAGAGCAGGCAAAAGAAATGCTAGGTTTGGGAAAATCTACGATACAGGGTGTTGCTATTGCCCGCGAATACACCAATGCGAATGTTGGTAAAAATCCGCTAAATAGACTTGTAGGAAGCGATATTACAGGTACAAAACATTTGGCTCCGGAAGGAACAGTGGTAATGCTTTTTCCAATGACACCTTATTTTCAGGAATACTTGAAAATGCGCGAACGCTACAAGCAGAGCAGAAAGTTTACACCGGTTTTGTCTCCGGAAGCATTCAGTTATCGTCTGGAAGCCAAAGTAGGAAAAAGCGGCGAGTTCACTTTTCCGCAAATGAAACCCGGAAAATATTACGTGGAAACTTATTTCAAATATGTTGGTACCGGAATCGATTATCAGGAAGTGGGCAGAACGCATTATTACAACGGTTTCGGATATATGGGATCATCACCGATTCTGCAGGGATTCAATTACAATTATTTGGAAGGAAAAGTGGAATCGAAAATTATCACCATTAAAGAAGATGGATCAACAGAGAAAATAAGACTTTAAAAAAAAAATATAAATACATGAAAAAAATTCTTACAACAATGGCTGTAGCAGCCTCTATAATGGTTTTTTCACAATTGAACTACTCGGTAACAGGCGGTTACACGATGTCCAAACTGAATGAAACCGTAAACGGCGAAGCTGCGCAGACTTTTGATGCGAAACACGGTTACTATGCTGGAATTATGGCTGAAAGAAAATGGGGCGAAAGAATTGCATTCCAGGCGGAAGCAATTTTTATCAACCTCGGAGGTCAGCAAACAATCTCCCAAGGTGATCTGGAGTATACTCAAATCTTCAATTTTAACAGAGGCCACATTCCATTGTCATTCAGGTATTATGCCACGTATGAACTTGCTGTTTATGCAGGCGGATACTTCAATGTACGGCTTTTTGACAGTGCGAAAATAAAAGTGAATGCAGAAGGAGTTACTCAGGAGCAAATTGAGCAGGCTGAAAAGCAACTTGAAGAATATATCGAAGAAAACATGAGTCCTTTAGATTACGGAATTCATTTCGGCAGCGATTTCAAAATTCACAAAGGGCTTTTTATTGATGCCAGATACAGTTTCGGACTGAAAAATCTTATTGAAAATCCACCGGGCGACGCAAAAATGACGATGAACTTTCTTCAGGTCGGCCTTGGATATAAATTCTAACCCATAAAAAATTATTAATCATGAAAAAAAATCTAACCATTTTGATTTTTTCCGTTTTAGGAATTACAACAGCCAGTGCACAAAGCCTTTTTGACAAAATTGACAGAATCACCAGCAAAGTTGATAACGCTACTTACAAAGTAGAAAGAGCAGCAAATACCGCCGACAGAAGCACGAAAACCGGCGGAAAAATTATCAGTATGCTTTCGGGGAAGAATGGCGCCGGAAGCGAAGCATCTGTTGGTTCCAGTAAAACTACAATAACACTACTGAATGCTGATCTCGCGAAACTTAAGAAACTGAATTCGGCACTGGAAAATTCCGGAATTGTAAGTTCAACACAAATGAAATTCAATGTGGAAAAATCAAGCATTACAGTAGTTCATTCGGGAAGTACGGAGGATTTGCTTGAGGCGGTTCAACCCAAATCAAAAGATGTTTTTACGGACAGCAATATCCAAAGTCTTGAGAAAGGAAAAATAACACTTAAACTATAATTAATAAGAAAATGAAAAATTTTATTCAACAAAAATCAAAAAGAATAACTCTCACACTTTCAGCTGTACTTTCTGTACTTCTGCTTGGTTCCTGCGATCGTGGTGATGACGATGACACATCAACCGGAAATAATTATAAAGTTACCGTAACCATCCCAAATGTAGAAGCAACTCATAACAATGCTCTCGATGATTATGTGAGTTTTATTGTAGGTGGAGCAACAGAAAATGTGGGGGAAAGCACCATCTGGAAACTTAATGGCGAAGAGATGACAGGGCAAAATGTTGTCGGGCTGGATGAGGATGATTTTGAAGGCGCTACCAAAACCTACGTTTTTGAAAGTACCAAGAAACTTCTAACTATGAGTACGAAAGTTCAGATTATTAACAATAATGCACCGATTTCAATATATTATAAAATCGAGAAAAACGGCAACACCGAGGTGGAACAGAATGTTACTTTACAGGACGATGAAGACCACACCAAACAATACACTTTTTAATTGAAGCTTTTTCATTATTTCATAGCAGTTTTAATGAAGAACGCCGGGCAATTGCCCGGCGTTCACTTTATATTTCTCTTTTTGGCGTGGCCATTACACGCTTCAGTTTTATCCAACCTAATTTGTCTAAAACCAGCATTATCATGTACGTAACATCTATTTCGTGCCATCTAACGCCGCCAAAGTTCGCTCTGCCGCCGTATTTATGATGATTATTGTGGTAACCTTCACCCATCATTAACCAATCGAAATGGAAAAGGTTTTTAGAGGTGTCGCTCACTTTAAAATTCACGTAACCGTACACATGTCCAAACCAGTTGATAATCATTCCGTGAATTGGAGCCATCAGATAAGCCACCGGAAGAAACAGCCAGTGCCACCACTTGTCTGCAAAAATAATGAAGAAAACTGTGTACAACACGCCCCAACCAATCCGTGATCCCCACGAACTTGCAAAACGGTCGAAAGATTTCCACTGCGGAACATTCTTGGTGAATTTTTCTTCCACTGCAATTTTTTGGTTGTTGATGAGTTGATAAATATTTTTTGTTCTCCACATCATTGCCAACGGATGCGGGTCATATTTCGGAGAATGCGGATCTTTCTCGGTATCGGCAAAAGCATGGTGCATTCTGTGCATCACTCCGTATCCGTAAGCGCTCAAATAATTAGATCCCTGCGTAATCCACGTAAGTACGAAGCAAAGTTTTTCGCCGAATTTTGACATCGTGAAAGATTGGTGTGCTGCGTAACGGTGCAGGAAAAAAGTCTGAAAAAAAAGTCCTGAGTACCACAGGACAATGATGAAAATAATAATAGCCATTAAAAATACTGAATTGGTGTAAAAGTAGTGATTTTTAGGGTTTTATCAAAACTGTTGCGTTTCCAATAGTATTTTTAACACAATTTATCTATGCATTAAACAGCTTTTACGATGAAGTAGTTTTTCTTTCCTTTCTGAAGAAGCAGGAATTTTCCGTCGATGAGATCTTTTTCGCTTGCCTGAAAAGTATCGTTTACCTTTTCCTTATTCACAGAAATCGCATTTCCCTGTAGTTCGCGCTTGGCTTCTCCTTTAGATTTCAGAAAGCCGGATTTTTCAGACAGAATTTCGATAATGTTTTCGCCCAGAATTTCAGCTTTTGCAACTTCTTTCTGCGGAACACCGTCAAATATATCCAGAAAAGTTTCCTCATCCAGATTTACTAAATCTTCTGCAGTTGATCGTCCGAAAAGTATCTCGGAAGCTTTCAGCGCTTTTTCATATTCTTCCTGTCCGTGCACCCAAACGGTAACTTCTTCGGCAAGTTTTTTCTGAAGTTTTCTTTCGTGAGGCGCAGTTTTATGTTCTTCAACCAACGATTCAATTTCTTCTTTTCCTAAGAAGGTGTAGAATTTAATAAAACGTTCTGCATCATCATCCGTTGCATTCAGCCAAAACTGGTAGAAACGGTAAGGTGAAGTTCTTTTTTTATCAAGCCAATAATTCTCGCCGCTTTCGGATTTTCCGAATTTCGAGCCGTCTGATTTCGTAATCAGAGGAACAGTTAAAGCAAAAGCTTCACCCTGAACTTTTCTTCTGATAAGTTCGGTTCCGGTAGTAATATTTCCCCACTGGTCCGATCCACCCATCTGCAGTTTTACATTTTTTTCTTTATAAAGATGAAGAAAATCGTATCCCTGCAATAATTGATAGGTAAATTCTGTAAAACTCATTCCTTCAGCGCCACCTTCACCGGTGAATCTTTTCTTAACTGAATCTTTGGCCATCATGTAGTTTACGGTGATGTTTTTTCCGATGTCGCGGATAAAATCCAGGAAACTGAATTCTTTCATCCAGTCGTAGTTGTTCACCAGTTCTGCTGAGTTGACTGCAGTTTCGTCAAATTTCAAAAATCTGGAAAGCTGGTTTTTCAGGCAGTCAACATAATGATTAAGTGTCGCTTCATCCAGAAGATTTCTCTCAGAAGATTTTCCGGATGGGTCACCAATCATTCCCGTTGCTCCTCCAACAAGAGCAATCGGTTTGTGGCCGTGCTGCTGAAAATGCGCAAGAATTTTAATCTGAACCAAACTCCCGATATGTAGAGAATCCGCAGTAGGGTCGAAGCCGATGTACGCTGTGGTCATTTCTTTATTCAGTTGTTCATCAGTTCCAGGCATCATGTCGGCGTACAGTCCGCGCCATTTCAGTTCTTCAATAAAAGTGTTCATCTTCTGGAAAAATTTAAGCCGCAAAGATAAGGATTTCAGAGGCATTCTTCAGACTTACTTCAGTGAAAAATTGAATCAAGAACGGAGTGCATTTTGTTATATTTGTAATCTTATGTCAAAAGAGGAACTTTTATCCATCATCGAAAAGGCTAAAAATAAAGATCAGAAAGCACAGACTAAACTGATTAATCTTTATTGGGTGGATGTTTTTTCGTTTGTGATGAAAAAAGTTCAGGATAAGAACATTGCCGATGAGCTTACCGTTTCGGTGTTTTCAAAAGTTTTGGCGAAGTTGGATCTTTACGATCCAAATTTCCAGTTCAAAACCTGGATGCTTACCATTGCACAGAATAATATTATTGATTACTGGAGGAAAAAAGCGCGTGCAAACGAAGATTCCACGGACGATTTGGAGAATGTGAAAAATCTTTACGCTCGTTCTCCTGAAGAGCTTCTTATTTCTGAAGAAGAGCAAATCAAAATTCTAAAAATTGTCGAAAGTCTGGATCATAATTATCAGGAAATTATCAGGTTGAGGTTTTTCGAGGAGAAAAGCATCAAAGAAATCTCTGAAGAACTGCGCATTTCAGTTTCCAATACGAAAGTTCGCATTATGCGTGCAAAGAAAGTCCTCGCCGAATTATTGAAAAACGGCAACATTGAGGATTGACCAAAGCAATATTTTAATTCGTAAATTTGTCATTATTTTTCAGCGATGAACGAACAGACTATCGATACTACAGTTCAGAAGCCAAAATGGATTCGCGTAAAACTGCCTACAGGAAAAAACTACCGCGAACTCAGAACTTTGGTAGACAAATATAAACTCAACACGATTTGCCAAAGTGGAAGTTGTCCGAACATGGGCGAATGTTGGGGTGAAGGCACTGCAACCTTTATGATTTTAGGAAATATCTGCACAAGAAGTTGCGGATTTTGCGGTGTGAAAACAGGAAAACCGCTGGATGTCAACTGGGACGAACCGGAAAAAGTAGCCCGTTCTATTAAGTTGATGAAAATCAAGCACGCGGTTCTAACTTCTGTGGACCGTGATGATTTGAAAGACATGGGTTCAATTCTTTGGGCGGAAACTGTAAATGCAATACGCAGAATTTCTCCGGGAACCACGATGGAAACGCTTATTCCGGATTTTCAGGGAATGCACAAACATCTGGACAGAGTTGTAGAAGTGGCTCCCGAAGTTATTTCTCACAATATGGAAACCGTGAAACGTTTAACCCGTGAAGTTAGAATTCAGGCGAAATACGAAAGAAGTCTTGATGTATTGAAGTATCTGAAAGACGCCGGACAAAACCGTACTAAAACCGGAATTATGTTAGGTTTAGGTGAAGAAAAAGATGAAGTTTTCCAGACGATTGAAGATGTTCGCGGCGCGAATGTGGATGTCATTACGATTGGGCAGTATCTTCAGCCGACAAAAAATCATTTGCCCGTAAAAAAATTCATCACACCGGAAGAATTTGAAGAGTATGGTGATTTTGCGAGAAGTTTAGGCTTCCGTCACGTGGAAAGTTCGCCATTGGTGAGGTCTTCTTATCATGCGGAAAAGCATATTCATTAAAAATTAAAATTCAGATTAAAATAGAATCGCTGTCAGTCTTGATGGCAATTTTTTTATTATTTTTAATGTCAAAATAAAATGGTTACTATGAAAATTCTGAAAATCGCTGCGCTGTCTTTGCTGGTCTTTTCTTTTTCCTGCAAGGAATCTGCAAATAAAAATGCTGAAAAAACTTCAGCCGAAAGATCTTCGGTGTCATCCAATATCAAAACCGAAGAACTTAAAACTGAGATTAATGGCGTAACGCACCGCTCTTTTGCTGCTTACAACCCGGATATCGAAGGAAAGCTTCCTGTCGTTTTTGTAATTCCGGAATGGTGGGGTTTGAATGATTATGCCAAAAATCGTGTAAAACAGTTGGCCGAGTTGGGTTATTATGCCGTTGGTGTGGATTATTACGGTGAGCAGAAAGTGGTTTCTACGCCGGAAGAAGCCCAAAAACTTTCGTCACATTTTTATCAGATTCCGATTGATGCGAGAAGAATGTTCGATCAGGCAAAACATCAGGTTATTTTGCAGGAGAAAGCCGATTACGACAAAATGGCGATCATCGGCTACTGTTTCGGTGGCGCACAGGCACTGAATATGGGAAGGCAGTCTGAGGATTTTAAAGGTGTTGTCAGTTTTCATGGAAACCTGAAAACCGGAGTTCGTGCAAAAAATAATAAGGTGAAATATTTGGTTGCGAACGGTGCCAATGACGAATTTGTTTCCAAAGAAGAAATTGCCGCTTTCAAAAAGGAAATGGATTCAGCAAAAATCAATTATACTTTTATTGACTATCCAAACTCGCTGCACTCTTTCACAAATCCTGATGCAACGGAAATGGGTAAGAAATTCAATATGAAAATCGCCTATAATAAAGAAGCCGACCAAAAATCCTGGAATGATATGAAGAAATTCCTGGAAGAGATTTTTAAGTAATTCCTGTAATTTGAGAAAAAATTCCGCCGCGCCAAAGCCGCGGCGGAACTATTTATAGAGAGAAAAGAGTTTCTAAACGGTTAAGTTTCCTTCAACGCCATCACCACCTTCAGATTTGTTTCCGGTAACAGCAGCAGTAAGAAAATGAATCATCGATACAAATTTTCCAGCTGTGGTGTCCCAGTAATAGGTTTCGTCCGGTGTAACACGGATAATCGAAACTTTCGGATCGTTTTTGCCCTCCTCGAACCAGGCTTTTGCCAGTGGTGACCATTTTTCCTCAATAGTGCTGTGATCGGTATAGATAAAAGCTTTACCAAATATGGAAAGATATTCTGAACTTCCGTTGTTCATGAAATAAAGCTGAACACGGTTATCGTCCTGAATTTCAAAATTTTTGTTGCTGTCTGCACTGCTGATGAACCAAAAATTTCCCTCCTCATCGCATTCCTGCAAATACATCGGCCGAGAATTGTTCGGAAGTTGCGAAAGTTCGGTACAGAACATACAGGTTCGTGCGCTTTCCGAGAGTTCTTTTAATTTTTTAATCGCTTCTGCGTTATGTAAGTTTTCTGTTGACATAATATTTTGTGATTTGGTTTCTTCAAAGGTAAATTTGTAATCGCCGCAACGTATTATAACGTATTATATTATTCATTTTACTTTTATAAAATTTTCAAAGTCTTTTTTATTGTGCAATTACTTCTGAAATTCGTATAACAAATCTTCATTTAAGAAGAGATATGTTTGCATTAAATTTTATTGATTATGAATCTCAAAAAAATAATATTTCCAATTGGTGCTGCAGTTTTAGGATTTTTGATTTTCAATTCCTGTTCTGTCGGAATTCCGAAAGGCGCAACTGCTATTCAAAATTTTGAAGCTGAAAAATATCTGGGAAAATGGTACGAAATTGCACGATTCGATTATAGATTTGAAAAAAATATGAATAATGTTACTGCTTCTTATTCTAAAAATGCTGATGGGACGATCAAAGTAGACAACCGCGGCTACGATTATGTAAAAGAGGAATGGAAAGAAAGCATCGGCGAAGCGCGGTTTGTAAATGAACCTACGGAAGCGCGCCTGAAAGTGTCCTTTTTTAAACCCATTTGGTCCGGTTACAATGTTATCGATTTAATTGATTATAAATACGCTTTGGTAGCCGGAAATTCTACAAAATATTTATGGATTCTGTCCCGCGAAAAATCTGTTCCGGCAGATGTGAAAGAGAGATTTCTACAAAAAGCCGAGTCTTTACGTTTCCCAACTGAAAATTTGATTTGGGTAGAACATAACGAATAATGGATTTGTCGTAAATTTCAGCTTTCAATCTTGAAGTGAATTTATGAATGCATGCCTCATCATCATCGGCGACGAAATTTTATCAGGAAATACAACGGATACCAATTCGGGTTTTATTGCTGCAGAACTAAAAAAAATCGGGATTTCTGTAGTTAAGATTATTACCGTTGCTGATGAAATTGAGGAAGTAAAAACCGCTTTGAGAGAAGCGTCTCAAAAAGCAGACATTATCTTTTCACCCGGTGGATTTGGACCTACCAAAGACGATAAAACAAAAATTGCCTACTCAGAATTTTTCGGTGATGGATTACATTCGGATGAAAAGACTTTAGCTCATTTGAAAAACCTTCTCGAAAAGAGAAACCGAGCGCACCTCTTTGAAATTAATAGATCGCAGGCAGATGTTCTGAAATCTGCAACGGTTATTCAAAATGATTGGGGAACCGCACCCTGTCAGCAAATTGAAAAAAACGGAAAGATATTCTTCTGTCTTCCGGGAGTTCCTTTTGAGGTGAAACCACTCGTGCGTAAAAAGATTATTCCGCTTCTGGCTGAAAGATTTTCTTTGAATAATTTTGAAACACGCTTTGTTTCCGTGGTGGATTTTCCGGAAAGTTTGCTATCACAACATATTGAAAACTGGGAATTGGCTTTGCCATCGCATATTCAGCTGTCATATCTTCCTGTAGGAAACCGGATTAAATTGAGAATCTCAGGCAAAGGAAACAATCAAGAAGAGCTTTCAAAAGAAATTGATGAACAGATCGAAACACTGCGTCCACTGATTCAGGATAAAACTATCGCCTGGAGATCGGACAGAATTGAAGAAATTCTCAGCGAAATTCTCAAGCAGAAAAAACTTACTGTTTCGGCTGCAGAAAGCTGCACCGGCGGGGAAATTTCTAAGCTGTTAACCTCGGTTCCGGGAAGTTCTCAATTTTTTCTTGGCGGAATTACAGCATACCATTATCATAAAAAAATTGAAATTCTTGGCGTTTCGGCAAAAACGATCTCCGAAAAAACCGTTGTTTCCGCAGAAGTTGCGCAGGAAATGAGCAGCGGCTGCCGAAAACTGTTCCGTACCGAAATTGCGGTTTCCACAACAGGAGTTGCGGGTCCTGCGACGGACGAGTTCAACAACGAGGTTGGATTGGTTTATTATTCCATACGTGTGCACGATTTTGAAAAAACCTTCAGACTTTTTCTTCCGCATCTTGACCGTGATGATTTTGCAGCGTTCGTTGCGCAAAGAGTTTTACAGGATTTGGTAACCATCCTCATCCGCGAAAATTATTAGCTAAATTTCCTGGCAAATCTGAAATTTGCCTGTTTACTGATAAATTGGTAACTTTTCGCATCTTTCTGATACAAATTAATCAATAATAAATAATTTTAAATGAAAAAAATTACGATCAGCGCTTTGGCGTTTTCCGGAATGGTTTTCCTGAATTCGTGCGCATCAACAAACACCACACAAAATGCTACTACTGAAACTGCAGTAACCACAGAAGTTGCCGTAGCAGAGGAAGGACTTCAGTTGGATTATATGGATACTTCCGTTCGTCCGCAGGACGATTTCTTCAGTTTTGTGAACGGAAACTGGTACAAAAATACCGAGATTCCGGGCGATAAAACTACGTGGGGATCTTTCAATAAACTTCGTGAGGATACAGATAATGCCTCCCTGGAAATTATGAATCAAATTCTGAAAGATAATTTTCAGCCAGGAAGTGAAGGACAGAAAATTCAGTCACTTTACGCAACTTTTACTGATTGGGACAAAAGAAATGCACAGGGAATTAGCCCAATGCAGGGAGATTTGGCTAAAATTGACGCCATCAAGTCCGTTGCCGATCTTCAGAATTATTTAATTGATGCAACCAAAACTGGTGATAATGTTTTCTATGGTTGGAGAGTAGGTCCGGATTTGAAAAACTCGGTGATGAATGCTGTTTATCTGGGCGGTCCGTCTCTTGGTTTAGGTAAAGATTACTATCAGAAGAAGAATCAGGCGAATACGGAAACATTGCAGGAGTATGAAAAATTTGCTTCAAAACTGTTTAATGTTTTAGGATATAAAAATGCAGATCAGGCTGCGAAAAATGTTGTTGAGTTCGAGAATAAATTAGCGAATTATCTTTTGACCAACGAGCAGGGAAGAGATGCGAATCTACGTTACAATCCGAAAACCACTGCAGAACTTGGTAAACTGGTGAAGAATGTAAACCTTCCGAATTACCTTACTTCCGTAGGAGTAAATACCGACAGAGTAATTATCGGGGAACTGAAATATTATGAAAATATGGACAGTTTCCTTACTGCAAAGAATCTTCCGCTGCTTAAGGACTATATGAAACTTCACCTTTTGAGAGGAAATCTTTCAAGTTTAAGCCAGGAAATGGATAATCTGAATTTCGATTTCTATTCTAAATATCTTCGCGGCCAGAAAGAACAGCGTCCGATGGATAAAAGAGGTTTGGAAACTGTAAACCGTGTGATGGGAGAAGCCTTCGGAAAACTGTATGTTGAAAAATATTTTCCTTCAGAAGCTAAAGCACAGATGGAAACGTATGTTTCTTATCTGAAAAAAGCTTTCGCACACCGTATTGATAATTTGGAGTGGATGTCTGCAGACACCAAAGTTAAAGCTCAGGAAAAACTTTCAAAATTTGGAGTTAAGATTGCCTATCCTGATAAATGGAGAGATTACTCTAAACTGGAATTGGTTTCACCGACGAACGGAGGAACATACTACAGCAACCTACAGAATTTAACAAAATGGCACTACCAAAGAAATCTTGATAAAATCGGAAAATCGGTAGACAAAACCGAGTGGGGAATGAGTCCGCAAACTGTAAACGCATATTACAGCGCATCTAACAACGAAATTGTTTTTCCGGCAGCGATTCTTCAACCGCCGTTCTTCAACTTCAAGGCAGATCCTGCAGTGAATTTTGGTGGAATTGGAGCGGTAATCGGTCACGAAATTTCACACGGATTTGATGATGGAGGTTCACGTTTTGACGGCGACGGAAATCTGAAAAACTGGTGGACAGATGCCGACAGAAAAAACTTTGATAAACTCGTGGGAGATTTGGCTGCACAGTACGATGCGTACGAACCGGTTAAAGGAAGTTTCGTGAACGGTAAATTCACTTCCGGCGAAAATATCGGAGATTTAGGAGGTGTTGCAGTGGCTTACGAAGCATTGCAAATGTATCTTAAAGACAAAGGAAATCCTGGATTAATCAGCGGTTATACTCAAGACCAAAGATTTTTCATGAGCTGGGCAACAGTCTGGAGAACAAAATCTACAGAACCGCATATCGTAAATCAGGTAAAAACAGATCCGCATTCACCTGGTTATTACCGCGCATTTGCACCGTTGGTAAATATTGATGCGTTCCACAACGCGTTCAATACAAAACCGGGAGACAAGCTTTATAAAGCTCCTGAAGACAGAATCAAAATCTGGTAAATCATAGAAATCACTCAATTTTTTTGGGTGATTTTTTTTGGCGTGTCCTTTCTTCGGCTGTTTATTGGTGAGGCGGCGGAGCCGCCGCACCAATAAACAGTCGCATTCAGGTCGCTACGTCCACTGCAATCTTTTATTTGCGGTTTCCGCAAATAAAAGGATTTTCGTTTCCATCGCTCACGCGGGATTCTGCAGAATTCATTATTTTTGAAAATGACCAAAGAAGAATCCATCAGAAACCTTATGCAGATTCGTAGGTGTGATTCAGGACAAATGTTTGCTGTATGTTTTTCGTGGCGCGGTTTATTTTGCAGAAACTCCAAAGGAGAAGCAACAGCCGAAAAACTTAAATGGTTGAACTGGTCGGATAAAAAACTGAAAAAATGAAAATCGAAATCAACAGAAACATAAAAATTGAAAACCCTGAAACGAAAACTTTTCTGGCAGATGCATTTTACAACGACCTGAACGGGAAACTTCCTCTTGTTATTTTTGCACACGGTTACAAAGGTTACAAAGATTGGGGCGCATGGGATTTAATGGCGATGGAATTCGCAAAAGCCGGATATTACTTTGTAAAATTCAACTTTTCTCACAACGGAACCGCGCTGGAAAACCCTTCTGAATTCGGCGATCTTGAAGCATTCGGAAACAATAATTTCACAAAAGAAATGTCGGATTACGATGCCGTTATTAATTTTTTTATCGAAAAATCAGAAGTCGATCCGGAAAAAATTGCGATTATCGGTCACAGTCGCGGCGGCGGAATTTCCATCATTAAAGCGTATGAAGATGAACGAATAAAAGCATTGGTTACTTTGGCTGGCGTGAGTCATTTCTGTTACCGTTTTCCATCAGGTGAACGTTTGGAAAACTGGGAAAAGGAAGGTGTGATGTATTCCGAAAACGGCAGAACGAAACAGCAGATGCCGCATTATTTTCAGTTTTTTCAGGATTATAAAAATAACGAGGAGCGGTTTAACATTCAGTATGCAGCACAGCATTTGGAAAAACCGTATCTCATTGTCTCAGCCGGAAAGGATGAATCCGTGAAACCACACGAAGGCGAATTGCTGCACGAATGGTCAAAAACGTCGCAACTGGAATATCTTGAAAATGCAACGCACACTTTTGGAGCTAAAGAACCATGGGAAGACCGTTTCCTGCCAAACGATTTGGATACTGCAACCGAATTAATGATAGAATTTTTTAATCAAAAATTGTAAATACATTTTCTGCCGAAATTGTACTTTTACCGCTTAAAATTAAACTATGGATTTATTTTCAGCTCTCGAACTTCCCAATTTTGCTGAACCGCAGATTTGGGTATCATTATTAACACTTACTTTCCTGGAGATTGTTCTCGGTGTCGACAACATCATTTTCATCTCTATTATTTCCGATAGACTGCCGAAAGAGAAACAGCGTTT
Organism: Bacteroidota bacterium; assembly: GCA_023458415.1. Taxonomy (GTDB): domain Bacteria; phylum Bacteroidota; class Bacteroidia; order Flavobacteriales; family Weeksellaceae; genus JAEWZO01. Next base: position 87,629 of record JAEWZO010000022.1, read on the forward strand.
TGCCCGAAATCTGGGTTTAACGTTTGCAATGCTGTTCCGTGTAATCCTTCTTTTGATGATCAACTGGATTATCGGTCTCAAAGCTCCTGTCCTCACGATTGATTTCATGACGGATGCCACAACCGGCGGTCCGCTTCATCTCAGCTGGAAAGACATTATTCTCCTCGCCGGAGGTATTTTCCTGATCGGTAAAAGTACCTTTGAAATTCACAGCAAAATGCAGGTTGATGACCATCACGCTCCGAAACCGAAGTCTGCAGCTTCAGGTTTAATGGCGATGGTCATTTTCCAGATTATTCTTATTGATATGGTGTTCTCTTTGGATTCCATTCTAACAGCCGTTGGTTTGGTTGATAATGTGGTTCTGATGATTATTGCAGTGGTAATTTCTATCGGAATTATGATGGCTTTTGCTGGACCGATTTCCAGAATTATCAACAAACATCCAAGTTTGCAGATGTTGGCTTTGGCTTTCCTTGTAGTAATTGGTGTAATGTTGGTTGCGGAAGGTATTCACCAACACGTAAGCAAAAACATTATTTACAGCTGTCTTGCATTCAGTTTGGCTGTTGAAATGCTGAACATCAGACTGAGAACGAAGAAGGAAAAATACTACCGTTTGAATCCTGATCTGAATAACAAACTCGAGATCGAGAGGGACGAAGATCACTTAGTATAAAGCAAAAGAGCGGAATTTATTTCCGCTCTTTTTTATTATTTTTTAATGAATTTTACTTTTTCAGAATTTCCCAAGCTTCTGCAATCTTACTTTCCAGAAGGAGTTTCTGAGCTTCCAGATGTTTGTCCTCATCGCTGTAAAATTCTGAGCCGTTCAGTTCTACAACGTTGGCCAACATTCCCAAATCGTTTCCGGTAAATACTTTGGAATAACGGATACTTTCCGGCAGCTGATCGAAGCCGATACCTTTGGTTACCAACGGTTTCGGCACTTCAAAAAGACTTTCTTTATTGGAAATTGAATACCAGTTTGCGCCCAGTCGTGCCACCATATCCAGTTTGGTTTGGTCAAGATTGCCGTTTTCATCGCAGTACTCTTCACGGATATGAATTTTCACTACTTCGCAAATCACCAGATTTCCAGCGCCTCCTTCAGTTCCCAATTGTTTTACTTCCAGAACTTTACATTCAAAATTCACCGGTGATTCTTCAATCAGTTTTGGCCGAACCAAATCCGCATCTTTCATCGTTAAACCGGCTTTCACAAATTCATTCACGCCGTCTTCATATTCCGTTGAAGCTAACGAAATCTGCTGAACCATGGGAAAGTTTACGTTTCCTATTACAACTTCCGGAACTTTCAGAATATTTTCCAGCGTGTGTTTCGTAGTATTATCACGAACTCTCCGAGCCGGCGAAAAAACCAGAATAGGCGGCACCGTACTGAACATATTGAAAAAACTGAAAGGCGAAACGTTTGGATTTCCGTTTTCGTCAACAGTGGAAGCAAACGCAATAGGGCGCGGTGAAACAGCTGTCTGTAAAACCTGCTGCAGTTTTTGCGCAGGTAAACTTTTCGGGTCTATTGTTTTCATGCTGAACTATTTTGCAGGCAGAATTTTTCCTTCCACTTCACCAAAACCAACACGAATTCCATCTTTCTCAGCCCAACCTTTCATGATGACGGTGTCGTTATCGTCAATAAATTTTCTTTCCTGTCCGTCGTTCAGTTTCAGTGGGTTTTGTCCGCGCCAGGTCAGTTCCAGCATCGATCCGAAAGAGTTTGAATCGCTTCCGGAAATTGTACCTGAAGCGTACATGTCGCCCACTTCAATGTTACAGCCGTTTACGGTGTGGTGCGCGAGTTGCTGCGTCATGTTCCAGTACATGTATTTGTAATTGCTTTCGCAGATTTTCGCAGCGGTTCCTTTTTCAGGTTGAATGTAAACTTCAAGGTTGATGTCGTAATTTTTATTTCCGCTGAATTTCAGGTAATCCAGAACTTCAGGTTCCTGCGTTGGAGATTCAGTCCTGAACGGTTCCAATGCTTCCAAAGTCACAACCCAAGGTGAGACTGAGCTTCCGAAATTTTTCGCAAGGAATGGCCCGAGCGGAACATATTCCCAACTTTGAATGTCGCGCGCCGACCAGTCGTTGAAGATCACCATTCCAAAGATGGAGCCTTCAGCTTCTGCAGTGGAAATGCTTTCGCCCATTTCGGTATTTCTGTTGACAATGAATGCTATTTCAAGTTCGAAATCGAGTTGTTTGCACGGTCCGAAGTGCGGTTTATCGGCATCTGCAGGTTTCATCTGGCCTTTTGGACGGTGAATTTCCGTACCGGAAACTACGATGGAGGAAGCTCTTCCGTGATAACCAACCGGAAGATGTTTCCAGTTGGGAAGCAGTGCATTAGCAGGATCGCGGAACATTTTCCCAACATTGGTTGCGTGTTCAATAGAACTGTAGAAATCGGTATAATTCGGAACATGAACCGGCATCAGCATTTTCACTTTATCCAGATCATAAAAACATTCGGAAATGGTTTTTTCGTCGGCCGCAAGTTTGGAATCTTCCTGCAAAAGCTGCTGAATTTTTAAACGAACTGCATTGGTTACCGGTTTTCCCATTTCAATGAATTCATTCAGCGTGTAGGCCTCGAAAACATTTTCCTGCAGACCTTCAATTTCATTGAAATATCCGTAATCGAAAAGCGTCGCAAGATCTACAACCACATCGCCAATTCTCGTGGCGCATGCGATGTACTCTTTGTCGAAAACCGCTACTCCGAACGGAATGTTATGTATGGAAAAATCTGAAGTAGAATCGTATTTTACAAATGAATTCATGTAGAAAAATATTGTTGATTAGTAATTCCATAAAGGTACAAAAAAGGTTCAGAGTATAAAACCTGAACCTGTTCTGCTTTTAGAGTGCATTTTCGTCTATCCACCTTTCTTTTGTATTGACGTCGATCAAATAAAGAATCTTTTTCTGCTTTGTGAGGAGCAGTGTTTTGGTGATCGGAACTGGAACTTTTTGACCTTCCAGTTTGTCAAAACGAACTGAAATAATATTTTTTCTCGTCCGAATCAAGTCACCTGAAAAAACATTGGAAGTAGACTGTCCGTTGCTTTTGTCATCGAACATTTCAACGTACGTTGCATTTTTTCCTTTAAGGATGATGAAATTACGCTCGGTATGGTCGTCGAAATCTTTGATGCTGACGAATTTTATGTCGTCGGTATTTACATCAGAAAGATTTTGGTTGACGCCTTTACGTTCTTCCAGACGGTCGAGAATTGCATTGAGCGTACCGTACTGCGCTTTCGCAGAAACTGTGGCTATCAACAAAGTGAAGACAAAAAGTAATTTTTTCATTATAGCGTTTAGAAATATTTTGGACTGAGATTTACAAATAACAGTCCAAAATATGATATATTAAAGATTTCCTCTTCTTGCCTGTTCTCTTTCAAGCGCTTCAAACAAGGCTTTGAAGTTACCTGCGCCGAAACTTTGTGCGCCGTGTCGTTCAATAATTTCGAAGAAAAGAGTAGGGCGGTCTTCAACCGGTTTTGTGAAAATCTGAAGCAGATAACCTTCCTCGTCGTGGTCAATCAAAATCCCCAAATCCTGAAGTTTTTTGAGATCTTCGTCGATGTGACCAACTCTTTCCGGTACCATTTCGTAATAGGCTTCCGGTGGAGCAGAAAGGAATTCAACACCTCTTGCTTTCAGATCTGTAACGGTTTTAATGATGTCTTTTGTTGCAACCGCAATATGCTGAACGCCCTCTTCTTCGTAGAAATCAAGATATTCTTCAACCTGAGATTTTTTCTTTCCTTCTGCCGGTTCGTTAATCGGGAACTTAGCGTATCCATTTCCGTTCGACATTACTTTTGACATTAGAGCCGAATATTCCGTGTTAATCTGTTTATCATCAAAACTCAAAATATTTACAAATCCCATTACGTCTTCGTACCATTGTACAACAGGGAGCATTCTGTTCCAACCTACATTTCCAACGCAGTGGTCAACGTACAGTAGCCCGCAATCGGACGGATTGTAATCGCTTTCCCATTTTTCGTAACCCGGCATGAAAGGTCCACTGTAATTTTTTCTTTCGATAAACATGTGAACGGTTTCACCGTAAGTATAAATTCCGGACATTCTTACTTCCCCGAATTCATCAGTAATAGTAGTTGGTTCAAGGTAAGGTTTTCCGCCGCGTTTTGTCGTTTCTTCGAATGCAGAATAAGCATCATCCACCCAAAGAGCGAGGATTTTCACACCGTCGCCATGTTTTTTTACATGTTCGTTAATTGGTGAATCCGATTTTAGACCAGTTGTAAGAACAAGTCTGATTTTTCCCTGTTGCAAAACATACGAAGCTCTATCGCGAACGCCTGTTTCAGGACCGGCGTAAGCAACGCTCTGAAATCCGAATGCAGTTTTGTAAAAGTGAGCCGCCTGTTTAGCGTTTCCTACATAAAATTCAATATAATCTGTTCCGTTGATGGGCAGGAAATTTTCTGCCTGCGCAATTTTTTCAGCGAAAGTGAGTGTGGACATTTACTTTAGATTTAAATTTATTGTTGTTGCAATTTACGATTTTCTGAGCAATTTTTCGGGACTTTGTATCAAAGAAAAATCCCGGAGAAGTTTCCCCGGGATTAAAGTTTTAGTGCTTAAATCTCTCGAAAGCAGCTTTATCGAGCATTTCCCTATCGTCGGGATGCGCAATGCTGATTAAATCTTTTGCCCGTTGCTTCATGTTTTTTCCATAAAGGTTTACAGCGCCATATTCTGTCACCACCCAATGAATGTGGCCTCTTGTGGTAACAACTCCGGCTCCCTGCTTAAGGAACGGAACAATTCTTGGAATTCCTTTTTTCGTTCTCGAAGAAATCGCAATAATCGGTTTACCGCCTTCAGAAAGCGCAGCCCCACGCATGAAATCCATTTGTCCGCCAATTCCAGAAAACTGATAAGTTCCTATGGAATCTGCACAAACCTGCCCGGTTAAATCCACTTCGATTGCAGAATTAATGGCTGTAAGTTTCTTGTTTTTCATGATGTTGATTGGGAAGTTGACATGTTTAACATCCATAAATGAGATCGAAGGATTGTCATCCACAAAATCATAAAGTTTTCGGGTTCCGAAACAGAAACTTGTGATGGTTCTGTTTTTGTGGGTTCCTTTATATTTGTTGTTAACTACTTCTTTTTCAATAAGATCAATAACTCCATCACTCAACATTTCCGTGTGGATTCCTAAATCTTTATGGTTTCCAAGAGCTTTTAGAACAGCATCCGGAATTGTTCCGATTCCCATTTGTAAAGTAGCCTTATCTTCAACCAGTTCGGCAACATTTTTTCCAATCTGAAGCTCCTGTTCGCCGACTTTAGCTCCATAATCTACAGTTAGAAGCTCGTCTTCATTCCAAACCATTTTATCGAATTTAGTGTAATGCACGGAACCGTCGCCATGAGTTCTTGGCATTTTTGGATTTACAATGGCAATTATTTTCTTCGCAGAATCTACAGCGGATCTTGCAACGTCCACAGAAGTTCCAAGCGTACAATAACCGTGACGATCAGGTGGAGAAACGGTAACCACAGCTACATCCAGCGGAAGATACTGTTGCGTAAACAGAAGTGGAATTTCACTTAAGAAAATGGGCACAAAATCTCCACGGTCCGAATTCACCGCATCACGAACCGGTGTTGATGTAAATAACGAATTAACATAAAAGCTGTCTTTGTATTCCGGCTTGGCGATTTCCACTACGCCTTGCTGCGTGATGGAAACCAGCTGAACATCTTTTAACCGGCTTGCCTGTTTCGCAAGTTCGTCATAAAAAATATTGGGTGTACATGCACTTCCGTGCCCAAAAATTCTGTCGCCACTCTTCACAAGCGATGCAGCTTCTTCGATATTTACATAATTTATCATGAGTTCGTGCTTAATACAGATTACCTATCAAATTTACGAATAAGAAAGGAGTTACTAAAGATGAATAAAATCAGTTCAAAAAAGAAAAACTTATTCCTGTGAGCGGTCTTCCAAATGATTTTCCGGTTTATCTAGCCAAGAAGTTAAGTAAGAAGGATCTTCAACTTTCATGGCTTCTTCGGTGAGTTTTAACGGCCGGAACGGATCTACCATTACCGCATATTCTTCCGTGAATTTTTTTCCAATACTACGTTCCATAGCGCCGGGATGTGGCCCGTGAACAATTCCGCCGGGATGTAGTGTGAAATCCATAAGATCAATGTGATTACGGCTCATAAAATCACCTTCCGTGTAGAAAAGAACTTCATCAGAATCAATGTTGGAATGGTTGTACGGCGCTGGAACAGCCAAAGGATGATAATCGTACATTCTGGCCACGAAAGAGCACACCACAAAGTTATGCGCTTCGAAATTCTGGTGAATTGGTGGCGGAAGATGAACGCGTCCTGTAATCGGCTCAAAATTTTTGATATTGAATTTATAAGGATAAAAATAACCGTCCCAACCAACAACGTCAAACGGATGCGTAGCGTAAATAAAATCCCAGATTTGGTTTTCCTTTTTTACTTTAATCAGAAATTCTCCTTTTTCATTTTTTGGTTCCACGAAAGAAGGTCCGATAATATCGCGCTCGCAGAAAGGTGAATGTTCCAGAAGTTGTCCGAATTCGTTACGGTAACGTTTCGGTGTGTAGATTGGTGAGTGGCTTTCCAGAACGAAAAGTACATTATCCTCATTGCTGAATTCAATCTGGTAAATTGTTCCGCGAGGAATTATCAGATAATCGCCACGTTCAAATTCGATGTTTCCTATAAAAGTCTTCAGCCTTCCGGTTCCTTCATGAACGTAGAGCATTTCGTCGCATTCGGCATTTTTATAGAAATATTCGGTTGATTTTCTTGGTTTTGCCAAGCCCATTTTCAGGTCGTTGTTCAGAAGAAGAATTTTGCGGCTGTCCAGGAAATCGTCTTCGGGAGTAACATTCATCCCTTTAAACATTCGCGGCGTTACATTTTTTTCTACCGCGATTTTAGGAGTTACGTCCTTTGGCTCTCCGATGCTTTTGATTTGTGTCGGACGATGAATATGATACAGAAGCGAAGAAATTCCATGAAAACCCTCCGTTCCGAAGAGTTGTTCGTAATAGAATTCATCTTTTTCTGATTTGAAAACAGTATGTCTTTTCTGAGGAATTTTTCCCAGCTGCAAATATCTCATTTTGTACTTCTTTGAACAGAAGTAAAAATAGGGAAATTTTCAGAACTGAGAAAAAACGGAATGTATGCGTACTATTGAAAATTCATCACCGGTTCGAAGAATTCTTCATCCAGGACCCCGAACTGTTGAGCAAGAAGCTGAATTCCGTGCAGATTTTTGATGAAATAATCTTCAGAAATATTCAGAGGAACAGAACCGATTTCCGTTTCCCACGTCTTTGCATTTTGATTGAACGAAATTTCTGCGTAAGGCAATTTTCGGAAATAGTTTTCGGCAGAATTTACAGTCTCTTCTGCATTTTTAGGATAAATTACAACGCCGCCGCCTGTAATATTCTTTAAGAGACTACCGAGATTTTCCGGATTGATTTCTTCTGAAATGAAGACAATATTCGGATGAAAATCTACAGCTTGCTCCAAATCCGACGTCTGCAGAATGGCAAAATCACTCTCCGGATTTTCAAACTGTTCATATTCCGAATAAAATGCAGTTTCCTTTTCCACAAAACTTAGAATTTCCAAAACAAGATCAGAAAGCCTCGCGTGCGAAGTGTAAATCAGAACCCGGGTTTTATTTTTTGTGGTGCTAAAGATTTCAGCAACTGAATTCATACCATCAGTTTATTTTGTGGAAGCGGTGTATTTTTCGATCAGATTACGGAAAACAGCGGTAATGTTGTCCCATCTTTTCTGGTCTTTTGCCATGATGAAGGAGGCGTCGGTTTTGCTTCCCGCATTAGGTCCGGTTTTCACGTTGATGCTTGTGGAAATATTGTCGTAAACTTTTTTATAATCTTCCTGAATGGTTCTGAAGTTATTTTCAGTAAGGGTATTCTGAATGTTGGAAAGTTCGTCGTTGGTAAGGGTAAAATCCTTTTTAAACTTTTTTCCCTGTCCTTCGAATGAATAATGAACACTGTTTCCTTTGATCAAAAAGTTTTCGTAAACCGGTGCGTAACCGCCGCTTCGCATATAACTGATGTCGAAATCCGAATATTTTTTCTGGCTGTTGCAGGAAGCCAAAAGGAGAATAAAAAGGGCAAACAGCAGTGTATTTTTCATTGATTAGATTTTTTCTTTTTCCTGTTCTTTAATTTTTTTCTGTTCTTCGTCGTATTCATGTAGAACGTTAAAATCTTCAGTTTGTTCTATCGCCACCATTATTTTTGTTAAAATGGTTTGTGCATCATCATGGTCATAATCTATCGTAAGCGGTTTTTTAAATTCCATGGTAGGTTTTACACCGGTTACTTTTACACGAAGTCCTTTCTTGTCGAACGCTCTTCTAAATCCGTTGATTTTAATTGGAACTACAATTGGGCGTTGATTTTTTACCAGTTTGGCTGTTCCTTTTCGTCCTTGTGCAAAAGCCGAAGTTGTGCCTTGCGGAAAAGTGATTACCCAACCGTTATCCAAAGCTTTCATGATATTATCTACTTCATTCATGTCGACCATTCGGTTCACATTTTTTCCTTCAGCGCGCCAAGTTCTTTTCACCGTAACTGCTCCTGCAATTTTGAAAATTCTTGCAAGAATTCCTTTGTTCATCGTTTCTTCAGCGGCCACATAATAGAAATCGCATTTCGGATTCAAGAGATAAACCGGATTCTTAATGGTGTTAAGATAGCCGTTGTTCATCGCACAGAAAGCGTGATACATCGCAGCTACATCAGCAAAATAAGTTTGATGATTCGAAACGAAAAGCACATTGGAATCGGGCAGATCCACCAGATTTTCGGTCCCGGTAATTTTCAGTTTATTAAACCCGTTGAATCTTCGGTAAGAAACAATTCCGAGTACGAAAATTATCAATCTTTTCAGGAAATATGGAGTTCCGAAAGCATCGGTAAAAATATTCTTCTTGGCCATTTTTTCGGATTAATATAGTCGGCAAATTTACAAATTTTTGAGCAACTGTCGGAATTCGCTCAAAATCATAGAAGTGGCTCCCCAAATAATATATCCGTTGAAATCGATCACCGGAACTTCTACTCCGCGCGAATCACTTACTTCCATCAGTTTTGGCTCCTCGTTGAGGTCGAGAATAGAAGAAACAGGAACTTCAATCAGTTCGGTTGCTTCGGCTTCCTGCAGAAAAAATTCGGGATTTTTCTTGGTGAACGAAATAAACGGATGTACGTAAAAATTGCTTGGCGGAATGTAAATGGGCGACATGGCGCGGATAATTCGAACGTAATGTTCGCTGATGCCCATTTCTTCAGAGGTTTCGCGTTTTGCAGTGTCTTCAAAACTGGCGTCACCTTCGTCGCGTTTTCCCCCGGGAAGAGAAATCTGTCCGCTGTGTCTGTCGTTTTCGTTGTGAGATCTTACCATCAGCGGAAAATGCCATTCATTATCTTTTAGATAAAGCAGAATATTAACTGCGGCAAATTTGGGATTTCTTTTCAGGATTTCTTCATAAGAAAAAAGTGGACGATATGGTGGTGAATAAATTCCGTGTGCATTTTCACCAAGAAGTTCCGCATTCTGTATCCTTTTCAATAAATCTTTTCCGAAAATTTCCATCTAACAAATTTACGGAAATCTTACCTGATTGTATTTTAATGAAAGGTTAAAATTCGATAACAAGAGCACAAAAAAATACCCGGAATTTCCGGGTATTTTTAATTTCATTTTAAATCAAAAGCTTAATTAGAGTAGCTCATAAGTTCCTCTTTTTTGGAGTTGATTAATTTGTATTCCAGATATTTAAAGGAATCTCTTGGGATAATCGTAACCCATTTTTTGTATTTCAGAAACCATTTCATCTGTATGCTGTTGACGCCTTTGGTGAGATACGCTTCCACAAACGGATGCACATGCAAGTAAAGTTTTCCTTTTTCCGTCTGCATAATGTTGCGTATGTTTTCTCCCATTCTTTCAACCACAACGATTGGCGCAATGATTTCGCCGTCGATATTTGGGTTTTCTTCCTTTGTTTCAATCTGTTTTTCCGGACGCGTTCTTTGGCGCGTCATCTGGATGAGTCCGAATTTGCTCGGAGGTAAAATTTTATGGCGTGCCTTATCACGCTTCATTTCTTCTTTTAAATGTTCGTACAGGTTTTTTCTGTGTTCAGGGTTGGTCATATCGATAAAATCAACCACGATAATTCCGCCCATATCGCGCAGTCTGAGCTGTCTTGCGATTTCTGTTGCGGCCATTTTGTTCACATTCAAAGCGTGTTCTTTGCTGGCTGAGTTTCCGGACGAGATATTGTTTCCGGAGTTTACATCCACTACGTGAAGTGCTTCAGTATGCTCGATTACGAGATAAGCGCCTTTGGATCCAGGAATGTTGACATGTTTTCCGAAACTCTGTTTCAACTGTTTTTCCACATTGTAATATTCCAGAAGCGGGATGTGTGAGCTGTAATGCTGAACAATATTTTTGCGTTCCGGCGCAATTACTTCCAGGTAGTTTTTCATGTCGTTTACCATCTGTTCATCATCACAGATAATGGAAACGTAATCGGCGTTAAAATTATCTCTCAAAATTGCGGAAGCTTTGTCTTCTTCGCTTAGAACTTTGCTTGGAACCTTGTTTTTCTGAATGTTTTTGAATGCTGTGTCCCATTTCTGCACGAGCTGATTCATGTCGTTGTGCAGTTCTGCCACTTTTTTGCCTTCGGCAACGGTGCGGATAATCACGCCGAAGCCTTCGGGTTTAATACTTTCTATAAGAGTCCGGAGGCGTTCTTTTTCCTCCTGAGTCTTGATTTTTTTTGAAACGGAAACGCTTTTGTCAAAAGGAATAAGCACCAAAAATCTCCCTGTAAGAGAAATCTGCGTAGAAATTCGCGGGCCTTTGGTTGAAATTGGCTCTTTGGTAATTTGCAAAAGTACGCTGTCGTCTTTGGCAAGTACTTTATCAATAGTGCCATTTTTGTCGATTTCCTTTTGAACTTCAAAATTTTTCAGTGATGGCGACTGCTGCTTTTTAGCAACTGTGTCTTTCAGAAATTTTTTGTACGTAAGAAGTTGCGGACCAAGATCCTGATAATGCAGGAAAGCATCTTTTTCGTAACCGATGTTTACAAATGCTGCATTAAGGTTTGGTGCCAGTTTTTTTACCTTGCCGACAAATAAGTCTCCCACCACGAAGTCGGTTTTATCTTCCTCTTCGTGTAATTCGAAAAGGCGGCCGTCTTCGAGCAGGGCGATTTTAGACTGCTCATCTTCATGTGAAATAATCAGTTCTTTCTTCATTATTTATTTATCGAAATGTGCAGGTTTGGTAATAGTTCCTGCGGTGTGGTAAAACAAAAATATAGTCGGTGACCTTTTAAAAATATAAAAACACCAACTATATCTTAATATTGTAAAATCTCGAAGAGATTATTTTTTCTTATGTCTGTTCGCTCTTCTTCTTTTCTTTCTTTTGTGCGTTGCTACCTTGTGTCTTTTTCTTTTCTTTCCGCTTGGCATAATGTTAAAAATTTTTTATTTGAACTAAGTTAAATTTATTTTACTGCAACCTTTGCTTTTACTTTTTCTACAAAAGTTTTGGAAGGTTTGAAAGCAGGGATGTTGTGAGCCGGAATTTCAATTGCAGTGTTTTTGGAGATGTTTCTTCCCGTTTTTGCTGCTCTTGTCTTGATAATGAATGAACCGAAACCTCTAAGGTATACATTGTCTCCGTTATACATTGAAGTTCTAATTTCCTGCATGAATGCTTCTACAACTTTCTGAGTTTCATTCTTTTCAGTTCCCAATTTATTTGAGATGGTGTTCACCAATTCTGCCTTTGTCATTTTCTATTTTTCTTTATATTTTTGGTGTGCAAATATAAAACTAATTTTTGAATCCCAAAAAACAAAGCCCTGATTTTCTTCATGTTGGTAACAAATTAATCAGCTGGTATAAATTGCACGGGCGCGAGCTTCCGTTCCGAAAAACAAAGGACCCTTACAAAATCTGGATCTGCGAAATTATTTTCCAGCAAACCCGAATTTCGCAGGGAATAAATCATTATAACAGTTTTGTTGAACGTTTCCCGGATGTGCAAACATTAGCTGATGCCGAAACTGATGAAGTTTTGTTGTATTGGAAAGGTCTTGGTTACTATTCACGTGCGCTGAATCTGCATAAAGCAGCGCATCAGATAATAAATACTTTTGATGGAAGTTTCCCCACCGAACATCAGGATATTCTCTCCTTAAAAGGTGTCGGGAAATATACTGCTGCAGCTATTTCAAGTATTTGCTTTGGAAGAAAAATTCCGGCGGTTGACGGAAATTTTTACCGTGTTCTTTCGAGAGTTTTTGCAGATGATTTTGATATTTCTTCGTCCGGTGCCTTTCAGTATTTCTCTGAACTGGCTTTGAATTTAATGCCTGAAGACGAACCCGGAACCTTTAATGAATCGATGATGGATTTGGGCTCGGAAATTTGTAAACCTAAAAATCCGCTCTGCAGCAAGTGTCCGTTAAATGAAGATTGTGTAGCGTTCAACACAGGGAAGATCTCTCAGTTTCCCGTAAAAACCAAGAAAGTGAAAACTGAAAATCTCTCGCTTACCTATTATTTTATAGAGCATGACGGAAAGTTTCTCATCAAGCAACGCAACGAGGATTTCATCTGGAAAAAGCTGTTCGAATTTCCAGTTGAAATTCCAGAGGATTGGAAGGAATTTATCGTTTCCGAAAGAATTGTTAACCATAAATTAACGCACAGAAATTTGCAAATCAGTATCTTACATGTGCAGTTACCTTCTGAACAAATGCTGAATGATTATGCCGAACAGTTTGGGTTCTTAATTTCAGATTTTAGTTCGGCGGCCGAAAAATCTTTTCCAAAACCGCTGGAAAATTATCTGGAATTTATATCAAATTCAGTTGATAATCAGTGATTTGTATTTATTTAATCCGAAGGAAAACCGCTGTTTTTGATTCAGGAAAAAAAAGTATTTTTGCGGGATGTTCAAAAAACTCATTTTCATTATATTAGCACTTTTGATGGTTTCGTGCGGTAAAGATTATATACCGAAACCTTCAGGCGAACTCCGTTTGGAATATCCTGCAGCGAAATATCAAAAATTTACTTCCGCATGTCCGTACAGTTTTGAGTTTTCGGATTTTGCTGAAGTTACCAATGCCAAAGAAAATTGCTGGTATTATATTAATTATCCGGAAATGAAGGCGAAAGTTTTTCTTACCTATTTTCCGGTGAAGAATGATTTTGATCTTCACGTAAAAGAATCGGAGAAAATGGTGTTCGAACACACGATAAAAGCCAGCTCTATCGATACCAAAACTTTCAGCTATCCTGAAAGAAAGGTATACGGTAATTTTTATGAACTGAAAGGGCAAAGTGCCTCCAATATTCAGTTTTTTGTGACGGACAGTACAAGGCATTATGTTACCGCAAACCTGTACTTCAATTCCCGTCCGAAACCCGATTCTTTGGCGCCGGCGGTGGAGTATATCAAAAAAGATCTGCTGCATCTAATTGATACATTCGAGTGGAAATAAAAAAATGTAAAATAAAACCTAAACAAAATATTACTGTATGAAACTTCTAGTTGTGGGCTCTGTAGCTTTTGATGCCATTGAAACTCCTTTCGGAAAAACTGACAAAATTCTTGGCGGTGCGGCAACGTACATCAGCATCGCTTCTTCCATTCTTAAAGTTCCCAGCGGAATAGTTTCCGTGGTTGGAGGCGATTTCCCGCAACAAGATCTTGATATGCTGAAAGCGAGAGGAGTGAATACAGACGGAATTGAAATTGTACCGGACGGAAAAACTTTCTTTTGGAGCGGACGTTATCATAATGACCTGAATACAAGAGATACACTTGCAACTGAAGTGAACGTGATGGAAAATTTTGATCCGAAAATTCCGGATTCCATGCAGGATGCAGAAGTTTTACTTCTTGGAAACCTTCATCCTTCTATTCAGCTTTCGGTTCTTGATAAAATGCACAATCGCCCGAAACTTGTGATTTTGGACACGATGAATTTCTGGATGGATACCGCGATGGATACTTTACTTCAAATGATAGCCAGAACGGATGTGATCACGATTAACGACGAGGAAGCAAGACAGCTCTCCGGAGAATATTCACTGGTGAAAGCTGCGAAGAAAATCCATACGATGGGTCCGGATTTCGTAATCATCAAAAAAGGAGAACACGGCGCATTGCTGTTCCATAACGACAAAATTTTTGCAATTCCGGCGATGCCTTTGGAAGAAGTTTTCGATCCAACCGGTGCAGGAGATACTTTCGCAGGAGGTTTTGCAGCCTCTTTGGTGAAGCAGGAAGAATTCAACTTCGAAAGCATGAAAACGGCGATTACTGTTGGTTCCGCATTGGCTTCATTCACGGTAGAAAAATTCGGGACACAGCGTCTTCGGGAGGTTACAGAAGGCGATATCATCGCACGAATCAAGAGTTTTAAAGATCTTACCACATTTGAAGTATTTGTCTAAATAATTTTAACCTTTAACAATAAAATTCATCTTCTAAAGAAGCTTATTTAAATATAATGAAGAAAATTACTGCTGCGGCAATTATTACTTTTATGTCCGGCGCGCTTAGCGCTCAATATATGATTATCGGAAACGACAGTCTTTCATTGGAAACATATAAAAAAGAAAATCTTTACGGATTACAGAATAACGGAGTTGATAAAACCATTGCATCCACACAGGATTTTTTGCTGTTGCAGCAATTTGCACACGATAAAAAAGTTGACACAACAGCAAGCTTCAGAGAAAGAATGTTTCAGCGCGAATCTGAACTTCGTGCCGAAAAACTTTATCCGACTTCAGTAATTGATCCGGTTTTGGCCGATTATGTAAAATCGAATCAGGTCGAGAAAAAAGTTCAGATTTTCATGGTGGCAAAAGAAGAAGGCGATACCAATAATTACAAGCAGATTTACAGCGATGTAAAAAGTGGTAAAATGACGATGGATGAAGCCATCACAAAATACACCAAAAACAATCCGAAACCTTTGTACATAAAGCCGGGAAGTCTGGATAATAAAATTTATTCAGAAGTAAAAAACCTGGGCAACAATGCTTTTACAACACTTCACGAAAGTCCAAGTTTCGCAGCGTTTGCCAAAGTTCTGGATTCAAGACCAAGTTTAGGGTATGTAATTTTCGGGACTATTTCTTATCCGAATGATGCGAATGCAGAAGCTCAGAAAACGAAAATTATGGGCGCGCTGAATTCCGGGAAAAAATTTGCAGAAGTAGCCAAGGAGTTTGGTTCAACCGAAAGTGAAAGAGAAAGTGCGGGTGTAATTATGGGTTCACCAACGCTTCCGGACGAAGCTTATGCGCAGCTGAAAGGTAAAAAAGCTGGAGAATTCTCGCAGCCGATTCTTTTCGGTGACAAGTATTTTGTGTTCGGAGTTTTTAATGTAGAACCTTATAATCTAACTGCTCAGAACCGTGAATTCTTCAACCGTGAAATGAACAACACGCTTTATGCAGAATTGGTTGAAGACCGCATGATTGAGCATATCAAAGCGCAACCGAAATACAAACTGATGCCTCAGTTTTCAGCTCTGAAAAAATCTTATGCAGCGTTTGCGACGGCAAAAGATACAGATGTTCTTTACGAATACGCCGGACAGAAAACGACCGTTGCAGACGTGAAAAAACTGATAGAACCGCGCAAAGATGAAATTGCAAAATTGCCTGTTTCGGTTTGGGGTGAAATTATGGACGGAGTGCAAAGTCAAATGCTTTTTGGCGCTTACAGCAACGACTTCTCCAACAGAAAAGATGTGAAAGAGGAAATGAACAACTTCCGCAGAATGCTGTATTCCGACTATATTTTTTCTTCTTACCTGAGTAACGAAATTGCTCAGAATCCACAATGGCTCACCGATTATTACAACAAAAATAAATCGAGATACATGTGGGAAACGCGTGCCGATGGCCGTGTTGCAATTATTGCTGATGAAAAACTCATCAAAGAAGTGGCTAAAGACATCAAAGATCCAAAAAAATGGGAAGCCCTGAAATCCAGATATAACGGAAAACTGAATGATAAAAACCAGATTCTGGTTCATTTCGAAAAGGGTGAAATGTCTGCTGATGCCGATGTTTTCACGAAATATAATGTGCCTTTCAAAACCGGAGTTCATCAGACCAAAATGGGTGAGCGTTATTTGGTAATCGCTGTTGATCAAATTTTGCAGCCAACGCAAATGACGCAGGAAGAAGCAACTTCACTGCTTCAGGAAGCCGTTACCGATCAGCGTTTGCGCGAAATAATTGCCGAGCAGAAAGCCAAGACAAAAATTGTGATTCAGCCTGAATTTATCAGAGATTTAGAGAAAAATTTTAAGAAATAATTATAAAATTTTATTTAGCTAAATCCACCGAGAATCCTAATTTTGCAAACTATTATTAAAAAATATGAACAGAAATATTAATTACGCTGTAATCCTCACTTTTTTCCTGTCCTTCTTTGGGTTTCAGGCAAATGCACAACTGAATCCGGGCGATTTGGTAGACGGAATTGCAGCCGTAATCGGAGATGAAATTGTACTGGAATCTGATATTGAAGAACAGGCCAATTATGCAGCGCAGCAAGGTGCAAATGTATCAGACAGATGCGAGTTTCTGGAAAGTATTGTAAACAATAAATTCCTTATTTACGCCGCTAAAAGAGATACTTTAATTGAAAACCGTTCCGCTGCGATTAAGGAAACAGCATCGATGAAGTACAACCAGATTCTTTCCCAGTTTCCGGACGAAAGAACAATGCTGAATGCTTACAAATTCCGTACTTCCTACGAAATGAAAAATGCCATTGAAAAAATTGATACTGACAATTATTACGGACAGATGAAGTATGGCAGAATTACCGAAAAAGCCGACGTTACTCCGAATGAAGTAACCGATTTTTTCAATACATACCGTTTTCAGCTTCCACAAGTAAAAGATGAGGTTACACTCGCAAAAATCAGTATGTATCCAGTGTTAACCGATGATCATAAAAAAGAAATTATCGACCGCCTGAATAAAATTAAGCAAGACATCCTGAACGGAGAAAGCTTTGAAAGCCAGGCAAGAATTTATTCTGAAGATCCGGGTTCAGCGGCCAATGGCGGTTTGTATACCAATATTGCACGCGGAAGAATGGTGAAACCTTTTGAAGCTGCAGCGCTTAATCTTCAGGAAGGCGAACTTTCAGAACCGGTAGAGTCAGAGTTTGGTTATCATTTGATTCAGTTAGTAAAAAGATCCGGAAAAAACTACGACGCACGACATATTCTTCTAAAAGCTGAGCCTAATGCGGCAGAAATTGAAACAGCAAGGCAGAAACTCGACAGCATCAGAACGCTGATTGTAGAAGAAAAACTTACGTTTAAAGAAGCAGCTTACAAGTTCTCCGATGATAAAACCACAAAATTCAACGCAGGTTTTGTTACTGGTGAAGACGGTTCTGATAAAATTGAAAAACTTCAGCTTCCTGCCACACTTTCTTACCAGATTGCGGGAATTAACAAAGACGACATTACCGATGTTTTTGAAGATGAAATGAATCAGAAAAAAGTTGTTTCTATTATTCGTGTGGAAGACTCCATTCCTGCACATCAGCTCGCCATTGAAACCGATTACGACCGGATTAAACAAATGGCTCTGAATCAGAAAAAAGGTCAGATGGTGGAAAAATGGGTTAAAGAAAATCTTCCGAACACCTTTATATCCATCGATGGAAGGTATCAAAACTGCACCTTCAAAACCGACTGGAACAAGAATGCAGTAACCAATTAACATAGAAATCTCCGTTATCCGCGGAGATTTTTTTATTTTTGGATATGGCAAATTTCCTGGATTTTAAAACCGCACAAAAATTTATGAAAATGAACGAATCTGCAAACCGAATTAACCAGCTTTTTAATATTAAATATCCCATTATTCAGGGTGGAATGATTTGGCATTCCGGCTGGAGGTTGGCTTCGGCAGTTTCCAACAATGGAGGTCTCGGTCTGATTGGTACAGCAAGTATGTATCCGGATATTTTGCGCGAAAACATCCAGAAATGTAAAGCAGCAACAGATAAGCCTTTTGGTGTGAATGTTCCGATGCTGTATCCCAATCTGGATGAAGTAATACAGATTATTTTGGAGGAAGGAGTGAAGATTGTTTTCACTTCGGCAGGAAATCCTAAAATGTATACTGAAACTCTTCAGAAAGAAGGTATCAAAGTTGCGCACGTTGTTTCCTCAACCAAATTTGCGATGAAATGTGAAGACGCAGGAGTAGATGCTATTGTCGCAGAAGGATTCGAAGCAGGCGGACATAACGGTCGGGATGAAACCACAACTTTGGTTCTGATTCCAAACGTGAAAAAACATATTTCCAAACCATTAATTGCAGCAGGCGGAATTGGTTTGGGTTCACAAATGAAAGCAGCGATGATTTTAGGTGCAGACGGAGTTCAGATAGGTTCCAGGTTTGCGGCGACAGTTGAAGCAAGCGCTCACGAAAACTGGAAGAATAAAATTGTTGATTTGATGGAAGGAGATACTCAACTTACATTGAAAGAACTGGCTCCGGTTCGTCTTGTGAAGAATAAATTTTTCAATGATTTGGAAAAACTTTACGATGAAGGCAGAAATGCAGAAGATCTGAAAACAGCTTTAGGCAGAGCAAGAGCAAAACGCGGAATGTTTGAAGGCGACCTGGAAGAAGGTGAACTGGAAATTGGTCAGGTTTCCGCTTTGATTGATGAAATACTTCCGGTTTCCACGGTTTTCGAAAATCTTCTGAAAGAATTTGAAGAAGCCAATTATTCAGCTTGGTAAAACAGTTAAAATATTGATTAAAAGAAGGATGTATCCTTCTTTTTTTATTTTCTAAAGACAGATATTATTAATAGCACCGATTTTTATATCTTTAAAATCTCTAATAATTAACAATGAAAAAACTTTATTTACTGGCATTTGCATTTGCTTTTTCAGGCTATTCTGCACAGCATCATGAGG
>JAEWZO010000023.1 GCA_023458415.1 Bacteroidota bacterium
TTTTGTAACGCTCAACACCGATGAAATCAACAGTTCCGATTTCAAAATCACACTGAAAAACGGCAGAAAAACCATTAATTCCTATAAATACGAACTGAAACAGAGAAATCCCGGTTCTGCAGAAAGAACTTCGTTTTCTTCTAAAGATGTGATGTATTTAATAATGCCTGATCGTTTTGCAAACGGCGATTCTTCCAACGATTCCCAACCGAATCTCATTGAAAAAGCCAACAGAAACGATCCAAGCGGAAGACACGGTGGAGATTTGCGCGGAATCATCAATAATCTCGATTATCTGCAGAATCTTGGCGTTACGGCGCTTTGGCTCACTCCCGCAAATGAGGACAACGAGAAAAAACATTCCTATCACGGTTACGCACAAACCGATTTGTATAAAATTGACGGTCGTTACGGAAGCAACGCAGAATATCTTGAACTTTCGCGCGAGCTGAAAAAACGCAACATGATGCTGATTCAGGATTACGTGACGAATCATTGGGGAGTTTCTCACTGGCTGATTCAGGATTTACCGACGAAAGACTGGATTCATCAATTTTCCGATGGAGAAGGAAAGTTTGGTTTCAAGCGTTCCAATTACAGAACGACTTCGCAGTTCGATAAAAATGTTTCGGAAATTGATAAATCCGGAGCTTTAAACGGTTGGTTTGATACGACAATGCCGGATTTGAATCAGAGCAATCCTTTGGTTCTGAAATATTTAACGCAAAACGCAATTTGGTGGATTGAATATGCAGAATTGGGGGGACTTCGCGTCGATACTTATCCTTACAACGACAAAGACGGTATGGCGAAATGGGCAAAAGCCATCACCGATGAATATCCGAATTTTAATATTGTCGGTGAAGCGTGGATGTACAGTCCGGCTCATATCGCGTATTGGCAAAAAGATTCCAAAATTGCAGAAATTGACGGTTACAATTCGCATCTTCCTTCTGTAATGGATTTCACGCTGTTTTCCGATTTGCCAAATGCTTTGAAAGAGCAGGAAAGTTGGGACAAAGGAATGATTAAAATTTACAATGCGTTGGGAAGCGATTTTCTGTATCCCGACATTAACAATATTTTGGTATTCTTTGAAAACCACGACACAGAACGCTGGAACGAGATTTTCAATTCCAATCCGAGGTATTACAAAATGGCACTTACTTTAATCTCAACCATCCGTGGAATTCCGCAGATTTACTACGGTTCAGAAATCGGAATGAGAGGCGAAAAATCCAAAGGCGACGCCGATATCCGCAGAGATTTTCCGGGCGGTTGGAAAGGAGATTCACAGAATGCTTTCAATCCTTCAACGCAAACCAAAGAGCAGAAAGAGTTTCACGATTTCACACAGAAAATCCTGAACTGGAGAAAAGGAAAAGACGTAATTCACAACGGAAAGACGAAACATTACATGCCGCAGGAAAGCGTTTATGTGTATTTCAGATACAGTGACACCGAGAAAATAATGGTTGTTCTGAATAATAATGATAAAGAACAGACTTTAGATTTATCACGATTTGCAGAAAGTTTAACCAGAGTTTCAATTGTAAAAGAGGTGATTTCCGGGAAGGAATATTCAATCAGTTCAAACGGAAAATTAACCGTTTCACCAAAAACTTCATTAATTTTAGAACTGAAATAAAACGACTTAGGAGACTTTTGCGTTAAGAAAAAGTCGGAATGGAGCGTTAAAAAAGATTTAGTGTTTGAGCGCGGCAAAAATTCTAAATCGATGGGAAATCTACAATCGCGCGAGTTTTAAATCTTTTAGCGGAATGAAAACTTTTTTAGCAAAAGAATCCAGTCTTGAACTTTTGGTTCTTTTGTTTCAAGACAAAAGAACTTAAAAAAAAGAAACATGAAAAAACTATTTTTATTACTTTCATTGATAATTGTTGCTTTCGGAAACGCTCAAACAAAGGGCTTTTACGAAAACGTTCAGAAAAAATATGTCAATAAAGTTTTGGATGATTTAAATGAATTTGCAGCTAAAGCAGATTTCAAAAATTACTTCAGTTTATACGCTGAAGAATCCACATTCATCGGAACCGATGCCACAGAAATCTGGAACAAAAAAGAATTCATGGACTACGCAAAACCGCATTTCGATAAAGGTAAAGCATGGAATTTCAAATCGCTTCAACGAAATATTACGTTCAGCAAAGACGGAAAATTCGCTTGGTTTGATGAACTTCTGGAAACGCAGATGAAACTTTGTCGCGGTTCCGGCGTTTTGGAAAAAATCGGCGACAAATGGAAAATCCGGCAATATGTTCTGTCGATGACGGTTCCGAATGATGTTTCGGGGGAAGTCATCCAGTCAAAATCTGCAATAGAGGATCAGTTGCTGAAAGACTTTAATAAGTAAATAATTCGTGATTTTATCATAAATTCTGCTTATTTTTAATTCTTCAAATTTTAGCAAAAACATTTAATAGAAATGAATACGACAAACAAAAAACGCGACCTGGGATTTTGGCAGTTATATAATCTCAGTTTCGGTTTCTTCGGTGTGCAGATTGCTTACTCGCTTCAGAGCGCCAACATCAGCCGGATTTTCGCCACTTTGGGTGCAGATCCGCATAACCTCAGTTATTTCTGGATTTTGCCGCCATTGATGGGACTTTTGGTACAACCTATTGTAGGAATTGCGAGCGACAGAACCTGGACGAAATGGGGAAGAAGAATTCCGTATCTTTTTATTGGTGCGTTTTTGTCGGTAATTGTGATGGCACTTTTGCCCAATGCCGGAAGTTTTAATCTTACCGTCGCAGGAGCTATGGTTTTTGGTCTGATTGCGCTGATGCTTTTGGATACATCAATCAACATGGCGATGCAGCCTTTCAAAATGTTGGTGGGCGACATGGTGAATGAAAAACAGAAAGGTTTGGCGTATTCCATTCAGAGTTTTTTGGTGAATGCCGGAAGTTTATTGGGCTATCTTTTCCCGATCATTTTTACCTTTATCGGAATTTCGAATGTTGCGAAAGCGGGCGTTGTTCCAGATTCGGTGATTTATTCGTTTTACGCAGGATCTGTAATCCTGATCATTTGCGTGCTTTACACGGTTTGGAAAGTAAAAGAAATGCCGCCAAAGGAGTATGCTGAATTTCACGGAATTGATGTTGCCGAAGTTGAGAAGCCAAAAAGCAATATTTGGCAGCTTCTTCAGAATGCACCAAAAGTTTTCTGGACAGTTGGCTTGGTACAGTTTTTCAGTTGGGCGGCGTTCATGTATATGTGGACCTACACCAACGGAGGAATTGCGGAAACTATCTGGAATAATACCGATCCGAAATCTGCAGAATATCAGGAAGCAGGAAACTGGGTTGGAGTTGTTTTCGCTGTTCAGGCCGTAGGTTCTGTATTGTGGGCAATGGTGATTCCACGTTTCAAATCGCACAAAACGGCGTATGTAGTGAGCTTAATTTTAGGTGCAATCGGATTTATTTCAACCGTATTTATTCAAGATAAATATGTTCTGTTTGTAGCGTATCTACTTATCGGTTGTGCGTGGTCGGCTATGCTTGCTTTGCCTTTCACCATTCTTACCAACGCGCTTTCAGGAAAAAATATGGGAGCGTATCTTGGATTGTTCAACGGAACGATTTGTGTACCGCAAATTGTTGCTGCAGCTTTAGGTGGTGTTATTTATAAATACATCGCGAACGAAAGTTCAATCTATATGCTTCTAATTGCCGGAATTTTGCTGATTGCAGGAGCTTTCGCTGTTTTCACGATTAAACTAAAAGAAAACGAAGCATAATTTCTTGTTTAAAATTTTAGACTATTTATAAGACGGAAATTTTTCCGTCTTTTTTGTATCCAACAACCACCAAGTCGTAAAAGTTAACCTACATCAATGCAAGAAAACTTTGGCAAGTCTATCTTTGCAGTATTAAATCAAGAAAAAATATCAAAATGAAAACATTATATCACAGCGCAGATTCAAGAGGTTTCGCAAACCACGGATGGTTAAAATCTTTTCACAGTTTCAGTTTTGCTAATTGGCAGAATCCTGAAAAAATTCATTTCGGAGCATTGAGAGTTTTGAATGATGATACCGTTTCGGAAGGAATGGGATTCGGAACGCACCCTCACCGCGACATGGAAATTATTTCAATTCCTTTGGAAGGCGATTTGGAACACAAAGATTCAATGGGAACTACTTCGGTTATCAGAAATGGAGAAATTCAGGTTATGAGCGCCGGAACCGGAGTGTATCACAGCGAATACAATAAAAATAAAGATGAAGCTGTAAAGTTTCTTCAGATCTGGATTTTCCCGAGAGAAGTAAATTTAACGCCTCGTTACGATCAAATCAGTATTAAAGAAGGTGAAAAATTGAATGATTTCCAGCAGATTTTGTCACCAAATCAAGACGATGAAGGCGTTTGGATTCATCAGGATGCATGGTTTAATTTGGCGAAATTTGAGAAAGGATTTTCCAAAGAATATCAGTTCAACAAATCAGGAAACGGGGTGTATGTTTTTGTGTTGAAAGGTTCTGCTAAAATTGGCGATAAGGAGCTGAATACAAGAGATGCGCTCGGAATTTGGGATACTGAAAGTTTCACTCTAGAAGCCACTGAAGATGCAGAAATCCTGTTGATGGAAATCCCAATGGAATTGCCAAAATATTTATTAAACTAAAAATTAAGATGAAAATATTAGCCTTTGCCGGAAGCATTTCTTCCGACTCCATTAATAGAAAACTGGTTGAATTTGCCGTTACAAAATTCGATAACGCTGAAGTGGAAATGATTGATCTTAACGATTACGTAATGCCGTTTTTCAGCACTCAGAAAGAAAAAGAAATCGGGTATCATCCTTTAGCTTTGAAATTTGCTGAGAAAATTGATGCTTCAGATCTGATCATTATGTCTTTGGCCGAATACAATTCTGCTTATACCGCGGCTTTTAAGAATGTTTTTGATTGGGTGTCAAGAATCAAAGGCCGCACACATTTCGGCGACAAACCAATTTTTCTACTGTCAACAGCAACCGGTGCAGGTGGCGGAAAAAACGTATCTGAAGTCTTTATGAAACGTGCTCCGTTCAGCGGTGCAAATGTGCTGACCAATTTCGTGCTTCCAAAATTCAAGGAAACATTTGAAGTCGGAAAAGGCATCTTTGATGAAGAGAAACGAACCGAATTTGAAGAGAAAGTTAGCGAAGTAAAATCTCATTTCGTTAAGGCATAAAACTAATAAAAGCGCTCAACTCGAGCGCTTTTTTATTTAGTGACTTACGTCTTTCTTCTTTGTGAATGCACCGAAAACTTTCTTCAGTACCACAAAAATTGGGATGGCAATCAGTCCGCCGATTACGCCCATTAATGCTTCACGCGCCATTGCAGGCCAGTTTTCAAGGAAGTGATGAAGAAATTCAACATTATGGGCAAAAATTCCTCCGGCAACCAGGATCAGTGCGATGGTTCCGATGACGCTTAAACCTTTAATTACCCAAGGTAATGCCTTTACCAGAAATTCTCCTACGGTGTTCATAAAACCTTTTTCGCCGGAGGTTTTGATCAGTTTGTATCCGGCATCATCCATTCTTACAATCAGTGCCACAATTCCGTAAACACCGACAGTCGCGATGATTGCGACCACAGAAACAGTAAGAATCTGTGTTGCTAAAGGAGCGGCAAGTACGGTTCCCAGTGCGATGATTACAATCTCTATCGACAGAATGAAATCCGTAGTAATGGCCGATTTTATTTTTGCTTTTTCTGCATTTTCAGGATCAACTTCCGGAGCAACGGCTTCCTGTATCACTTCGTGACCTTCCTTTTTCCGATGAAACAGAAATTCGATGATTTTCTCCATTCCCTCATAGGCAAGATAAAAACCACCAATGATTAGAATGATGGTAATTGCAGGCGGATAAAGCCATTGAAGCAGGAACACAACCGGAACGATAACCAGTTTGTTGATGAAAGAACCTTTCATAATCTGCATCAGAACGGGGATTTCTCTTGATGAAAGAAAACCTGTGGCTTTTTCGGCGTTCACGGCCAAATCGTCACCCAAAATTCCTGCAGTTTTTTTAGTTGCCACTTTTGCGGCGATTGAAACATCGTCCATCAGTGCGGCGATGTCGTCCAGTATAGCAAAAAAGCCTGAAGCCATAGTTTGATTTTAGATGACAAAAGTAAATATTTCAGTTTAATTTCTGGAGTTGATTGAGATTAAATTCAGCAGAATTTTCACTTTCAAAACTCATTAAAATTTGCTATTTTCGCAGAACGTAAATCAAGAAAAGTGAACAAGCAGAAATCATTCTCAGAAAAGGAAAACTTCCAGAATTTTGGAAACAGAATCTGCGCCACAAAATAATACTGAGCCGACGTCTGCAAGATTGTCGGCTTTTTTATTAATCGGTTTATAGTTTTTACGAATTAAAGTTGGAATGAATAAGCTGAACTATTTTCTTGAAATTTTGAAATGAAAGTTAAACAGCATTTGAATCTGAGCGAAAATCTCAAATCTCAAATCTCAAATCTCAAATCTAATGAGCAACACCTACAAATCCGCCGGCGTAGACAAAGAAGAAGGCTACAAAACCGTTGACAAAATAAAATCTGCCGTGGCAGAAACCCATAACAAAAACGTGCTGAACAACCTTGGGAGTTTCGGGGCATTTTATGAGATCGGAGGGTATAAAAATCCGGTTTTGGTTTCCGGAACTGATGGTGTCGGAACCAAATTAAAAGTCGCTTTGGACACCAAACAATATAATTCTATCGGGATTGACTGCTTCGCAATGTGCGCCAACGACATTGTTTGTCACGGTGCGAAACCTCTGTTTTTCCTCGATTATTTAGCGTGTGGCAAGCTGGATGCCGATGTAGCCGCAGAAATTGTAATGGGAATGGTGAAAGCCTGCAAAGACAATGAATGCGCACTGATTGGTGGTGAAACTGCAGAAATGCCTGGAATGTACCAACCGGGAGATTACGATGTGGCGGGATTCTGCGTAGGAATTGTGGAGAAAGATCAGGTGATTGACGGTTCCAAAATCAAGAAAGGAGATAAAATCATTGCTTTGCCGAGTTCAGGATTTCACAGTAACGGATTCTCGTTGGTGAGAAAAATTTTCCCTGATTTTAATGAAGAATTTGAAGGAAAGCCAATCCACGAAACACTTTTGGTTCCTACGAAACTGTATTATCAGGACATTAAAAAACTGATGGAAAATGTGGAAATCAGGGGTATTGCCCACATCACAGGTGGCGGACTGATTGAAAACGTTCCGAGAATTATTCCTGACGGACTTTGCGCAGAAATCAACGAAGCGGAAATCAAAGTTCCGTCCGTAATGCTGGAGCTTGAAAAACGCGGTAACATTGAAAGAATGGAAATGCACGGCACTTTCAATATGGGTGTGGGAATGACGGTTGTAGTCGATGAAAAGCACGTGGCAAAATGTCTGGAACTGATTCCTGATGCTTACGTTATCGGTGAAATCACGGAGAACTCAGAAAAAATCAAATTAATATAACAATCTAGCAATTTGGCAATGTACCAATTGGTACACTGTTACATTGTTCCATTGGTAGATTATGAAAAATATTGTTGTTTTAGTCAGTGGTTCCGGAACCAACCTCCAGCGCATCATTGATACCATTGAAAGCGGAGAAATCCGCAATGCGAAAGTCAGTTTAGTGGTTGCCGACCGCGACTGTTTCGGACTTCAGCGTGCTGAAAATGCTGGAATTCCATTTCAACTGATTAAACGCGGAAAATCATTTTCGGAAAAGCTGGACGCCATTCTTCTGGAAAATACAGATTTGATTGTTTTGGCCGGCTTTCTTTCTATTCTTGATTATGAATTCTGCAAAAAACACGAAGGTAGAATCATCAATATTCATCCTGCATTGCTGCCTAAATATGGCGGTTTTGGAATGTGGGGAATGAATGTTCACAACGCGGTGATTGAAGCCAAAGAAAAGGAAAGTGGAGCAACTGTTCACTACGTGACTTCCGGAATTGATGAAGGTGAGATCATCCTTCAGGGTAAAGTTGAAATTAATGAAAATGATACGCCCGAAACCCTTGCTGCAAAAGTGCATCAGGTGGAATACGATATTTTCCCGAAAGCGATAGATAAAGTCTTAAATGGATAAAATTGCCTTCATCACCGATCTTCACCTCCTCGAAAAAAACGTCGAGAAAAAAGGTGTGGACACCGTTCAGAACTGGAAAAAGGTTATGAATGATGTCAAGGCAAAAGGCATCAGCAAAGTAATTCTGGGTGGCGATTTGGGTGAAAAAGAATCTCTGGAAATTCTTTTCGACGATCTTCAGAATTTTGAATTTAAATATATTCTGGGAAATCACGACAGCATTAAAAACTACAAAAAATTCGATCCGAGAACGGAAGGAAAAGATGAACTTTTCTACACCGCAGAAATCAATGACCGCAACTGTATTTTTCTGGATACATCATCGTACAAACTCCGCAAAGATCAGCAGGAATTTCTGGAAGAATGGCTTGTTGGCGCAGTAAATCCGGTGATCTTCATCCATCATCCGGTGCTGAATATCGGGACTTGGATGGATAAAGAGCATCCGCTGAAGAACAGAGAAAAAGTGGAGGAAACAATCAATGCATCCGGAAAGAAAGTCACGCTCATTTGCGGACATTACCATCAGTTCCACGAGAAATCTTCGGAGTTCATCCGGCAAATTATCGCTCCTGCGGTTTCCTACCAGATTCCTTATGGAGAAAATTATCAGAAAGATGCTTCAACATTCGGTTATTTAATTCTGGATTTCGCCGAAAATAATGTGCACGTAGAAAAAGTAATGTTTAATAAATAATCATCAAATTAATCGCGAGTCTTGGTTTTTGAATCTTGGCTCCTGAATCTAATATCACTAGTAAAATATGTCAAAGAAAAGAGCCCTGATCAGTGTTTCCGACAAAAGCGGACTGACTGATTTCGCTAAATTTTTAGAAAGCAACAATTACGAATTAATTTCAACCGGTGGAACCTTCAAACATCTTAAAGATGCCGGACTGAACCCAATCCAGATCGATGAAGTCACCAACTTCCCGGAAATGTTGGACGGTCGTGTGAAAACTCTTCACCCGAAAGTTCACGGCGGATTATTGGCGGTACGTTCCAATGAAGAACATATGAAAACCGTTCAGGAACACGGAATCGGACTGATCGATATGGTCATCGTAAATCTTTATCCGTTTTTTGAGAATGTAAACAAAGATATTTCTCTGGCTGAAAAAGTAGAGTTCATCGACATTGGCGGGCCTTCAATGCTTCGTTCGGCGGCTAAAAATTTCGACAGTGTTGCGGTGATTACCGATGCGGAAGATTACACAAAAGTTCAGCAGGAAATGACTGACAACGGCGACACCACACTTGAAACCAGAAAGAAACTCGCAGGAAAAGTATTCAACCTGACTTCCGCTTACGATGCGGCAATCTCCAGAATGCTTCTGGATGAAGAATATCCAACGTACCTGAGCGCTTCCTACAAAAAGGTTTCTGACCTGAGATACGGCGAAAACCCGCACCAATCGGCCGCTTATTACGCTTCCACATTCGAAAACGGCGCAATGAAAGATTTCGAGCAGTTGGGCGGAAAAGAACTTTCCTTCAACAACCTCCGCGATATGGATTTGTGCTGGAAAGTTGTTCAGGAATTCAAAGACGAAATGGCGTGCTGCGCAGTGAAGCATTCAACACCTTGCGGCGTTGCGGTGGGAACTTCAGCTTTGGAAACCTACAAAAAAACATTTGAGTGCGATCCTGTTTCCATCTTTGGTGGAATCATCGCGATGAATTATAAAATTGATGCAGCAACTGCAGAGGAACTCAACAAAACCTTCCTCGAAATCGTAATGGCTCCGGACTTTGACGATGACGCACTTGCCATTCTCAACCAGAAGAAGAATCTGAGAGTCATTAAAATCAAAAATCCGGTTTCCGACAAGCAGACCTGGGTGAAAATTGATGGCGGAATCCTCGTTCAGGACAACGATTCACAGTTTTCAGAAGACATCAAAGCCGTTACTGAAATCAAACCGACAGCCGATCAGGAAAAAGCGCTGCTCTTCGCACAGCGTGTTGTGAAATATGTAAAATCAAACGCCATCGTGGTTTCCAACGGAATTCAGGCGCTGGGAATTGGTGGCGGACAGGTGAACAGAATCTGGGCAACCGAACAGGCCGTAGAACGTGCAAAACAGAAGTTCGATGGTGATCTTGTTCTGGCTTCTGACGCATTCTTCCCGTTCCGTGATGTGGTGGATTTCTGCGCAGCGCAGGGCATCAAAGCCATCATTCAGCCGGGCGGCAGTATGAAGGATCAGGATTCCATTGATGCAGCCAACGAACACGGCATTCCGATGCTACTGACAGGGATGAGACATTTCCTGCATTGATAAAAATCCCAGATTTTAAAGCCAAAAAAAGCAGCAATACAATTTGAAATAACCTTTCTAATTAGTATTTTTGTTAACTACATAAAATAAGCTATTTATAATGAGAATATTGATCGTTGGTAATGGAGGCAGAGAATCTGCACTTGCCATGAAGCTGAAAGACGACAGCAGAATTACTAAAATGTATTTCGCGAAAGGCAACGCCACAACCGATGTTTTGGGGCAAAATGTAAATGAGGATACTGTTGAAGGTCTTAGAAAATTTGCTATTAAAGAAAAAATTGATCTGACGATAGTTGGTCCGGAAGCTACGTTGGTAGAAGGAATTGTAGATGATTTCAGAATGCACGATCTGAAAATTTTCGGTCCGAGAAAAAGAGCTGCAGATTTGGAAGGGAGCAAAGCTTTCTCCAAAAAGTTTATGCAGTCTTATGGCGTGAAAACAGCTTCTGCTGAAATTTTTGATGCTTATCAGGACGCTATAAATTATGTGAAGAAACAAAGTTTCCCACTCGTGATTAAAGCCAGTGGTTTAGCCGGTGGTAAAGGAGTTGTAATTGCGGACAGCCTTGTTGTTGCAGAAGCTACCATCCACGATTTCATGATTAAAAGAATTTATGGTGATGCCGGAATTCAAGTAATCATCGAGGAATATCTTGTTGGTTTTGAAGCTTCAATTATTGCATTCTCCAACGGTGAAAAACTTTTCCCGTGCATCGCGGTAAAAGATTATAAGAAAGCCGGAAATGGCGACAAAGGTCCAAACACAGGCGGAATGGGAAGTGTGGCTCCAAGTCCGGAGTTCACGTCTGAGCATTTTGCAGATTTTGAGAAAACTATTATTGAACCAACAGTTAAAGGGCTTATAGACTCTAACCTTCAGTTCAAAGGATTTATTTTCTTTGGTTTGATGGTGACGAAAAAAGGAACTTATCTTCTGGAATACAACATGAGAAGTGGTGATCCTGAAACACAGTCCATTATGGCGCTGATGGAAAATAATCTTCTGGATGTTATTTTAGCATGCATGGACGGCCGCGATGTAGAACTGAAATTCAGTGATAAAAAAGCGGTTTGTCTGGTGATGTGTTCCGGTGGTTATCCTCGCCAAATTGAAACAGGTTTCGAGATCAGAAATACCGAAAAAGTTACCGATAGCCAGGTTCTGTTTGGGGGCGCCAGGATTTTGGGCGACCGTATTGTAACTTCCGGTGGCCGCGTAATCAGCTTGGTAGCAACGGCCGACAGTTATGAGGAGGCTCGTAAAAAAGTGTATGCAGACGCCGAAACCATTCATTTCGATTACGAATTCTACAGAGAAGATATCGGAAAATTTTAAAAACTGAAGCGTGATTTTTCACGCTTTTTTTAGAAGTTTTTTCCCGCTTTCCGCTGTATCTTTTTTGGTGTTGAAGATTTGTTGATAATTCTGAAATACTGAAATCACCAAAAAAGGATGCCGCTGCAATCGGGGCTAGAAGTGATTATTTATTCAATTAAAATTTCAGAAAAAAAGTAAATTCATACAATGCAAAACGGAATTATTATTCTAGACTTCGGCTCACAGTACAACCAGCTTATTGCCAGAAGAATTCGTGAGCTGGGAGTGTATTCCGAGGTGTTGCCTTATAACACACCGATTAGCGAAATTATTGCAAAAAAACCGTCGGGAATTATCCTTTCCGGTGGACCAAGTACCGTTAATGCAGAAAATGCACATTTGGTTGACGTGTCGCTTTTCGACCAAGAAATTCCGGTGTTGGGAATTTGTTACGGAATGCAGCTTATAACGCATCTTCTGGGCGGAAAAGTGAAAAAAGGACATAAAGGAGAATACGGAAAATCTACTTTCGAAATATTAAGAAGTAATCCTCTTTTTGTCGGGATTTCGCGCCGTTCTACAGTGTGGATGAGCCATTTCGACGAGGTGGAAGAAGTTCCTGAAGGCTTTGAAGTTTCCGGAAAAAGTGACGTTATCGCAGCAATGGCTAACGAGAAGAAGAATATTTTTGCGCTGCAGTTTCATCCGGAAGTAACGCACACTGAAGAAGGAGCAAAGATTATTGAAAACTTTGTCTTCAATATCTGTAAAGCTCCAAAAAACTGGAAGCTTACGAACTATATCGAAAAAACTGTTGCCCAAATCCGCGAAAAAGTTGGCGATCAGAAAGTGATTCTCGGTCTTTCAGGCGGAGTGGATTCTTCCGTTGCGGCAGTGTTGATTCACAAAGCAATTGGTGATCAGCTGACCTGTATTTTTGTTGATACCGGACTTCTTCGCAAGGATGAAGATAAGAAAGTAATGCAGAATTACGGCGACCATTTTCATCTGAACATCAAACTTATTGATGCGTCGGAAAGATTTTTAAGTAAGCTGAAAGGCAAATCGGATCCTGAGGAAAAACGCAAAATTATCGGAAACGAGTTTGTTGCAGTTTTCGATGAAGAATCACATAAAATTGAAGGCGCTAAATTTTTAGCTCAGGGAACAATTTATCCCGACGTAATCGAAAGTCAGTCTGTAAAAGGTCCTTCCGCAGTAATAAAATCGCATCACAATGTGGGTGGGCTTCCGGAGGAAATGGATTTTGAACTTTTGGAACCGCTACGCGAACTTTTTAAAGACGAAGTAAGAAAAGTAGGTGAGGAGTTGGGAATTCCGCATCATTTGGTGTACCGTCATCCTTTTCCCGGACCTGGTTTGGGAATCCGGATTTTGGGTGAAGTGGATGCTGAAAAAGTAAGAATTCTACAGGAAGCAGATGATATTTTCATTAATGAACTTTATGAAAACAAACTGTACGACAAAGTTTCTCAGGCTTTTGTTGTGTTACTTCCGGTGAAATCTGTCGGAGTAATGGGAGATGAGAGAACTTATGAATATACTGCGGTAGTTCGTTCAGCCAACACTATCGATTTTATGACAGCAACCTTCAGTAAACTTCCGTGGGATTTTCTTGAAAATGTTTCGAACAGAATTATCAATGAAGTTCGAGGAATCAACCGTGTGGCGTACGACATTTCCAGTAAACCACCTGCAACAATTGAGTGGGAATAAATCAAATAAATTAAAAAGTTCGCTTTTTAGCGAACTTTTTTATTCAACTGACAGACCGTGCGATTTCATCCGCTCCTTAAAGTAGAAATTACTGATGCGCAGTGTATCCGGATACTGAAAAAATTCCACTTGATTTTTCTTCAGATTGTATAAAGTATAAAAAGGAACTTTATCCGAGGAATTGCCTAACAGAACAACTTCGTCACTGTTCTTCCAGAAACCTTCTTCTATAAAATAAGATGGACCGTAGAAACCAATTTGTTCTGCACTGTTTTTCTGCAGATCAACAAGAACTATTTTCTGATCGGCTTCAAAACTGATATTTCCTTTTTCATCAGGTTGCCACTGGTAAGAATCAAAATCAATATACTTCGTTTGGTCGCTGTTGAAAAGCAAAAACGGCTGATAAATTTTATTGAATGCAGAATCTTTTGCAGTAATATGATGAGTTGCCATTCGCTGCATTTCGGCTGTGTTTTCCGGTTCAAAACAGTCGAAGGAAAAATCGGGATTTTCTTTTTGGTAAAATTCAATCCATAGCGAAAGGTTTAGTGCAGGAATTTTTGCAGAATCTGTTTGAACGAGGCGTAAAGAATCAACATTAGAATCTGAAACCGTGCTTGGAGGATTCTTATCTGTACAAGCGGCAACTGAAAGCAAAATAAAAATGGCTTTTTTCACATGACTAATTTAGAAAAATTCTGATATTTTCCTCTTGACATATTCAAAACATCACTGAATTGAGGGCGTTTCAAAAAAAACTATCTTTGCAGGATGGAAAAACTCACCTTCGCTGATTTTGATCTTCCCGAAAAAATTCTGGATGTTCTTGCAGATCAGGAACTTTTCGAACCAACGCCAATTCAGGAAAAAAGTTTCAAACCGATTCTTTCCGGCCGCGATATTATGGGCATTGCACAAACCGGAACCGGCAAAACTTTGGCCTATCTTCTTCCAGTTCTCAAGCAGTGGAAATACAATAAAAACGGAAATCCAACTGTTTTGGTTCTTGTTCCGACGCGTGAACTTGTGGTTCAGGTTGCAGAAATTCTGGAGAATCTAACGCAGAATATTACGGCGCGTGTAATCGGCGTATACGGTGGTAAAAATATCAATACCCAGAAACTTCTCTTTAACGACGGTTGCGACATTCTTGTAGGAACTCCGGGTCGGGTAATGGATTTGGCGATTGATAATGCAATTTCTCTTAAGGAAGTTCAGAAGCTGATTATTGATGAATTTGATGAAATGCTGAATTTGGGTTTCCGTCCGCAACTCACGCACATTTTCGAGATGATGAAGGAGAGAAGACAAAATATTCTGTTTTCGGCAACGATGACGGAAGCTGTTGATGAAATGCTGGATGAGTATTTTGCCGGACCTGTGGAAATTTCACTCGCAAAATCGGGAACTCCGCTCGAAAAAATTGAACAGACCGGCTACAAAGTTGAAAACTTCAATACCAAGGTTAATCTTCTTGAGCATCTTCTGAAGAAAGACGACGAGATGTCGAAAGTTCTAGTGTTCTGCAACAATAAGAAACATGCAGATGTACTTTTCACCAAAATTGATGAGCTTTTTCCGGAGAATTTTGATGTCATTCACTCCAATAAATCACAAAATTACCGTCTGAACGCGATGAAAAGATTTCAGAACGAAGAAATTCGCGGACTGATTACAACCGACGTCATGGCAAGAGGTCTTGATATTTCGGATATCACGCATGTTGTAAATTTTGAAGTTCCTGAAGTTCCGGAGCAGTACATCCACAGAATTGGTAGAACCGGACGTGCCGATAAAGACGGAAAAGCGGTTTCATTCATCACAAAAAAAGAAGATGAGCAGCTTCTTGAAGTGGAAATGTTGATGAATAAAGAGCTTACCATGATTGATTTTCCTTCGGAAGTGAAAATTAATCCTGTGAAAATTGCTTCTGAAAAAGAAGAAGTGAAAATGAAAAATGCCCATACCGTGAAAATTGAAGAAGGCGGTGGTGCATTTCACGAAAAGAAAGCTAAAAACACGAAAGAAAACTGGGGTGGACCTCACAAAAGAAAACCACCTAAGAAACAGGGTGCAAACCGTGCTCAGCAGAAAGCAAAATCCAAAGCAAAAAGAAAAAAATAAATCCGGAATAACTCCGGATTTTTTGTTGTCTAAGTTTATTCGACTAAGAATTTCTGGCTGTATTTCAGATTGACCATTGCAAAATAAGCGCCCTTCGGTAATCCCATTGTAGAAATCGAAGTTTCCTTCGTGACGTTTTCAGTTGTTTTCTTCCGAACCTCTTTACCAGACATATCAAAAATGCGCACCTCCGAAATTTCTTCCGGAGATATGATTCTTACGTTTTTATAAACTCTGTCGAAAGCAATCTGCAGATTTTTCTTGGTAGCGTTTTCATCGGACAGAATGTGTGCTATGTAAAATGCTTCAACCTGCTCCCAGTCCTCAATTTTTGTCACTTTTAGATGAGCTTCATACTGCCCGTTATAGGTCACTGTATAGTAGTATTCTGTTCCCACAGGCGCGTCAATATAGAATTGAAATAATTGGGGACGAAATTTGATAAACCTCATCTGCTAAGCCCGGAATATCAACCCACATAGTTACCTCCATTTCACCTGTTTTTACAAATTTTCTTTCCCATTGAGAGAAGCTAATTGGACCTTCAAAATGATGGAGATATTGACATTGTAACATCGTACTAAACAGTGTGATTGTGCTCTCGGTCCCATTAGGAACATCAATATTGTTAATTTTTACTATGCTCCAGGTTGGACTTGTAATACTGCTGTGAAATTGAGCGAAATAGAATAAGCTGCAATAAAAAAATGAAAACAAGAGAAGTTTTTTCATGGTATAGTTTTTATAAAATTAGAAACAAACATTAATAGTGAAATACGTATTTCGTGGTATTTTTTACTTGGTTGAAAAGTGCCTTTTCACTCATATTAATTACATTTGTTGAATGCAAAATCAGGATTCAAAAGAAAAATTCCGTCAACTTGTCGGCAATAAATTTCAGATTTACAACTCGTTATTCATGAGTTTACCATACGATAAAATGACCAATATCGGAATGCTGTTGCCTTTTTTATACGAAGAAAGTAAGGAGGGTTATGAACAGGGAAAAACACCGGAAGAAATTCTGGAAGAATTTTTTCGTAAACACACGCAATTGACTACTGAAGAACAGAAAACCGAACTTCTGTTCAAAATTATCCAATATATCGAAAGACAGGTGGTTCTTTTCGACAGTATTGAAGATGCGGCGTTTCAGCAACTTCATTCAGAAAGTGATGCAGGAACTTTGATGCAGCTCCATGAAAGAGCAGTTCAGGATCATAAATTGTCCGAAGTTCGTAGAAAGATGGAAGATTTTGCTGTGAAAGTGGTTTTCACGGCGCACCCGACACAGTTTTATCCAAACGCGGTTCAGCGTATTCTTCACGATTTGCGTAGCGCCATTATGCGAGATTCAGTAACTGAAATTGATACGCTTCTACAGCAACTTGGGAAAACGCCGTTCCTCAACAAGGAAAAACCAACGCCGCTGGACGAAGCGCTCAGCATTATTTACTATCTGCGTTACGTGTACTATGACACTATTGGGGAGCTTTTCAAAAAGATCAAAATGCTTTTCGGAACCGAAGATTTTTCACCTTCCGAAGATATTATTCAGCTCGGATTTTGGCCGGGAGGCGACCGTGACGGTAATCCCTTCGTTACCGCTGAAATTACAAAAAGCGTTGCAGAAGAACTGCGTGTAAGTATCCTGAAAAGTTACTATGCTCATTTAAAAAACCTTCGAAGAAGACTAAGTTTTCGGGGAGTTTCAGAAATATTGGAGCAACTGAATGATGAGCTCTATGCCGCGATATTTAGCGGATATGAAATTTCATGCGAGCATATTAAATTAAGAATTAACGAGGCCGAGAATATTCTGGTAAACGAACATGGAAGCCTTTTCAAACATTTTCTGGATGATTTTAAAGATCGTGTCTCTGTCTTCGGAACACACTTTGCCGCATTGGATATCCGACAGGACAGCCGAATTCATCAAAACATTGTCGATGAAATTATTTCCAAAAAATCAGGAAAAAACGCCGATGAATTTACGATTCAGCAAAAGTTAGACTGGCTTTTTGAAACCGATGTCACAATTTCGCCGGATGAATTCGATGGAATTACAAAAGATACGCTGCAAAATATCCTCAATATTCGGGAAATACAGGAGAAAAATGGCGAGCGTGGACTTCACCGTTATATCATTTCCAATTCCGATCACGAAAAAGATGTTCTGAATGTATATACACTTTTCAAGCTTTGCGGATATAAACTTGATGAGATTAAGATAGATATTATTCCTCTTTTCGAAACCATGGAAGGCTTGGACAACGCACATCATGTGATGAAAAAACTGTATCAGTTTGAGACATATTTCAGTCACCTCAAAAACCGCGGAAATTCACAGACAATTATGCTCGGCTTTTCTGACGGGACAAAAGACGGCGGTTACCTTCGCGCCAACTGGGAAATTTATGAAACCAAAGAGCAGCTTACTAAAGTTTCACAAGAAAACGGAATTAAAGTTATTTTCTTTGATGGCAGAGGCGGACCTCCTGCACGCGGTGGTGGAAAAACCCACGATTTCTATGCGTCGCAGGGCAGAACTATTGCGAATCACAAGATTGAACTGACCATTCAGGGACAAACCATAACCAGCGTCTATGGAAACAAGGATCAGGCTAAATATAATTTTGAACAGCTTCTAACCGCCGGAATTGAAAATGATGTTTTTAAAAGTGCAGAAAAAGAACTTACTGAAAGTGAAAGAAATCTTTTGCAGGAACTTGCCGAACTCAGTTACCGAAAATATGTAGACCTAAAAAATCATCCAATGTTCGTGCCTTATCTTCAGGAAATGAGTACACTTGAATATTACGGCAAAACCAATATCGGAAGTCGACCTTCTAAACGCGGAACATCGGATCAACTTCGGTTTGAAGATTTAAGAGCCATTCCGTTTGTCGGTTCCTGGTCGCAGTTAAAACAGAATGTTCCGGGATATTTTGGTTTCGGTTATGCGCTGAAGGAAATGAAAAAAAGCAACCGATTTGCTGAAGTTCAGGCGATGTTCAAAAATTCAGATTTCTTCAGAACTCTGGTTCTGAATTCGATGATGAGCATGAATAAATCTTATTTTCCGCTTACGTATTATATGAGAAATAATGAGCGTTTTGGCGAATTCTGGAACATTCTGCACGATGAGTTTCAGCTTTCTAAAGAACTCATGCTCGAACTTACCGGATTTCAGGAGCTACAGCAGGAATCACCACTTTCACGAAAATCTGTAATGATGAGGGAAAAGATAGTTTTACCGTTGCTCAGTATTCAGCAATACGCTTTGATGAAGATTCAGCAAAAAGAAGGAAATACAGAGGTGTATGAGAAACTCGTGATGCGCTCGCTTTTTGGAAACATCAACGCGAGTAGAAATTCTGCTTAATTTCAAATAAGAAATGCCTCTTTTTAGAGGCATTTTTGTTTATTATTTCAAACTATTTCTTAATAATTTTTTCGGTAAGAGTCGCTTTTTCAGTTTCAACTTTCATAATGTAAACTCCTTTCGGAAACTGACGAATATTGATCGTTTTTTCGTTATTAAATTTTCTTATCTGTCTGCCAAGTTGGTCGTAAAGTTCAACACTTTTAATTTTATCATCAGTTTTTATCTGAACAAAATCGGTTGCCGGATTCGGATAAATCTGAATATTTTTCTTCACAGTTGCTTCATCTGAAGATAACGTTGCAATCTCTAAAGCTTCAGCAAAATTTAAGATTCCAAATCCCATCTGATCATCATGAGACGGCGCCAAAGATGCAGTATTTCTTAGTGAATTTCTTATTTCTTCTCTTGGTTGCGATGAGGGCAAAGCCTGAAGCAGACACGCGATTCCTCCTGCAGTAAGCGGTGTGGCAAAAGAAGTTCCGTTAGCGTAAGTTGCCCCATTGTTAAAGCCAAACCAGGTTTCGGATCCTCTTGCGCTTGCATCAGGTTTTATAACTCCTAAAGCGTTCGGTCCGTATGAAGAGAAACCGGAACTATTACCGGTTGGAGTTACAGCACCAACTGAAAAAACATCTGCGTTGTCTGCAGGTGTGATGAGATAGTGCCACCAAGTTCCGCCTTCGTTTCCGTTGGCTGAAACAACAAGAATTCCTTTATCGGCAGCGATTTGAGCGCCTCTTGCTACAAAAGATTTGCTTCCGTTCATATCTTCGTACGTGTAATTGTAACGGGGATCATCGAAAAAATCTCCGTAACCGAGTGAGGATGAAATTATATCAACTCCGACACGGTCTGCTTCTTCTGCAGCCTGAATCCAGTACAATTCTTCTTCAGGAATTTCAAGCGGACCACTTTCAGTAGCATAAAGATAGAAATCAGCATCCGGCGCAGAACCCACAAAACTGCCTGCAATGTAACCGCCAATTACTCCTAAACACATGGATCCGTGAGAATTAAGAGCAGTGTTGTAGACATCGTTATTCTTAGAAATAAAATTATAAACACCTTTTATCTTTCCGTTATTACGCAGTCGCGCATACGCTAAACCTGTGTCAACAGTTGGAAAACCTGTGTCCAAAACGGCAATTGAAATATTCTTCCCCGTAAAACCGGAAACATGAAGCGGACGGAGATTCACCTGATCAATCTGTGAAGCACCGTTTCCATATGGAAAAACCTCTTTACTTAATGAATAGCTGTCTTCAAACTTGTTCTTTTTTTTATCATGTGGCAAAGCGAACGGATCTTTTACAAAAGACTCTACAGAAGCCACGAAACTTTGGCTTTCCAACTGTTCAATCTGCATAGAATTGGCGTTCACAGCAACGCCGTTCAGCCATTTGGATTTATCACTTACCTCAAATCCGAGAT
Organism: Bacteroidota bacterium; assembly: GCA_023458415.1. Lineage (GTDB taxonomy): Bacteria > Bacteroidota > Bacteroidia > Flavobacteriales > Weeksellaceae > JAEWZO01. The sequence goes on from JAEWZO010000023.1 coordinate 20,424, forward strand.
TCTCGATGCTTTGAACGTAGGAATTTTCCAAAGGCGCATCCTGATCGTTAAGAGCAATTCCAAGATTGGCTCTTCTTGCCAAAGCTTTCTCAGAAAGTTCGGATTGTGGATTTGCATAGAAGGCAGCTTTATTGGGCTTGTCTTTAAAGTACACAAAAACCAGTTCGGTTTGTGCAAAAATTCCTGCAGATGTAAAAATAATTGCAGAGAATAGAATTTTCTTCATTGTTACTAGATTAGGCAATAAAGATAGACATTTTCAAAAAAAATCAACTTTTTTACTGAAATCAATAGTTGATATCTTCGAAGTGTGAATATTCTGAAATATTATCGCTTAATTCCTGATGGAAGAGGATTTAAATTTCCTTATTTTTACATAAATATTCAATTATGAAAAAAATTCAGATGGTTGACTTGCAAAGTCAGTACTACAGAATAAAGCCTGATGTGGACAATGCAATTCTCAATGTAATGGATTCTGCCGCTTTTATTAACGGTCCGGAAGTGAAAACTTTTCAACAGGAACTTGAAACCTATCTCGATGTAAAACATGTAATTCCCTGCGCCAATGGAACTGATGCACTGCAGGTTGCACTTATGGCGTTGGATTGGAAAGAAGGTGATGAAGTGATTACAGCCGATTTCACGTTCGCCGCAACAGTTGAAGTAATTCACCTGCTTAAACTGAAAGCCGTTTTGGTCGATGTAGATTACGATACCTTTACTCTGAATACAGATCAATTGAAAGCCGCGATTACAGACCGAACCAAAGCTGTAATTCCGGTTCACCTTTTCGGACAGTGCGCCAATATGGAAGAAATTCTGAAAATTGCGAAAGAACATAATCTAGCCGTAATTGAAGATAATGCACAGGCAATTGGTGCCGATTACACATTTTCCGACGGAACAGTGAAGAAATCCGGGACGATGGGAACAATGGGAACAACGTCTTTCTTTCCTTCAAAAAATCTGGGATGTTACGGTGATGGAGGTGCAGTTTTCACGAATGATGATGAACTGGCACACAAACTTCGCGGCATTGTGAACCATGGGATGTACGAAAGATATTATCACGATGAAGTAGGTGTTAATTCACGCCTCGACAGCATACAGGCAACGGTTCTCAGAAAAAAACTTCCGCTGCTTGATACTTACAATGATGCACGAAGAAAAGCTGCCGATTTTTATGATGAAGCTTTTTCCGGACATCCACAGATTCTGATTCCGGTTCGTGCAGAAAATTCTACGCATGTGTTCCATCAGTACACCATTAGAATTCTGAACGGAAAACGCAACGAGCTTCAAAAATTTCTTGCCGAAAAGGAAGTTCCCGCAATGATTTATTATCCTGTAGCACTGCGCAAGCAAAAAGCCTATTTTCAGGATTCCGATGACAAAGATTTTGTGAATACAGATAAACTTCTTAATGAAGTTATTTCACTGCCGATGCATACTGAACTGGACGATGAACAGCTCACTTACATTACAGAAGCAGTTTTGGAGTTCATGAATGCTCAAGATAACTAAAAATCAGGCTTTTACATATTAAAAAAAATGGTTAAATTTCGCTAAACTAATACCCTAGATTTTGGCGAAATTTTACTTTAAACCAGGTTTAAGTAAAAGTCTGTTATTCTTTTTTTTAACTGTACTTTTCTGCTCTTTTCTGCAAGCTCAGAAAGGCTCCATTGTGGAAAGTTATACAGAAGATGAAGGTCTTAATACCAATTATGTGTTCAGCTTTTGTGAAGACAGACAAGGAATACTTTGGGTGGGTACCGACAAAGGCCTGCTAAAATTCAATAACGGAAAATGGAAAATATTTGACTCGGACACTGGTTTACCGGGCAGTTATATTACCATGATTTTGCCTTCCGGAAACGGACTTCTGCTTTTTATTTCTGAAAAAGGAGTTTATCATTTTGATGAAAGTACCGGAAAAATCTCTCCAAATCTTTACGGTAAAGGTATCACAGTTCACTCAATGTACCGCTCAAAAGCTGATGCGGAATTTGCCATTGTTCAATATACGCACAACAATACCGAAAAGTTTGATGCTGTTTCCCTTAATAATCCAACCGCAAGAATTCCTCTTTCTACTGAACACCAGGTTTTATCATTTGTTCAAAACGGAAGAACTAAGAGCTTAGGAAGAATAGATGAGCAGTACCAGAATTTTACTACCGTTCCTTACCGCGATATGGAACTCAAGATAATGGACCGGGTTGGAATTGTACGCTATCGAAAAGGCGAAATTGTTGATACCATAAGCAACAAAAACGGCTTGGGAACCAACCTTCTCATGAATACTTATCAGGCGAAATCCGGAGATATTTATATTGGAACTTTGGGAAGTGGTTTTGCCGTTCTGAAACACCGAAATCCGAAAACGACTTTTAATCTTCAGCATCACAAAATAAGGAAACTTCAGTATGTAAATGGCAAGTATTATTTCATTTCCAACGGCGTCCTATACAGAACAGATCAGAATTTAAATACGCAACAGATTCCGGTTCGAAAAGACGCACTTACTTTTTTTATTAAGGACGACATTCTTAACGTAGGTGCTTTTTCCGGCTTTTATCAGTACAAATTGAGCAGCGACCGCCTCATTGAAATTAACCACCAACCAAGCACTGCCGGAATATCTGCGATGTTTGCAGTAGGAGACAAAATTATTTCTTCAACTTATGGTGTGGGAATTTCAGAAAATGGAGTAAGGCTGAATACAACGGGATTTCCCTTCAGTAATATTGAAAATTTTTTCAAAACGACCGATGGTTTTGCATTTGTTTCTTACCAGTCTGGTTTTTTTACCACCGATGAAAACTTCAAAGTAAAGCAGTATTTCACCAAGGAAAATGGATTGTTAAGTAATTATGTCACAGTAGTTTTTCCGAAAGGTAATTTGCTGTTTGTAGGAACTACATTTGGTTTTACGGTATTTGAGAATAACAGGTTGAAAAGAATTTATACCGATAAAAACGGATTTCGAGGGACAATCGTGAGAAATATTTTTGAGGATACCGCAAAAAATATTTGGGTTGTTTCTGATCAGAATATAATGAAACTTGAAGGCAACCAACTTGTGTCATACGGTTCACTGAAGACAATAGGACAGCAGAAAGATTTGATACAGAGATGTTTCTTTAACCCCGATAAAAATGAACTTTTCGTCGCTTCAAAAAACAAATTTTCGTTGATGAAGCTTAATGAATTAAGTCCGGACCGTACGCCACCGGTTCCTAAACTCATCGGTGTGTCCTGCAAAGGAATTGAAATGATAATTTCCAACGTTTTCACTGTAGACCGCGACAACTATAATACGGTGTTCGAATTCGAACCGGTGTATAAAAATCCTGTTTCAGAAGCACATCTTTTCTACAAAATAGATAATGAAAACTGGCAGGCTTTTGCCGATAATAATATTCTGAGAATTAATCATCTTGATGTCGGTGATCATAAAATTTGGGTGAAAACAGTAAATTCCGACGGCTACGAATCCTATTATCCTGAAACTATCGAAGTAAAAGTGAACAACTATTTCTACCACAGTTGGTGGTTTTACGTCCTTTCTCTACTCGTTTTTGGAGCCATCGTTACGTATTTCTTTTACCGCTACAATGAGAGCAAATTCGAAAGGAAGATGCAGCAAATTGCCATTCAGAATGAAATTGAAAACGAAAGAAAACGCATCAGCCGCGACCTTCACGATAATATTGGCGCTTATACAACAAGTCTGATTTCAAAAGTTGATCAGCTAAAAAATGAGATTCCGACAGAAGGTGAGAAGATTGATGACATCAGACAAAGCGCAGGTTTTATCATGAATCTGCTGAGGCAAACTATTTTTGTACTGAATTCGCAGCATTCAACCATGGAAAATTACGTCGATACATTTCTTAATTACTGTATTAAATTTTTCAAAACCTATCCGCATATCAATTTCCAACTGGAAGAGGACATCACTAATAACCGGGTTTTAGACTCTACAGTGGCGATTAATGGTTTCAGAGTTCTGCAGGAAGCTTTGCAGAATATTGTAAAACATTCTGAAGCTACAGAGGTGAAAGTACGAATTCTGTCACACGAAAAAATACTCCTGGAAATTATTGATAACGGGAAAGGGTTTGATGCCACAAAGCAACACAGTGGTTTCGGCCTGATTAATATGCAGGAGCGTGCGCAGGAACTTGGTTACGCATTAACTGTAAAATCCGATAGCAACGGTACTGTAATCAGCCTGCGTGAAAAGTAATACCGAAAATAGATACTAAATCAGTTAAACTTTATGTTTATATTTGTTTTAAACCATATTCTTTATTTGAATGACAGCAGAAATTAAAGTAGGAATTGTTGATGATCAGCCCGTGAACCGTGCCACCATAAAGCAGAAATTGATGCCTTATGAGAATCTCAGCTTAGTTGTTGAAGCGAAGCACGGAGAAGATTTTTTCGACAAACTTGAACGTCTAACTGCGGAAGAGTTGCCGCAAGTGGTGTTGATGGATCTCGAAATGCCTGTTTTAGATGGAATCACCACAATTTCTACCGCCTCAATCAAATATCCGGATATAAAATTTATTGTTCTCACCATTTTTGAAGACAATGACAAGATTTTCGAGGCCATAAAAGCGGGTGCAAGCGGTTATCTTCTTAAGGAGGACATTGCAGTGAATATTGTGGAAGCTATAATCAATGTTACCGAATTCGACGGCATTCCGATGAGTCCGGCAATTGCGCGACGCGCTATGAAATTACTCAGTGCAGGACAAAAACCTAAAATACAGGAGCATGAAGATCCATCTGCATATCAACTTACGGACCGGGAAATGCAGATTCTAAAGGAGATTGTGGTGGGTAATTCTCCAAATGCAATTGCTGAAAAATTATTCATCAGTCCTAATACAGTTCGCACTCATGTGAATAATATTTACAAGAAACTTCACCTTAATTCCCGAAGCCAGATTATTAATCTTGCTTATAAAAACAAGTGGATTTAATGAAAAATACTAAAAAAATACGCAAAATTGCGTATTTGATTTAATAAAGTAAAGAAACATCTTTGTAATGCCTTAACGGCAAAGGAGTAATTTTTTTTCAATTTTTTTTTTCGGGGTGTCCGATTCTTTCGGACACTTTTTTTATTTCTTAAATTAGCCAAAAATTTTTTATGACGATTCTGGTCACGGGTGGTTTAGGATATATTGGTTCGCACACCGTTGTAGAACTTTTACAGAATGATTTTGATGTAGTAATTGTAGACGATTTATCGAATTCAGAGAAGTTTATTCTAAAAAATATTGAGGAAGTAAGTGGAAAAAAACCGGTATTCTATCCGTTCGATTTGAAACGAAGAGATTTGCTGAAGCAACTTCTGGATGCACATAAGATTGATGGCTGTATTAATTTCGCTGCTTTTAAGGCGGTTGGAGAAAGCCAGGAAAAACCCATTGATTATTACGAAAACAACCTTTTTTCACTGATCAATATTCTTCAGGAATTTAAGGAAAGAAATATTTCAAATTTTATCTTCAGTTCTTCGTGTACGGTTTATGGACAGGCCGATCAAATGCCGATTGATGAAAATACTCCTCTGAAGACTCCCGAAAGTTCTTACGGAAAAACTAAGCAGATGGGCGAAGAAATTCTGATGGATTTTGCGAACGCTCATCACAAGAAAGTTTCATTGTTGCGCTATTTTAATCCTATCGGTGCGCATCCTTCAGCAAAATTGGGTGAACTTCCGATTGGTATTCCGAATAATTTAATTCCGTATGTTACGCAAACAGCAGCCGGAATTCGTGAGAAACTTTCTGTTTGGGGCGACGATTATCCAACACCGGACGGAACTGCTATTCGAGATTACATTTACGTGGTTGATCTCGCGAAAGCTCACGTTGCTGCATTAAAGAAACTTTTGGCTTCAACTGAGGAAACTGTTGTAGACATTTACAATCTCGGGACAGGAAAAGGATCGTCGGTATTGGAAGTTGTACAGGCTTTTGAGAAAGCAAACAATGTAAAAGTTCCTTATCAGATTTGCGAAAGAAGAGCAGGAGATATTACTGTTGCATATGCCAATGCCGATAAAGCTGAAAAAGAACTCGGTTGGAAAGCAGATACTACACTTGAAGAAGCTTTGCGTACAACCTGGGAATGGCAGAAATATCTGAAATCACATGAAACTCAGTTAAACTAAAATAAAAAAATCAGGAAGAAATTCCTGATTTTTTTTGTTAATGTGCTATACGATTACATTGGTGGCATATCGTCATCACCTCCGAAATCAGTATTAGTATCACGTTTTCTTCTTGGCTGTTCCACTTTTTCACCCTGTCTGAAACGGTAGGTTAAAGATAGCGTAAACTGTCTCGGTTGCCACTGGCTGAAGTTGTGCTGTGTATACGTAGGCGTCATAGCCGTTCTTTCCATTGCACGTGTACTGAAAATATCCTGAATATTGAATGCAATAGTTCCATTTCCGTCCCAAATAGTTCTGGTCGCACCAAAGTTCACCACGTACATGTCATGTCGATGCATACTTGCTGTTTTTTCTCCTCCGCGGTAGAATCCCTGAATTTGGAATGATGTGTTTTTGTTCGGTTTGAAACTGTTGGTTAGACGTATTCTTGTAGAAAATCCGTCACCCGTAAAGCTGAAACCTTCGTATTCACCGGTATTATTGTATCCGAAAAGATCAATATTACTCATGATTCTCCACCAGTTGAACGGATCGTAAGTAAGATTCAAGTCTAAACCATACTGTTCTTCTGATCCTGCGTTTACCGGCATTGTGAAAATTACCGTTGCCCCTTCAGAATTCAGTCCGCTGTATTGGTACATGTTTACTTCATCCTGAGATTTTTTGTAATAAAGCGTCGGGTTAAACGTAATTTTTCTTTTTGATAAACTGTAGCCTAATTCGAAAGAGTTTTCGTAGGTTGGATCCAGATCCGGGTTTCCGTTGAAAAGGTTACGGTTGTTGTTGTAAGAACGGAACGGAATTAAATGCCACGATCTCGGTCTTTGAATTCTTCTTGTATAATTTACAAGGAATTGACTGTTATCGCCAACATCGTAGGTTAAGAAAACACTCGGGAAAAGTCCTGCATATTTCTTATTCACCGTAATTTCCTCAGCATCAGTAATTCTCTTGAAACTTACATCAATATCTGTATTTTCCGCTCTTAAACCGGTTTGGAATCCGAAGTTTCCGATTTTGCTTTTGAACTGAGCATACGCTGCACTGATTTTTTCATCGTAGAATGTTGTACTGGTAAAATTGTTTAGCACTTCAAACGGAGAACCGTTTTCACTTTGGTCAACGAAATATTCGTAATCGTTATTATTTAGGTCGAATCTTGCTCCGGCTTCGAATTTAGAATTTTCACCAATCGGCAATTCATAATCTGCTTTAGCAAGAAAAGTTTGATTTTTATTATCACTTAAAATATTGTTCGCCAACGAAGAAATTCCCAATGCAGAATTTGTTGTTTCGTTTGCGATACTGTTGTTTTCACCTTTACTGGTTTGGTAGCTGGTTGAAAAGGTAATCAGCTGTCCGTTGTCTCCAATTTTCTGGTCGAAACCTAAATCTGCCTGGAAAGAGTTACTCGTTCTGAAGCCGTCGTTAATCCTTGTGGTGTATTCATCTTCAATGGTGTACGGAACATTCGGATAAGCTGGAAGGTTTGTATCTTTTCTTACAATCTGCTCAAAGAAATCAGTCTGATCGATTGATTCATTATTAAAGTTTCTGAACATTACCGATCCATTGATGGAAGTTTTGTCTGTTACATCAACTAAAAATCCGGAAGTTACATTGAAAGATTTGTTTTCACCTTTGTTAACTCCATTCTGTTCAGATAGCATAGAGGAGTTGTTGCCCAACTGAGAACCATCCAAAAGTGAACGGTATGTTGAATTGTTGATTGATCTGTTTCTGCTGTAGCTTCCACCACCATTTACGTAGTAAGTCCACGCGCCACGTCTCCAGTTAAGATTAGTGTTGAGTCTGGATTGAGGAAGATATCCAATTGAACCTTCCACACTTCCGTTGAAACCGACTCTTTTATTTTGCTTTAGAATTATATTTAAAATACCTGCAGTTCCGCTGGCTTCAAATTTTGCAGAAGGATTTGTAATTACTTCAATTCGGTCAATCTGATCAGCCGGAATAGATTTCAACGCATCTGCACCATCATCAATCCCAAGAAGGGCAGAAGGTTTTCCGTTAATCAGGAATCTGATGTTAGAATTTCCTCTCATAGAAACGGTTCCGTCGGTATCAACAGCAACAGATGGTACGTTGGTTAAAACGTCCTGAAGGTTACCACCTTTACTGATCACATCCTGAGAGGGATCGTAAACTTTCTTGTCGATTTCAACACGGTAAGGTTTGTTAACCGTAGCTGTAATGGTAACGCCCTGAATTTCGGCGGTTGGAGTAAGTGTTGCAGAACTTTCCTGTTGTACGCTGAAATTACCAAGATTTCCTGATCCAGAAATTTCTCTGTTGGAGATTACTCTTTTCTGATAGTCTATCGCTTCAATCGTAATCGTATAATTTCCCGGTGCAAGCTGAAGGTTGTAATTTCCTTGCTCATCGGTTAATGTAGCGTCGCTGAAAAGTTTATTGGTTGGGTGGCTGAAACTTACTGATGCATACGGAACCGGATTGTTTTGTCCATCCACAATAGTTCCGCTGATGTTGTGTTTTTCCTGCGCAAAAGCCATTGCTGCAGCAGAAAGCACCAAGGTAAGTCCTATAGATTTTCTGAATAATTTTTGAGTGATTTCAGTTTTTATCATAAAGTTATTTTTCCGGTCACAAATATCTACTTCCTGTAATGGACCTCATTACAGAATTAATAAAATTGCTTTAAAAATTTTGATTATTTTTTAATGCAGTTACTCTATTAGACGCTACTTTTTGCGATTTGTTAAAGCAAATAGTGTTAAAAAATGTTAAACATTTATTTAATATTTTTAGAGTTCAGCCAGTTCTGATAATCTTTTGCGTTTTTAGCATGTTCCGTATCACTTGCTGTGAATCGGTGGAAACCAAAACGGTCAGGATCTGCAGCCATGAAAATGAAATTATGCTGCTCCGGATTCAAAACTGCATCCACAGAATTTTTGTCTGTAACGCAAATTGGTCCCGGCGGAATTCCGGCATTTGCATAAGTATTATACGGCGACGGATGCGAAAGATGCTTGTACAAAACCCTGCGAATAGGCGTAGTAAAGTTGGTTTCTTTATTAATTGCGTAAATCACGGTTGGATCACTCTGCAATTTCATCCCTTTTTTATGGCGGTTTAGATAAAGTCCGGCGATGGTTTTCATCTCATCCGGCTTTCCGCCGCTTTCCTTGTAAACGATGGATGCCAAAGCGTAAATCTGATTTCTGCTTAATCCGCTTTGCTGTTCTTTCTGTTTTCTTTCGGCTGTCCAAAAATCTGTGTACTGATCTTCAAATTTTTTGATAAACTCTTCAGGAGTTACGGTCCAGAAAAAGTTGTAAGTATCAATAAAGAAGTATTTTTTGAGATCTTCGGCGTTGCTGTAACCTTTTCCCTGAGCAATTCTATCCAGGTCTTTAGCAAATCGCAAAGAATCAAGTTCAGTTTTTTTGCTAACGCGGCCAATCATTTGGTAAACATCTCCAAAATCACCAATTCTGAACGTGTTTTCCGTTTGGTTTCCGGCTTTAATCATGTTGACTAAATCGGTGTTATTGGTTCCGCTTTTAATTCGGTATCGACCTGCATGAAAGAACTTGTCCATGTTTTTGTCTTTCGCAACATCCTGGAACGATTCTCTGTTTTTGATGTAAGGACCGATGGAATCCAGAATCGCATTAAAACTGGAACCATGCGGAATTAATACATAACCTTCTTTTTCTACGTTATTGCTGTAGTACTTTTTGTAGAAATTCATTCCGAAATAGCCGCCGATAAGAAGAACTAAAATGCCGATAACGGTAACAATTGCACATCCTTTTTTCATAAAATATTTTTGAATTTCCTGCCTTAACTTTACAGACAGTTTTTGCATTTAAATCTTAACTGTTCCTTTGAAAACCTGTTCAGCAGGACCTTCCAACCAAATATTACGGAAAGTATTGCCGTCTTTTTCCGCATAAACTTTTAAGTTTCCACCCAATACTTTGACGCTGATTTCCTTTCCGCCGTTTTGAAGAAACCAGGTTAGGGCAGAAGCGGTGACTCCTGTACCACAACTGTAGGTTTCGTCTTCCACACCTCTTTCGTAAGTTCTCACGAAAAGTTGCTTATCATCTGCTTCAACAAAATTAACGTTGATTCCTTCTCTGCTATAGTTTGAAGAATTTCTTATTTCGTATCCACGTTGATAAACCTCGAAATCTTCAAGATCTTCCACGTATTTTACATAATGAGGTGAACCTGTATTGAGAACGAAATCGTTGCCGTCTTTTTCAATATTTTCGACATCAATCATTTTCAGTTTTACATTTCCGTTGTGTATTTCGGCTTCATGCAAACCATCGATGGCATTGAATGTACACTGCTGCTCAAAAATTTTCAGAAAATGGGCGAATGCAACGATACATCTTCCTCCGTTTCCACACATGGTGCTTTCGTTTCCGTCGGAGTTGTAGTATACCATTTTGAAGTTGACTTCTTCATCATTTTCAAGAAGAATAAGTCCGTCACCACCAATTCCGAAACGGCGGTCACATAATTTTTCTATGATTTTCTGTGACTTTGGAAATGCGAGATCGCGGTTGTCAATCATCACAAAATCGTTGCCTGTTCCCTGATATTTAAAAAATTCTGTCATAAAAAAAGGCAGAAAGTCCGCCGGCATATTGGTGTGCAAATTTACACAAAAAGTCTTAGTAATTTTTTCAGTTTAGTTTAACTGTTGTAATACTGTTTTCAGTTTTTTCATTCCTTCGGAACCACCACATTTGAAACAGTTTTCGTCATTGGTAAATCGTTGTTCCAGATTTGGATCAATTACGTAAACTTCGCAATGCTCCGGAATGTAATGAATGAGTCCTGCAGCAGGATACACCTGCATCGAAGTGCCGATGACCAGGAAAATATCAGCCGTTTCGGCAATCTGCATTGCGCGGTCCATTTCGGGAACCATTTCGCCGAACCAAACGATATGCGGACGAAGCTGAATGCCTTCAAAATTGAGGTCACCAATATTCAGGTCGTTTTCCCAGGGAATTACCTTGGTATCGGAGTTTATGGGACGAGCTTTCAGAAGTTCCCCGTGAAGATGCAGCACATTTTCAGAGCCGGCTCTTTCGTGCAGGTCATCAACATTTTGAGTGATGATGTGAACATCAAAATCGTCCTGTAATTCTGCCAGAATTTTATGAGCATCATTGGGCTGAACGTCCTTTAGCTGTCTTCTCCTTAAATTATAAAAATCCAAAACCAGTTGAGGATTGCGTGCAAAACCTTCGGGACTTGCCACATCTTCGACACGGTGGTTTTCCCACAAACCATTAGAATCGCGGAAAGTTTTTATTCCGCTTTCGGCAGAAATTCCGGCGCCGGATAAAACGACGAGTTTCTTCTTCATAAATGTTTTTTCTGAAATTTAATGATTTTTAATTAAACCTTCCGTCAAAGATTTCCACTGGAATTTGCTTCCGGCAATCATTCCGCCAACCGCTACGAGAAAATTCCTTACTTTTTCCGCGGCAGAAAAATCCTTAGTGTTTGGTTCTTCATTCCTTCCGTGAACTTCTGCAGTAATTTTGTTTCCTTCTCTTTTGATCAGGAAATTGGATGTGGCTTTGTTACAGAAAAAATGCGCAGTCTTACTATCGGGTTTTGTGGGATCAGAAGTTGGACGAACTCGGATATAGATGCCTTCAGAATTTTCTGTTTTTTCTTGTTTTAATTCCTCAATTTTCACCCAGTCGAAACCGTCGGCTGTCGGATTGTGCAGTCCGGGAATCTGAATTTTGAAATAATTTCCGAGTTGAGGTTGGTCGAGCAGAAGGTTTCCCTGTTCGTCGCGAAGGGTGAAAGAAGCCTTTTCTTCACCTGCGAAAAACTCCCAGGAATTCACGTCCAGAAATCTTTTCTTCACGGTTTCAAAATGGTTGATGGCTTCCGATTCGGCATTCAGAATGATTTCTGATACGGTGTCGCTTTTTGCGCCGGTATATTGATTTGGGATTTTTTCTTCCATAACAAAATATGCTGCCAGGAAATTTCCCTGACAGCGTTTATTCGAAAATTATTTAGAAAATTCTTCAATCATTCTTTTATTGAATGCAGGTAAATCGTCCGGTTTTCGACTGGTGGTAAGGTTTCCGTCGGTTACGACTTCTTCGTCCACCCAATTGGCTCCCGCATTCTGTAAATCTTTGGAAACGGCCTTGTAAGAAGTCATTTTCTTACCTTCAACCACCTCGGCATCAATCAAAGTTTGCGGTCCGTGGCAAATCGCGGCAACAGGCTTGTTTTCTGTGAAAAAACCTTTTACGAATTTCACGGCATTTTCGTCAGCACGCACTGCATCGGGATTCAGAACGCCACCCGGAAGAACCAATCCGTCGTATTCGGAAGCTTTTGCTTCGGAAACTGTGCGGTCCACTTTTACGGAAGAACTCCATTCGTGGTTTTTCATTCCTTTGATTTCACCGGATTTCAGGGAAACGATTTCCACTGTTGCACCTTCGTTTTTTAATGCTTCTACCGGCTGATCGAGCTCGCTTTGTTCGTATCCGTCCGCAGCCAAGACTGCAATTTTTTTGTTTGATAATGTTGACATAATATTTTATTTTTTGGTGTTAAAAAGGGCAACAAGAATATTGCCGCCCTCTGTGATTTTTTAAAGAATTAATAAAGTTTAAGATTCCTTAAGAGCTTTCTTTATTACTTTGCTTTCAGATTGATCTCGCTTTTTGCAAGTTTTGTAAGTTCCTTATCGCAGGCTTTTTCTTGTTTCAAAGTTTCCAGCATCAGATTCAGAACTTCTTTTTGCTTTAAAAGTTTCGCATAAGTTGCGATGGTTCCGTAAGAGGCAATTTCGTAATGCTCCAGTTTCTGTACCGCTGCAATAATCGCTGCATCGCGAACCGCTCCAATTTCAGTTTCCTTCATAATGCCTTCAGCTTCTTTCAGGAGACCATCCATCGCGTCGCATTTTGCCGCTTCCGGTTTCAGTTTCAGAGCTTTGAAGGAATCTTCCAGTCGGGTTACGTGAACTTTTGTTTCTTTCAAATGATTATCCAGTGCTTTCTTCAATGATTTTGAAGTCGCATTTTTAGACATTTTCGGGAGGTTTTTCACCAATTCTTTTTCAGCCCAGTATAAATCCCTCAGTCCGTCTATCATAAAGTCTTTCAGTTGATCTGCTGCATCTGCCTTTGCTTTTACTTTGGCGGCAGTAGTTGTTTTCTTAGCCATAATATTGTTTGTGATTTTTAAATGATTACATCAAAGATATCGTAATATAACACGATTATTATGACAAAATACTAATTATATAAAAAATGATTACAAAGTGTAATAAAACATCTTAATTTTGTTAAAGTATCTTAAATTTTCAAATCAACATTGTTTAATCGTAGCGAATTGAGGATTACTGATAGTGAACTGAAGCTCATCGCAGCTGCAGCAATCATTGGACTCAAAAGGATTCCGAAGAAAGGGTAGAGCAGTCCTGCCGCCACCGGAATTCCCAAAGTATTGTAGATAAAGGCAAAGAACAGATTTTGTTTGATGTTTCTCAATAGTTTTTCGCTGAGGATTTTCGATTTTGCCACACCCGGAATATCACCTTTCACCAAAGTGATTTCTGCGCTTTCTATCGCGACATCGCTTCCTGTTCCCATTGCGATTCCGATGTTCGACTGTGCTAAAGCAGGTGCGTCATTAATTCCGTCGCCCGTCATTGCTACGATTTTTCCTTCATTCTGCAGTTTTTTTACCTCTTCCATTTTGTCTTCTGGAAGTGCACTTGCAATATATTTTTTGATACCGAGTTCGTTGGCGACCGCTTTTGCCGTGTGTTCGTTATCGCCGGTAATCATGATGACTTCAACGCCGTCATTCTGTAAAAATTCCACAGCTTTTTTGGAAGTTGGTTTAATTTTATCCGAGAAAGTGAGGAATCCTAAAACATTTCCGCCTTTTGAAAGATAAGAAACCGTTCTTGCCTTATCCTGGTTTTCAATGACTTTGTTTTTCAATTCCTGGGGAATTGATACGTTGAACTGTTCAAGTAAAGCAGCATTTCCCAGAAGAACAGTTTCTCCGGAAATCTCACCTTTAATTCCTTTTCCCGAAATATTTTCAAAATCAGAAACATTTTCAAAATCGGAAATTGCTTCTTTAAACTGTTTAACGACAGCAGTTGCAAGCGGATGTTCTGAATTTTGATTCAGTGATGCAGCCAGTTTCAGGATTTCTCTTTTATCCGCATTTTCAAACGACACAATTTCTTCCAGACTTGGTTTTCCTTCGGTTAAAGTTCCTGTTTTATCGGTGATCAGAACGTTTACTTTGTTCATCTGTTCCAGCGCTTCGGCATTTTTAATCAGGATTCCGTTTTGAGCGCCTTTCCCGATTCCCACCATCATACTCATCGGCGTTGCCAATCCCAAAGCACACGGACATGCCACAATTAATACTGCCACTGCATTCGCAAAAGCAAGCATCCATCGGTTTTCACCACCAAAAATCAGCCATGCTGCAAAAGTGAGTATTGCGATAACGATTACGGTTGGAACAAATATTTTGGAAATTTTATCTGCGAGTTTCTGCATCGGTGCTTTGCTTCTACTTGCAGAATTTACCATTTCAATAATTTTTGAAAGTACTGTGTCACTGCCTACTTTTTCCGCAACCATCAGAAAAGTTCCGTTACCGTTAATGGTTCCGGCTGTTACCGAATCATTCAGTATTTTTTCTGCTGGAATAGGTTCGCCGGTAATCATACTTTCATCAATACTTGAATTTCCTTCCGTTATTTTTCCGTCCACTGGAATGCGTTCTCCCGGTTTTACACGAAGAATATTTCCTTCCGCCACATCTTCCACATGGATTTTTTTCTCTTGTCCCTCAACAATCAGGTTGGCTTCCTCCGGGGCTAGATTCATCAATGCTTCAATGGCTTTTCCTGTGCGTTCATGGGCTTTTGCTTCCATCAGCTGTCCCATAATTACCAAGGTGAGAATTACGGCAACTGCTTCAAAATAGAGCGGAACTTTTCCGTCGTGTCTCATTTCATGCGGAAGAATTCCAGGCAAAAACAGCGCAACCAAACTGAACAGAAATGCCGCTGCAACGCCCAGTGCAATGAGTGAAAACATGTTGAGATTCCAGGTTTTGAATGAACGCCATCCGCGCTGCATCAGAAACCAACCGGAATAGAAAAGTACAGGAAGCGTCAGAATCAGTTCGAGGATTCCCTGAATTTGATGTGAAAAAGGCCATTCGATGAACATTCCGCCCATCGACAGGATGAAAACGGGAATGGTAAATGCCAAAGCAATCCAGAATTTTTTTGATAAAATCTTTACCGTGTCATCTTGGACAACTTCGCCGGTTTTGCCGGGAATCTGAACGAGATCCATCCCGCAAACCGGACAACCCACGTTGGAATCGTACACTTTATCACCTTCGCAGAACATGGGGCAGTAGTATTTACCTACATTTTGCTGGAGGCTGGAGGCGGGATGCTGGATGCTTCCGTGCGTATGCATATGGCTTACTGCTTCCTGCTTCCTGCTTTCTTCAATCAGTTCGGGAGTTATTTCCTCTAAGTGCATATGACAAACCGGACAGCCAGTGTCGGAATCGTAGACTTTATCACCTTCGCAGAACATTGGACAGAAATATTTCCCGAGTTTAGCTTCGGGATTCGAAATTTCTGACTCAAAAGTTTTTACTTTGCTTTTAAATCCGGCTTTTTCCTCGATTGGAACCAGATACATATTGCAGACCGGACAGCGTTTTCCCTGCTGGAAATACATTTTATCACCTTCGCATTCCATCGGACAATAATAGACGGAACTTGGCGATACACGGTCTTTTGGAGGAACTGCGGCGTGATTGTGCGAATGCATTTCTGCCAGCGAATAATGTCCTGCTTTTTTCAGTTCAGAATTGATTTTTGTCAGATCAATTTCCTGATCAGATGAAATGTTAGCGGTGTTTTTTTCAAGGTTTATTTCGGCGGTGATGCCATCGAGAGAATTCAGGGTTTCTGAAATTTTTTTCTGACAACCCGAACAGGTCATTCCCTCAACTTTATACTGTTTCTGCATGATACTCATTTAAACTTCAAATTTCCGAAGATGAATTTAAAGTAAGTTATAGATATCGGGAAAAGAGTTACAGATTTTGGAAACGGTTACAGCGAATCAATGGAAACGCGGCTATTTTTCTTCAATTTTTTGAATTCTGTTGGAGTGAATCCGGTTGTATTCTTAAACTGCGACGAAAGATGCTGAACGCTTTTGTAGCCAAGCTTTCCGGCGATTTCAGTGAGAGATAATTCATTATAAAAAAGCAGTTCTTTTACTTTTTCGATTTTCTGAAGAATGAAATACTGCTCTAAGGTAATGCCCTGATTCTGAGAAAAAAGTTTGGAAATCGCACTGTAGTCGCGGTGCATTTCATTGCTTAGGAATTCGGACAGAATAAAATTTTCGGGGATATCCAGTTCTGCAATTTTGCTGATGATGAGATTCTTGGTTTGTTCAATCTGCTTCTGCGACTGATCTTCCAGAATTTCGAATCCGATTTTTTTTAATTCGGAATTTAACACTTCTAACTGTGAATTGCTCAGGTCTTTCGATGTTTCCACCGAGCCGAGTTCCACGGAAAGCATTTCGATATTCAGATTTTGAAAAATCTGTGAAACCGCCATTTCGCAGCGGCTGCAGACCATATTTTTGATGAAGATTTTCATTGTTTCGAATTCAGACGGTCGCTTACATATTCAATCTGAGTTTTTCCGTGACGGGTTGGTTTACCTTTTTCATCAACGCCAACGAAAATAATTTTGTCGATGGTGATGATGGTTTGCCGCGTCATCATATTCCGTACTTCACAGCGAAGCGTGATGGAAGTAATTCCAAAGTCGGTTGCTTCGATCCCAATTTCGATAATATCGCCCTGTTTCGCAGAACTAACAAAATTGATTTCGGAAATATATTTAGTCACACAACGCGGTGTTTCCAGCTGAACGATGGCATAAAGTGCTGCTTCTTCATCAATCCACTGCAAAAGTCTTCCGCCAAAAAGAGTATGATTCGGATTAAGGTCTTCTGGTTTGATCCATTTTCTGGTGTGGTAATTCATAATGTCAAATTTAGGCAAATTTACCACGGATTTCAAAAGAAACCAATTGAGTGGAGCGATTGACAGAATCAATGCTTAAAGAAGATTTCTCTTTTTAAGTTCTGCGCGGTTTTTTTTCCAGGTTGAAAAAGTATTCAGGTAGATCGGAAGAAAAACAATTGGCATAACTGTAAATATGCTGAATCCATCCCTTCCTGTCAGGAAAATTGCCAACACAGCCATGATTACAAATGAGACGATGGTGATAATTCCGATACCGCGAAAAGCTTTTTCTGCTTTAATCAGAGCTTCGTCTGACATTTCTTCTAAAGGAGAATTTTTTTTCATTTTAACATTCTATTGTCTATCAGTTCTATACTGTTTATTGATGATATTGGCGAAATTAACACTATTTTTGGATAAATGTAGAAGAATAAAGCATATAACGCGACAGTTCCACTGATGAGCGGATCTTCTGTTATTGCAGCTACCGGACTCAGTAAAACATCCATCACTGATGCATAACTGAGATAATTAACTCCCAATTTATAAAATGTGATGGTTTCCCGAAAAATTCCCAGGATTACAAGATACAGATATCCTAAAGGCAAGTAATGAGTAAAGCGGTCAAACATACAAAGGAATTAAATTTCTTCAAATATAAAATTTAAGTTCTTTTACTCCGCATTGCTTTCACTTTTTTTACAGAATCGTCCTTTAGGAAAATTTCATATTCACTACTTTCCATCGGAATTAAAGCGACTTTTCCTTCTCGATCAGAATGGATGCCGAATCCATATCTTTTGGTGAGTGGAGAAGACCTGAAACAGGCGCGCCCTATTGAAAAATAAAGGTTGCGTTCAAACTCTTTTTCTTCATCGCCTGATATTCCGTTTTTTGCAGCGTAAGTTTCAAAAATTACATCATCGGAAGTGTAGAGATAGGGATTTTTCAGCAGCATTTCGTACTGAAGATTCGCAATAGTTTTTTCCTTTTTCTCAGGCGGAATCTGGGATTGCGAAACCGGACAGTCGTCCGCGACTTCAATAAAAGTATTGGTATAGTTGGTGGTGTGCTGTTTCATATTTCAAATGTAAAAAAAACTCATCCCGCAATGCTGAATGAGTTTTTATTAAAAGTTGATGATTCTTATTTTACTAATAGTTTAGTTGTAGATTTTTTGCCTTCAGACTGATACAGCAAAATATAAACTCCTGCTTTCAGGTTGGTTGAAACGGTGTTTTTTCCTTTTGAAACAATACCCGAATGAACAATTTTTCCACTCATATCCATAATAGAAATATTTCCGGATTTCTCACCTTCAAACGTAAATGTTCCTTTACTCGGATTTGGATAAATCGAAGATTTGATTGCGTTCGCTTCCGTTGTTGCTAAAGTTTCTGCGCACAGATACGGACTGAAATTTACCAAACCAAGAGCGGCGTCGTCAACCTGATGGCTGATTACTTCTTCAACCATTGCATCGGTAGAAAGTTCATTTTCTCTCCAGCAATTGTTAGTCGCACTGATGTTATTTGAAGTATTATTGAAAAGCGCATATAGAATTCCGCCATTTCCATTATCGAAAAATATGTTTTCACCTACGCTTCCCAAGAAACCACCACCTAAATCTGCGTTTGCGCCCTGAACAAGCGTAACACCCCATAAACTGCCGCGAATCTGGTTTTTCTCAATTTTTATCTGCATATTTCCATAAAGGTTAATACCGCTTCCTCCGTTCTGTGGGTTGGTTTCTACTTCGTTATCTGTAAGGATATTGTTCGAAATCGTTCCTGTGCAGTTATTTCCCGTGATGGTAATACCATAACGATTGTCAGTCACAATATTTCCGTCGATTAAGACATCATTTGGAACTCCAAGAAGTGAAGAAACAGAAATGCCTCCAACTTTTGTTAAGTTACGATTTCCAATTACGGTGTTATTCAAAACTTTTGTAGTTGCACCTACACCACTTGGTCCTAAATTAATCTGCGGACGGTTACTGTCGCCCAATGTGTTGTGATACAGATAATTATTCTGAATAACTGGAGCAACACTTACATTCGCGCCTGATCCAAAAACGGCTAGATGATTTTCCAAAAATTGCGAATTCTGAAAAACCGGAGCACCTTCAGAAAGTTGAATGGCACTTGAAGTTACTAAACCCGCTTTAAAATATTTTACAATACAGTTGTCCATCAGGAAATTACCTGTAGACACTCTGATTCCACCTCCGTATTCAAATGTGGTATTTTTTACTTCGGCAGTGGAAGTATCCTGAAAATGAATTCCTCTGAAAAGCGCTGCAGGATCTGTAGCTGTTACCACAAAATTTGTCGCGGTTGTAGTATAGTTTCCTGCGATATTCAACTGAATTCCACCATCAATTTTAAGAGTTGTGTTTTCGTCAATAACCAAATTATCACCTGCAGAGATGGTAATATTTGCAGTCATCTGATAATCGGTACCGTTGTTAACAAGTACCGTTGGAGCCGCCGCTGAAAGAGAACTTAGTGTATAATTCTGTCCGTTTCCGGGAGAAGTGAACTGAGAAAACATCGTTGCCGAAACAGCAATTCCGAAAAGTGTAAAAATTTTATTCATAATATTTTTCTTTTGAGTTCAAAAGTAGTTAATCCTATGCGTTCCGCGATAACTTGCAGGTAATTTCTTTAATGTAATTTTGCAGAAATTTTTTAGAATGAATTTTTCAGAAATCATTATCGGTGTTATGAGATGGGGAATTTGGGGCGCAAATCTTTCAGAAAGAGATGTGCAACAACTGATAGATACCTCACTTGAAGAGAATCTATACACTTTTGATCACGCAGATATTTATGGAGGCTATACCACGGAAAAACTTTTTGGAAATGCCGTTTCTGAAATGAATTTAAATCGTGAAAGCTACCAGTTGATTTCGAAATGTGGAATTGAATATCCCGGCGGCGAGAAACCTTATAAAATTAAGTCCTACAATTATTCTATGAAGTATATTCTGAAATGTGTAGATGAAAGTTTGCAGAACTTGAAAACCGATTATCTTGATTTGCTGTTGCTCCATCGCCCTTCACCGTTGATGAATCCGGAAGAAATTGCCGCTGCATTTGGTGTTTTGAGAAGCAATGGAAAAGTACGGGATTTTGGCATTAGTAATTTTACACCGTCGCAGTTTGAACTTATTCATCAGTATTTCCCGTTTTTAGTGACGAACCAGATTGAAATTTCACTGAACGAAACCAAAGCGTTTTATGACGGAACACTTGAACAAATGATAATGAAAAAACTTCGTCCAATGGCGTATTCGGTGATGGGAAATTATTTTTCAGAACCTGATTCGGAACAAAACCAAAGAATTAGACCAGTTTTGAAATCTCTCTGCGAAAAATACAGCGCAGATGAAAATCAAATTCTTCTAGCTTTCCTTTTGAAACATCCGTCCGGAATTCAGCCGGTTATTGCAACTTCAAAACCTGAAAACATCAGAACACTTAAGAAATCTCTTCATCTCAATCTTGATCGTGAAGACTGGTTCCGTCTTCTGGAAGCATCTCGCGGTAAAAGAGTCGAATAGCTATTTTTTCCGAATTAGAACAGTTGCATTTCCAAAGTAAGAATTCTGCACTGGCTGTGTAACTTTGGTTACTTCATCGAAAACAATTTTGAAATGATAATTTCCAAGATCAAATTCCTTTGAAAGATCTTGAACCGGTATCGGTCCGAAAGAATTCTGATGCTGATAAAAAAGCTCTGTAAAATCCGCGTAAACCGTTATTTCTTCCTTGTTACTCAGCCGGAAAGTAAGCCCCGATTTTCCTGTGTCTTGTTCAGCTTTAATTGTGTCTGAACCAATCGAAACACCTTCCTGAACATAAAGTGCATTGATAGGAACCACAAAATCATAATCGTCAACATTTATGATTTTATTTTTAGCAATCAACTGTTGTGAGCCGTTATAAGTATTCGTGTTTTCTACATTTTTGAATCTTCTTCGAAGATTCCACTGCGATGTATACACCGCATTTTTATTGTTGATAAGTGGCTGATCTTCAGTTTTTAAATAACCTAGAAGAAACTGCTCTTCATTTCTTTCATTTAAGAATCTGAATTTATCTGCAACATCGTCTGCAACTTTATCGGTTACCTTTTTGTTGAAACTTATTTTACCGTTTTCAAGTAAATTGTTTTCTGACAGTACTTTAACCAACTCTGTTTTCTGACTTCTTTTCGCCACTGCAAACGCATTGAGGTAAGGAAATGTTAATGCAAATACTCCGAATGCAAATAGACTCACCGGAATAAACTTGATTGTGGTTTTCGGGCTGAATACAAAATAAGCCACAACTGAAGTCATCCACAATGCTAGAATCAGCACGAAATAACGTGGTTCTGTGTAACCGTATTCTAAAATTCGAGTAAAAATTGCTACATAAAGCAAAACCAACATTGGAATCAGAGTGTAGTAAAATATTTTAGAAAACGCTTTTACCCACGTTTTTGCTGCGCCCGCTTTCAGTGGATGAACCAAAAGCAGCGCTAAAATTCCTACAACCGAATAGGCTAAAACCAGCAGCGAAACCCAGCCACGCGGAAGCTCCCAATTGATAAGTATTTTCGCTGAATAGAAATACAGAATTACAGCATAAATAATAAGCAACGGAATTAAAATATATTGCGTGAAAAATTTAAGAACTATTGGATAAGTATCATCTTTTTCGAGGTGCGAAAGACCTTTCTCGTTGAAGAGTAGAAAAATAAAACAGCTGCCAAAAATTGCCAGAAAATAAAAAGTCTGTGCATAAATTCGGTCCGAAAAATTGAAATTAAACAGTTTGTCTACCGCTAAAATTGCCAACATAACGCCGCCTGTTAAAACGCCCGTAAATACGGTGGACAGGAAAATATTGATGAACAGATTTTTATTATACTGCCAGAAATTGATTTCTCTTTTCTCTCCAAAAAAGGCGATAAACGAAACCAAGACATGCGAAAGAATAAACGTCGGAATCAGCAGATATGCATATTTCTCTGTAAAATCCTGCTCTTTGTCGGGCAGCAGAAAGTAGAAAAATACGAGAAACGCTACACCCAAAAGTTGCCAAATCAAGGTTTTTCCCTCTCTCTGTGAAAGCATATTGATGGCAAACATCAGCGAAATTCCGAGCATCGAAACAATGGCAAACCTTATGAAAGTAAAATATTCGCTGTGTGAATTAAAATCGTTTTCTGCAAAGCAAATCAGCGATAGCGCAGCCAAAAATGCCATCAAAAGCACCATTGGATATCTCCGGAAAACATCATCCGTTTTTCCGAAAACCTGTTTCAGTTTTTCAATCATTCGTCGGTAAAAGTGTTATTTCTTTTTTTTCTTGTCCTTCTTTTTGTCTTTCTTTTTCTTCTTTTTTTTCTTTTTTTTGTCGGATGTAAGTTCGTCGATGTAATCAGCAATTGGATTTGTTTCCTCTTTCGCTTTTTCTATAGCTTCAGGAGCTTCAGTTCGTACTTCAACATAGTCTGAAAAATCTTTTGTGGTTAACAGCTGATCGTCCAAAAGAGCTTTCAGTAAATCCTTTCCGGAATTGGCGTAATAATTTTCAACAAAACTCCGAAGCTGAAATTTCCTATAATATTCATAAGGAACGGCAACGCTGTAACGGAAAATTCTTCCTTCTTTTTCAGCTGAAATAAACTGTTTTTCAAGAAGAATTTTAAGATAGGTAGAAATGGTGTTCTGGTGTGGTTTCGGTTCAGGATGCTGTTCAACAATATCCTTCAGGTAACCAGATTGCAGTTGCCAAACAATCTGCATTAAATTTTCTTCGGCTGTGGTTAATGGCTGTATCTTCATTTAATAGGTGTTTTGGATGTTATGATAAAGATACGTAAAAGATACCACAACCGCCAAGAACGCTCCCATAAGCACTTCCGGAATGGTGTGTCTTTTAATAATCACACGCGTTGCTCCCACAATTACTGCAATTCCAAACCACAAAACTCCGATGGTTGGATTGATAGCAAAAAACAGAGCAGCAACATAAACATTGAGTGCTGTATGCATCGAACTTTTGATGAAGTAATTACTAATATGCATAATAACAAGCAGAAGCAATAAATACAGAACGGTGATGTCGAGATTTTCGTGTAGAAAATAATCAACCAACAGAAAAATCGTCGAAACACAGATAATAAAAATGTACAGCGATTTCCTTTGATTCCGGTTGGAAACATCCATATTGCTGTAATTTCCTTTTTTTACGTTCCAGATAATCCATGCTGTTATCGGAATAATTAAAATTAGTAAAACCGGAAGAAATTTTTCCCACGCACCTTCAGCGGTATAAAACTCGGAGCTGTAATACAGAAAGTAAATAACAAGAGAAGTAATAGGATTGAAAAAATTCGAAATTACTTTCGAAACTGTAATGAGCCAGCGTGGAGTTTTTGCAGACATAAAAAGTTTATAATTTCAAAAATAGTTTTTTTTCATCATTAACAAGACAAAAATCAATTCTATTCCTTGAATATAACCAAAGAATTTTTCCTATTTTTGCCTAATAATTTCCAATAGATATGAAGGAATTTTCTAAAGAAGTTTATTTGCAGTGGTATGCAGATATGACGATGTGGAGAAGGTTTGAAGATAAATGCCGTTCTCTTTACCTAAAACAGAAAATCAGAGGATTTTTACATTTATATAACGGTCAGGAAGCCATTCCTGCCGGTTTTGTACACGCGATGGATATGTCGAAAGACAGCATGATTACGGCGTATCGTTGTCATATTCATCCAATGGCGATGGGCGTAGATCCTAAAAGAATCCTTGCCGAACTTTGCGGTAAAGCAACCGGAACTTCCGGAGGAATGGGTGGTTCTATGCACATTTTCAGTAAAGAGCACAGATTTTATGGCGGTCACGGTATTGTGGGCGGTCAAATTCCTTTAGGTGCGGGTATTGCTTTTGCCGATAAATATTTCGACAGAAAAGCAGTTAACATCTGTTTCTTTGGTGACGGAGCTGCAAGACAGGGATCGCTGCATGAAACATTCAACATGGCGATGAACTGGAAACTTCCGGTAGTATTCGTAGTGGAGAATAACCAATACGCAATGGGTACCTCGGTAAAAAGAACAGCCAACCACGAAGATATTTACAAACTTGGTTTAGGTTACGAAATGCCTTGTATGCCTGTAGACGCGATGGATCCTGAAAAAGTTGCGGAAGTAGCTTTTGAAGCAATCGAAAGAGCCAGAAGAGGCGATGGACCAACTTTTATTGAAGCAAGAACATACCGTTACAGAGGTCACTCAATGTCTGATGCAGAACCATACAGAACTAAAGAGGAAGTGGCAATGCACAAGAAAGACGATCCAATTGAACTTATTAAAGAAAGAATTCTTGACAACAAATGGGCGACAGAAGCAGAACTGGAAGAACTTGACAACAAATCAAGAGATTTCGTAGAAGAATGTGTGGAATTCATGGAGAATTCTCCATATCCGGATCCGGAAAAAATCTACGATTATGTTTACGCGCAGGAGGATTATCCATTCCTGGACAAACTGGAAAACTAAAAAATTATTAATTTGAAATTTAACGTTTGAAATTTGAAATTCAATTAATCTCAAATCTCGAATTTTAGAATCTCAAGTCTCAAATCAATAAATAATTATGGCAGAAGTAATTACAATGCCCCGTCTTTCAGATACCATGACGGAAGGTAAAGTTGCCAAATGGCACAAAAAAGTAGGAGATGATGTAAATGAAGGTGATATTCTGGCCGAAATTGAAACTGATAAGGCAGTTCAGGATTTCGAATCGGAAGTTAAAGGAAAACTTTTATACATAGGTGTTGAGGAAGGAAACGGAGCAGCTGTAGATTCCGTTCTTGCAATTATTGGTGAAGAAGGTGAAGATATCTCTGCCTTGAAAGGAGGAAATTCCGAATCCAAAACCAAGAAAGAAGAAGCAGCCAATTCCGAAGGCGTTCCTGAAGAATTCAAAACTGAAAATGAAGATACACCGGTAGAAACTTCTGAACCTGTAGAAAAAGAAGAAGGTAATTCTGAAAGTGCTTCCGCAGATATTCCTGAAGGAGTAGAAGTGATTAATATGCCTCGTCTTTCCGACACAATGACGGAAGGTAAAGTTGCCCAGTGGCACAAAAATGTTGGAGATTCGGTAAAAGAAGGAGATATTATTGCTGAAATTGAAACCGATAAAGCTGTGCAGGATTTCGAATCCGAATTCAAAGGAGTACTTCTTCATCAGGGAGTTTCTGAAGGCGGAGCGGCTCCGGTTGATACAATTTTGGCGATTATCGGTCCGGAAGGAACAGATGTTTCTTCGATAGTTTCGGGTGGAGGAAAACCGCAGCCGAAAACTGAAAATAAAGAAGCTGCAAAGTCTGGAACTCCGGAAAAAGCTGCGAGCAAAACTGAAGAAAAGCCTGTAGCGACGCAGTCAGGAGACCGAGTTCATATTTCACCTTTGGCCAGAAAAATGGCAGAAGAAAAAGGAATTGATATTAATACACTGAGCGGAACGGGCGAGAACGGAAGAATCGTAAAAAAAGATATTGAAAACTATCAACCTGGATCTGCGAAACCTGCAGCAGCTGTTGCTGCAGAAACTCCTGCAGCTGCACCAAAAGCAGTTCAGCCGGTTATGGATTTTGTACAGGGTGAAGATTCTGAAACACCAAATTCTCAAGTTAGAAATATCATCGCAAAACGTCTTGCTGAAAGTAAATTTACTGCTCCGCATTACTATCTAATTGTTGAAATCAACATGGATAAGGCAATTCAGGCAAGAAAAGAAATCAATTCGTTGCCGGATACCAAAATTTCCTTCAACGATATGATTATCAAAGCGGTTGCGATTGCACTAAGAAAACATCCGCAGGTAAATTCAAGTTGGGGAGGAGATAAAATTGTTCACCACGCAAATATCAACGTTGGAGTTGCAGTAGCAATTCCGGACGGATTGGTTGTACCGGTGCTGAAAAATGCAGACCAGATGAATTATATGCAGATTTCTGCTGCCGTGAAAGATATGGCCGGAAGAGCAAAATCAAAAGGTTTGAAAGCCAACGAAATGGAAGGTTCAACATTCTCCGTTTCTAATCTTGGAATGTACGGAATTGAAACTTTTACGTCCATCATCAACCAACCAAACTCTGCTATTCTTTCAGTAGGTGCAATTGTTGAAAAACCGATTGTTAAAGATGGCCAACTGGCTGTTGGAAACGTAATAAAGCTTTCTCTTGCGTGTGACCACAGAGTGGTTGACGGTGCAACTGGAGCTGAATTCCTGCAAACTTTAAGAACATATCTTGAGCAGCCGCTAACTTTGCTGCTGTAAAATTCAGGATGATGATAAATAGCTCCTTTCAGGTTTCTGAAGGGAGTTTTTTATTGAGTTACCAAAAAATATAAGTATTTTTGAAGCTATGATTAGAGCGAAAAATATTCATAAATCTTACGGCGATCTGGAAGTTTTAAAAGGTGTGGATCTTCACATTCTGGAAGGTGAAGTTGTTTCCGTGGTCGGCGAGTCCGGTGCAGGAAAATCAACATTGCTGCAAATTCTGGGAACGTTGGATACTCCATCGAACGCTAAAAAATTCAATACAGAAATTTCTTTAGACGGACAATCTTTCATCAGTATGAGCGACCGCGAACTTTCCCGGTTTAGGAACAAAAATATTGGTTTTGTTTTTCAGTATCATAACCTGCTTCCGGAATTTACTGCGCTGGAAAATGCTCTTCTTCCGACAAGAATTTCCGGACTAAACGAAAAGGAAGCGTTGGAAAAAGCCTATTCACTTTTTGAAGATTTGAATATTGCCCACCGTCTGCATCACAAACCAAGCGAAATGTCGGGTGGTGAAGCACAGCGTACTGCGGTGGTAAGAGCTTTAATCAATTCTCCCAAGATTATTTTCGCGGATGAACCGACAGGAAATCTGGATTCAAAAAACGCCGACGATCTTCATCAATTGTTTTTTGATCTTCGCGACAAGTATAACCAAACTTTCGTTATCGTGACGCACAATAAAGGTCTTGCCGATATTACCGACCGTAAGTTGGTGATGAAGGACGGACTTATTGTGAATTAACATTTCGAAGAGAAATTGAATAAAGCATGTCCATAAAATTACTTGCAGAAGACGACAGACCGCGGGAAAAATTCCTGCTGAAGGGAAGAAGTGCCCTTTCAGATTCTGAGTTGTTAGCAATAATTTTGAAAATTGGACATAAGGAAGAATCAGCTGTTGAACTGGCGAGAAATATCCTAAAGACAGTTGATAACAATTGGAATAACCTTTCTAAACTTTCGGTTTCGGATTTGACCAAATTCAAAGGAATCGGAAAAGTAAAAGCCATTGAAATTCTTACAGCACTGGAAATTGGTCGTAGAAAAGCGATGCAGGAAGTTCCGGAAAAAGTTCAGATTGGAGGAAGTGCTGATGCGTATAAAGTTTTAATGCCGTTTCTTGCAGATTTGCAAACTGAAGAATTTTGGGCGCTGTATCTTAATCAAAGTAATAAAGTTCTCGGGAAGGAGAGACTTACCTCTGGCGGAATTAACCAGTCGGTTGTGGATGTTAGAATTTTATTCAAATCAGCGTTGGAACAGTTTGCAACTGGCATAATTGTCGCGCACAATCACCCTTCTGGAAACTTAAAGCCAAGCGCCGACGACCTTAAAATTACTAAACAGATTTCAGAAGCAGGAAAACTTCTTAATATTCAGCTTTTGGACCATCTAATAATTTCGCAAAACGCCTACTTCAGCTTTGCGGATGATAATTTGTTATGATTAAACGACTGAAGTATCACGAAATTAATTTTGAAAAATACACCTCTTGCATAGAGAATTCTGTACAAAAAAACAGCTATGCAAATAAGGAAACGCTAGACTTTCTTTGCGAGAATTGGGAACTGCTGGTTTGGGAAGATTACCGTGCGGTAATGCCTATTCCTGTGAAGAAAAAGCTGGGTTTCAATTTTGTGCTGATGCCGCTTTTCTGTCAGCAACTGGGGATTTTCAGCAATGAAAAAAACGCGGAAATAGAAAATGAATTTCACCAGTTTTTATTGAAAAACTACAAAGTTGTTTTCTACGCGTACAATCATCTCAATCAAATTGAAAAAACAGAGCGCAAGAAAAATTATTTTATTTCAAAAACGGAATATGCGCTTCTGAGAAAAGGATATTTTAAAGGCAGAAAATCTACTTTAAAAACCGCACAGTATCTGGAGTTTAAAGAAATCTCATTTCAACAGAATAAAGATTTTATCAGAACAAATTTTAAAGGTCTTGATAAAACTTCAGATGTCGCAAAGTTGATGGAGTATCTGAAATTACTTGATAAACTGGGAAAACTGAGGGTTTTTGGTTCGTACTTCGAAAACAGTATTACTAATGCGGCTTTGGTGATAGATGAACAGGAAACTTTTTCACTTCTCGGATTGGTAAATGATGAAGAATTTAAAAAGCACAACGGCGCTTCGTTTCTGATCGACAGAATTCTCAATGAAAACATCCATCAGAAATCCTTCGATTTTATGGGTGGAAGCATTCGAGGCATCGAGGTGTTCTTCAAAAGTTTCGGTTCGCAGCTTCAGGAGTATCCGGTTGTTGCTCGTTCAAAAAAAGATTTACTGCTAAAGTTTTTCACAAAACAGTAAATAATTAGTAATTTTGCACGTCAGTAATTTACATGATTGATTCACCACTTTTTCCGTATGCATTTGCTTTGCTGATTGCCGTTCCGTTTCTGATTTTTCTGAGACAGTTCGTGCATTATTACATCAAAACCAAAGAAAAAGAACTGAAACTTCTCACTGTAAAAAGCAACAATGCCCAGAAACTTCAGGCTTACGAAAGAATGACTCTTTTTCTGGAAAGGTTAAAACCCGCAAATCTTGTTACGAAATTTGACCGTAATTTAGCTTCACATGAGTTTATTTTCTTGACAGAAAAAACCATTCAGGAAGAATTCGACTACAATGCTTCGCAACAGCTTTTTGTAACAAAAACTTCGTGGCAAAACATTGTGAATTCCAAAAATAATCTTATTCATCTTTTGCATGAAACGTATGGAAAGATGAGTAACGAAAGCACATTAGAAGATTTCAAAACCATTTTTCTGATGAATTATGTAAACGGTGAAGATTATATCGGAAACAGTATTGAAACGATGCGACGTGAAATACTGATGCTAAACTAGATAATTAAAAGATAAAATATAATGATACCAAATTTTAAAGCGCACCCATGGCACGGAATTTCTGCAGGTGCAGACGTTCCGAATGTAGTGAATGTTTTCGTGGAAATTGTACCGAGCGATACCATAAAATATGAAATTGACAAATCCAGCGGTTACCTGAAGGTTGACCGTCCACAGCAGTTTTCGAATATTATTCCTGCGCTATATGGATTTATTCCCAGAACTTACTGCCACGATCAGGTAAAAGAACTTGCCGTAGAAAGCGGAGCAGATGACGTAACGATGGGTGACCATGACCCGCTTGATATTTGTGTTTTGAGTTCTCACAACATTCATTCAGGAGGAATGTTGATGGAAGCTATTCCAATTGGCGGTTTCAAAATGATTGATAAAGGTGAAGCTGATGATAAAATTGTAGCTGTTATGACGGGAGACCACGCTTTTGGACACTTCCGCGATATTTCAGAACTTCCAAAAGCTGAAATTCAACGATTGATGCATTACTTTCTAACCTATAAAAATCTTCCGGACGAACCTGCAAAATGTAGAATTCAGGAAGTGTACGGTGCAGAACATGCAAGAAATGTGATCACCGCATCAATGAACGACTATGCTAACAAATTCGGAGGTTAATAAAAGTCCGAATTAATAATTAGAAAGCAGATGGTAATTGCCATCTGTTTTTTTGTGGGCTAAATAGAGAAAAACACACTCTTATTATTGGCGAATTCTAGACTTTTATTATATTTAACAATTAATTAAAATAAACTCTATTTATGAATCTATTCTTTTTAATACCATTATTTGGTGTTATAGCTTTAGTGTACACTTTTGTTCAGAGTGCGTGGGTAAGTAAGCAGGATGCAGGTAACGAACGCATGAAAGAAATCAGTGGCCACATTGCAGATGGAGCAATGGCTTTCCTGAAGGCAGAATACAAAATTATGCTGTATTTTGTTGTTATTGTCGCAGTTTTGCTCGGTATTATGGGAGCGTCTAATTCCAATTCGCACTGGACGATTGGTATTGCTTTCGTTCTTGGTGCCATCCTTTCTGCTCTTGCCGGTTTCATCGGTATGAAAATCGCTACAAAATCAAACGTGCGTACTGCAGAAGCAGCAAAAACTTCACTTTCCAAAGCACTTAAGGTTTCATTTACCGGTGGTTCTGTAATGGGAATGGGTGTTGCAGGTTTGGCAGTTTTAGGTTTAGGAGCCCTTTACTTAATTATTAAGCAGATTTTTGCGCCGGATGCAGCCGCAAATAGCCATGAAATGGAAAGAGCTATTGAGATTCTTACCGGCTTTTCGTTAGGTGCAGAATCGATCGCACTTTTTGCACGTGTTGGTGGTGGTATTTATACAAAAGCAGCCGATGTGGGAGCCGATCTAGTGGGTAAAGTAGAAGCCGGAATTCCGGAAGATGATCCGAGAAACCCTGCAACTATCGCAGATAATGTAGGTGATAATGTAGGTGATGTTGCCGGAATGGGAGCCGACCTTTTTGGTTCGTATGTGGCAACTGTTTTGGCAACAATGGTATTGGGTAGAGAAACCCTTTCTCAGGATGCTTTTGGAGGTTTTGCTCCAATTCTTCTTCCTATGATGATTGCCGGAGTTGGCATTATCTTCTCAATTATCGGAACTTTCTTTGTGAAAATCAATGATCATGATGGTGCTTCAACATCCAATGTTCAGAATGCACTGAATATCGGAAACTGGGGAAGTATTGTTCTCACAGCCATTTCCTCCTATTTCCTTGTAACTTATTTGTTGCCTGATACAATGACGCTACGTGGTCATGAATTCACCAAAATGGGAGTTTTCGGAGCCATCATCGTAGGTCTGGTTGTTGGAACTTTAATGTCAATTATTACGGAATTTTACACAGCAATGGGTAAAAGACCTGTAAAGAGCATTGTAAAACAATCTTCTACAGGACATGCGACCAATATCATCGGCGGACTTTCTGTTGGTATGGAATCTACGCTTCTTCCGATTATTGTTTTGGCAGGTGGTATTTACGGTTCTTATCTGTGTGCAGGTTTATATGGTGTTGCAATTGCTGCAGCGGGGATGATGGCTACAACAGCGATGCAGTTGGCTATTGACGCATTTGGACCAATTGCCGATAACGCAGGTGGAATCGCAGAAATGAGTGAGCTTCCAAAAGAAGTTCGTGAGAAAACAGATATTCTGGATGCAGTTGGTAACACAACTGCTGCAACAGGAAAGGGATTTGCTATTGCTTCTGCAGCCTTAACAGCTTTAGCTTTATTTGCAGCATTCGTTGGAATTGCAGGAATCGACGGAATTGATATTTACCGCGCAGATGTTCTTGCCGGACTGTTCATTGGTGGTATGATTCCTTTTATTTTCTCCTCACTTGCCATTACCGCAGTAGGAAAAGCTGCAATGGCGATGGTTGAAGAGGTTAGAAGACAGTTCCGTGAAATTCCTGGAATTTTAGAAGGAAAAAGTCAGCCTGAATACGAAAAATGTGTAGCTATTTCTACCGATGCATCCATTAAGAAAATGCTTCTTCCTGGAGCAATTGCATTAGTTTCTCCAATTCTTGTTGGATTTATTTTTGGGCCTGAAGTTTTAGGAGGATTCCTTGCCGGAGCCACAGTTTCTGGTGTTTTAATGGGAATGTTCCAGAACAACGCAGGTGGAGCTTGGGATAATGCTAAAAAATCTTTCGAAAAAGGAGTGGATATCAATGGTGAAACGTATTACAAAGGTTCAGAGCCGCACAAAGCTTCAGTGACAGGTGATACTGTTGGAGATCCTTTCAAGGATACTTCAGGACCATCCATGAATATTTTGATTAAACTGATGTCAATCGTTTCACTGGTAATCGCACCTACACTTGCCGTTCTTCACAAAGATAAAATTGAAGAAAACCGAAGAATGAAGCTCGAAGCGATGCAGCTGGCTTCATCAGGAACTTTAGTGACTTCTGATGTAACAGCCGATCCTTACGGTATGGAAAACGATATTCTGGTTCCGGTTGGTACGCTTAACGAAAGCGGAGATTTTGTTTACGATACTGGTGCGCCAACCTTGGTGAAGCTTCCGAATGGAGAAACGATGAGTTTGGGTGAAATGAGTCAACTTGGTTTTTTAGCAAAAGGTATTGAAATGAAAGATCAGACTTTACTGGAAAATACACAGTGGTTCACGTTAGAAAATCTTCATTTCGAAACTAACAGCAGCGATCTTAAGCAGGAGTCTATTGGCGTTCTTGAAAATCTTTATAAACTGATGGCAGCTTACCCTGATTTGAAACTGAAATTAGGAGGCTACACTGATAATACAGGAAATGAAGATACCAACAAAAGGCTTTCTAACCTTCGCGCGCAAACGGCAAAACTTAAGCTTCTTGAAATGGGAGTAAGTGCAGACAGAATTGAAGCAGAAGGTTACGGATCACAGTTTCCGGTCTGTCCGGCGAACGATACTGATGAATGTAAAGCACAGAACAGAAGAATTGATGTTCGTGTAATGGGACTTTAATTTCTGTCCTTAAAAATATTAAAACTCTCAAAGTGAAAGCTTTGGGAGTTTTTTTATCAACTTAACGCCAGCGAATTCAAATTTACTTTCAAAATTTCAATTAATTCCCTATTTTTGAGCAATGGAAAATTTCATAGTATCTGCACGCAAATACCGTCCACAAGAGTTTGATACTGTTGTTGGGCAGTCGCACATTACAGATACTTTGGAACATGCAATTGAGGAAAATCAGCTAGCGCAGGCGCTACTTTTCTGTGGTCCGCGTGGAGTTGGTAAAACAACCTGTGCAAGAATTTTAGCCAGAAAAATCAATGAGCGTGACGGAGCTACTTCAGAGGACGGTTTCGCATACAATATTTTTGAGCTCGATGCCGCTTCCAACAATTCCGTTGATGACATTCGTGAACTTACTGATCAGGTGCGATACGCTCCACAAGTAGGGAAGTACAAAGTGTATATTATCGACGAGGTGCACATGCTGAGTAACACTGCATTCAATGCCTTCCTTAAAACATTGGAAGAACCGCCTGCACATGCGATTTTCATTCTGGCAACAACGGAAAAACACAAGATTATTCCTACCATTCTTTCGAGATGTCAGATTTACGATTTCAAACGGATTACGCTGGATGATATTCAGAATCATTTGAAGAAAATTGCTGACAAAGAAGGCATCAAATATGAAGACGATGCACTTTATCTCATAGCTCAGAAAGCAGATGGAGCGCTTCGTGATGCACTTTCAATTTTCGACAGACTTTCAACTTTTTCGCAGAAAAATATTACTGTAGAAAAAGCTGCCGAAGTTCTTAATGTTCTTGATTATGATCAGTTCCTGAAGATTGTAGACCTTGCAAAAGAAAACAAGATTCCGGAAACCCTGACTGCCTTTAACGAGATTGTAAAAAAAGGGTTCGATCCGCATGATTTTATCGCAGGTTTAGGAAATCATTTCCGCGATTTGATGATGGCAAAGAATATTGCGACACTGGAATTAATCGAAGTTGGTGAAAAAACAAAAGAGAAATTCAAAGAACAGAGTAAAAAATGGGCACCACAGCAACTTATCGACGCTATTGAAATCTGTAATCATGCAGACATCAACTATAAAATTTCTAAAAATCCACGACTAACGGTGGAAATTGCTTTGATGCAGTTAGCTTCATTAACGGCAAATCTTCAGGAAAATAAAAAAAAAAATTCCTGATTCTGGCTCCGTTGCTCAGCAGCGGTAATTCTGTAGTTTCTCCTAAGGAAAAAAACCAAAAACAGGCACAAACGGAACCTTCGCAAACCGTTTCAGAACCCGAACCTGAAATAGTTCGAAAAGCCGGCGCGCCACTTTTATCAGAAAAATCACCTTCTAAATTCAGCATTAAAGCTGCCCTTGAAAAGAAAGTGGAAACAGCTGAAAAGGAAACTTCAGAACCGAAAGAAAAGCTACCTTCCAATCATTTTACCGAGACAGATTTGCAAAAAGAATGGAATGAGTTTCTCACTGATCTGCAGAAAAAAGATATCATTATTTTCAACGCCATCAGTTCATTCAGAATGAAAAAACTTGATGAAGACACGATACAAATAACCTATTCATCAGAATCGGCGCGTAATGAGTTTGAAAAAATTCGTGGAGATTTCTTTAATCATTTCAAGAGAAAAGTGAATCATTACAATATTAAAACGGAATACAGTTTTGATGTTGGTCTGAAAAAAGAAATCATCACCAAGCGGAAGATTTTTGATAAATTTGCCGAAATCAATCCGCTATTAAAAGAGTTGGACGATTTGTTTAAGTTTGATTTTAACTGATTTTTTGAATTAACCGAGGAAAGCTGAAAGAAATTGCTGACGAGAAGAAGATGAATTTACAAGATTTAGAAAATAACTGGATTAATCGGTTTCCAAAACCGCTAATTATTGCAGGTCCATGCAGCGCTGAAAGTGAAGCTCAAATGTTGGAAACTGCCCAAAGATTAAAAGAAACTCATGCAGAAATTCCGGTTTTTCGTGCCGGAATCTGGAAACCGAGAACAAAACCCAACGGTTTTGAAGGAGTAGGAGTTATCGGGTTGAACTGGCTGAAGAAAGTGAAGGAGGAATTCGGTTTTCAAACGGCAACCGAAGTGGCAAATGCACATCATGTGGCTGCAGCATTGGATGCGGATGTAGATATTTTGTGGATTGGAGCACGCTCAACTGTGAATCCGTTCACGGTTCAGGAAATCGCTGAAGCACTAAATGGAACAGAAAAAACGGTGCTCGTAAAAAATCCGGTAAATCCCGATTTGGCTCTATGGATTGGTGCTCTGGAAAGACTTGCCGGACAGAATGTGAAAAATTTGGGTGTTATACATCGTGGATTTTCTACTTACCAGAAAACGAAATACCGTAACATCCCAAACTGGCATATTCCTTTGGATTTTAAAAATCAGTTTCCCAATATTCCGATTATTGTTGATCCTTCGCATATTTGCGGTAACAGAACTGGTTTGGCAGCGATTGCGCAAGAAGCCATGAATGTTGGTTATCACGGTGCAATGATTGAAACTCACTGTTCTCCAGATGCGGCGTGGAGTGATGCTGCACAACAAATTACACCGGAAGTTCTTGCTGAATTAATTGCAAAACTTGAAATTAGAAATTCCGGGATTGCTGGTTACGAAGATGAACTAGGAAAACACAGGACTTTAATTTCCGACCTTGACTTTCAGATTATTGAACTTCTGTCCCAAAGGATGAAAATTTCGGAGCATATCGGAAATGTGAAAAAAGAAAATAACATTGCGATTTTTCAGCCGGAAAGATGGAAGGTAATCAACGAATATGCAGTACAGAAAGCAGAAGAAACCGGTATGTCTGCAGAATTTATCGAAAAAGTTTTCAAAGCTATTCACGAAGAATCCATCGAGGTTCAGAACAGTGTGATGATAAATAAATAATTTGCTGAAAGGACTCATCATAAAATCTACAGGAAGTTGGTATCAGGTTATGGAGCTTGGTTCCGATAGGATTTATGAAGCCCGGATTCGGGGAAAGTTTAAGCTCATCAAGACCAGACTTACCAATCCTTTGGCTGTGGGTGATTTTGTTGAGTTTCAGTTGGAAACTGACGATGTTGCGTGGATTACCAAAATTGAACAGCGCAAAAACTATCTCATCAGAAAATCTGTTAATCTCTCGAAAGAAGCGCACATCATTGCTTCCAATGTGGATATTGCATGTTTTATTTTCACGCTGAAGCATCCTGAAACTTCACTCGGTTTTCTGGACCGATTTCTTGCCTGTTGTGAAGCTTACAATATTGAGCCGCTCATTCTTTTCAATAAAATGGATGTTCTGAACGATGATGAAAAACAAATTATTGATCAGATTAAAGAAATTTATAAGTCTATCGGCTACGAAAGTGTTTGTATTTCTTCCTATTCAAAACTGAATCTAGATTCGCTGAAAGAACTAATAAAAGACAAAACCTCTGTGTTTTTCGGGCATTCGGGTAGTGGTAAATCAACTTTGGTGAATTCACTGCAGCCCGGACTGAATCTTAAAACTTCAGAAATTTCAGAAACTCATCTAAAAGGAAAACATACCACAACATTTGCGCAGATGCATTTCTGGAATTTCGGTGGCAGCGTTATTGATACTCCCGGAGTTCGCGAATTTGCAATGATTGACGTGGAGAAAGAGGAAATTCAACATTATTTTCCGGAGATTTTCAAGAAAAGGGAAGAGTGTAAATTTCATAACTGCATGCACATCAACGAACCCAAATGTGCCGTTCTTGATGGACTGGAAGACGGTTCCATCGAAGAATCCCGCTACATCACTTACCTGAAACTGATGGAAGAAGCGGAAGAAAACTCCCAAAAATAAAATCTTCACTTCTGGTTATAAAAAAACCCAGCCGAAGCTGGGTAAAAACTAATAACCATGAAAACTCAAATTAAACATGAGAATCGTAAAAATAATAACAAGTATTGTGCCAAAATTTTTACTAAGAAATCCCCGTCTAGAATTTTCGTTACAAATATAGAACAAATTTTCGTACTTTCGCAGCAAAATAACATAATTTATGTCAGGTAATATTACATTCACAATGATTAAACCAGATGCAGTTGCAGACGGTCACATGGGAGCTATTTTAGGAAAAATTGCAGAAGCAGGTTTCAAGATTAAGGCGATGAAGCTTACACAGCTTACTGTTGCTGATGCAAAAAAATTCTACGAGGTGCATGCTGAAAGACCATTCTATGGTGAGCTTGTAGATTTTATGAGTTCCGGACCAATCGTAGCGGCTGTTCTTGAGAAAGATAATGCAGTGGAAGATTTCAGAACTTTAATTGGTGCAACAAATCCTGCCGAAGCTGCAGAAGGCACCATCAGAAAAATGTACGCAAGAAACGTTGGAGAAAATGCAGTGCACGGTTCCGATTCTGATGAAAACGCTCTAATTGAAGCTAATTTCCATTTCTCAGGAAGAGAGATTTTCTAATCGAATTCAATCAGAAATAAAATAAAAGTCCGGAATGTTCCGGACTTTTTTATTATTGATCTTCTGTTGACTTTAAATCAGGAGATGAATCAGTTTGGCTGATGAAATCGGTGGTATCACCTTCTTTCTTAATTTTGTTAGCCCACCACACACCGAGAACAATACCTGCACAAAGCAAAAAACCAAACAGGAAATTTCCTAGATTACTTTCAAGATTGATCATCAAAATCAGTCCGATAAACCCAAAAATCAGGGTAGGAGAAAGCATAATCTTTATCCAACTGATGGTGCTCATGGATTTTTCAAATCCTGATTTCTTTTCCATACTAAATTTTAAGAAGTTCTATGGTTTTTTCAGGATCATTGCTGCTGAAAACCGCATTTCCAGCCACAAGAACATCAGCGCCTGCATCGAAAAGTTTTGCTGCATTATCAAGGTTTACACCACCGTCAATCTCAATCAGCGCCGTGGAATTATTGGAGAGGATTAAATCTTTCGTTTCTGCAATTTTCTTGTAGGTATTTTCAATGAATTTCTGTCCGCCAAATCCTGGATTTACACTCATCAGTAAAACTAAATCTACTTCAGAAATAATATCTTCCAACATCAAAACTGGCGTTGAAGGATTTAAAACGACTCCGGCTTTCGCACCTTTTTCCTGAATAAGACTTATTGTTCTGTGAAGGTGAACGCACGCTTCATAGTGTACAGAAACCAAATCTGCTCCCTGATTGATAAATTCTTCCACATATTTTTCCGGCTCAACAATCATCAGGTGCACATCTACAAATTTTTTGCTGTGTTGACGGATGGTTTTCATGACCGGAAAACCGAAAGAAATATTCGGAACAAAACGCCCGTCCATTACATCCACATGCAGCCAGTCGGCCTGGCTTTGATTCAGCATTTCAATGTCCTGCTGAAGGTTTCCGAAATCTGCAGAAAGCAGGGAAGGTGCGATAAGTTTATTTTTCATTTCTACTTTTTATTTTAATGATATTTCAGTTTCATGGTTGGTTTAATCTTCAACAGCGATTCGTAGATGAGCTTAATTACATTAGCAACATCATCCTTTGCAACCATTTCTACTGTGGTGTGCATGTATCGAAGAGGAAGCGAAATGAGCGCACTCGGAACACCGCCGTTGGAATGTGCAAAAGCGTCGGTATCCGTTCCTGTTGCACGGCTTGCAGCTGCTCTTTGATAAGGTATTTTTTTACTTTTTGCTGTTTCTACAATCAGCTCACGGATATTGTGATGAATACTTGGCGCGAAGAATACAACCGGACCTTCACCGCACTTTTGGTCTCCTTCTTTTTTCTTTTCAATCATCGGTGTTGAAGTGTCGTGAGTAACATCTGTGATAATTGCGATATCCGGTTTAATGGTATCTGCAATCATATCTGCACCGTAAAGTCCCACTTCTTCCTGAACCGAATTTACAATATACAGTCCGAAAGGAAGTTTCTTTTTATTGGTAGAAAGCATTCGTGCAACTTCTGCAATCATAAAACCTCCCATTCGGTTGTCCAGTGCGCGACAAACAAAATAGCGATCGTTCAGTTCGAAAAATTCATCAGGATAAGTAATCATGCAGCCTACAAAAATTCCGAGTTCTTCAACTTCTTTCTTTGTTTTAGCTCCACAGTCAATAAATATATTTTCAAGTTTCGGTACTGGCTCATTGGAATTTGCTCCGCGTGTATGAATTGCTGGCCAACCGAAAACACCTTTCACAACACCTTTTTCACCGTGAATGTTGACTACTTTCGATGGCGCAATCATTTGATCGGAACCTCCGTTTCTTATGACGTAAATAAGACCGTCGTCCGTAATGTAATTTACATACCACGAAATTTCATCGGCGTGAGCTTCAATCACCACTTTAAATTCTGCTTCAGGATTAATGATTCCGTAGCAGGTTCCGTAATGGTCGTATTCAACCTTATCAACAAAAGGTTTAATATAATCCATCCAGACTTTCTGTCCGGCATATTCGTAACCGGTAGGCGAGGCAACATTAAGGTATTCCTCCAGAAACTTTAGAGATTTTTTTTCGAACTTCATATAAAAGGGAATGATTTTTGTGACATTAAATTTTGATATTTAATGGAGGTAAAAGTAATGAAATTAGATAGAATTACAGCAGTAATTGGTTTGTTTTTGGGACTTTTCATGAATGCACAAGCGGATTCGGCTGTTATCGCAAAACCGGTAAGTCAGTATCCTCCAGAGCTTCTGAAGACTGATGAATACGGAAACAAATACTACTACGACGAGGCTCAGAAAGCCAAAATATACGAAATAGACGGAGAAAATGTGGTGGTGATGGATGAGTTGATGCTATTGGCAAAACCACGATTTAATAATGATCTGGATCGTAACTATTATTTCTTTCTGAATAAAAAACTTTATCGGGTTTATCCACTATTTCTCACGGCTTTGGAACAATACCGTGACATTCAGCACGAAATGGAAGGTTTAAGCAAAAACGAACAACGCCGCCTTACCGCTGAAAAACAAAAGGCTTTGGCTGATGCGTACGAAAAGCAACTTCGCGATCTTACCATTTCTGAAGGACAGGTTTTCGCTAAACTGATGAACCGTGCAACCGGAAAAACCGTGTATGAAATCATCCGTGAACTTCGCGGTGGATGGAGTGCATTCTGGTGGAACGTAAAAGGAAATATGGCGGATGTGGATTTGAAACAACCTTACGATCCTCACGCCAACCGCGTTGATCTTTTCGTTGAATCTCTTCTGCAGAGTAACTGGAATTTGGGTTATCTGAAGCCATATCCGGGTTATCAGGATTATAAAATGACCAAATAATTAGCTGTAAAGCTCTTTTAGTTTTTCAAAAGCTATTTTGTCAACAGGTAGCGGGAGTGGATTTTCGTTGGTTTCAATTGGTAGCCACTCGATTTTTTCAATACAAGGATCCATAATCAGAAGCTCGTTTTCTTCCACCATTTCAGCTGTGTAATAGATGGTTAAAAGTTGTTCGTTTTCCCGGAATCGCGACACCACGAAATCTTCCTGTGTGTAAAGATGCTTTACATTTTTAATTTTCAGATTCAGCTCTTCATCCAGTTCTCGGTGAAGACAGTCAATAACGCTTTCTCCGTATTCAAGCCCGCCGCCTGGAAATTTTAGCAGTGGAACACCTGCATATTCTTCAAAAAGAGTTAATACCTTTTTTTCTTTTAAAACTGCAACATAAATCCGAATATTAATCCTGTCTATCATAGTTTTCCTTTAAAAATTGCATTGATCATTTCGCGTTTTCCAGGAGGACCTTCTTTTTTTATTACTTCAAAATTAAGTTCCTGAAGAATTCTACGCACACTTCCTTTAGACGAATAGGTGGTAAGAAGTCCGTTGATGGCCATTTTCTCGGCAACAGTTTCAAACATTGGCTTTTCCCATAGATCCGGCTGAACGCGTGCTCCGAAACAGTCGAAGTAAACAAGATCAATCCCAGGTAAAGTTAATGACTTTATTTCAAAAAAATCCAGCTGATATTTGGTGAAGAAAAAATTGTCGAAAAGTTCGATGGTTTTGTTCCATTCACATTCATGTATTTTCAGATAGTATTCTTTAACTTTTTCACTCTCAAAAAATGAATCGTAGCTGAGTTCTGAAATTTCCTGAAGATTTACGGGGTATTTTTCTACCGTATGATAGTGAATAATATGATTTTTGTCAGTTTTCAAAAATTCATCAATTGTCACTAAAACGTTCAGTCCTGTTCCGAAACCAAGTTCAAGAATATTAATTTCGTAATTATTAACTAAGTTTAATCCATTTTTAATAAATACATGTTGAGCTTCCTGAAGTGCACCATGATGCGAATGATAACCTTCATTCAAATCGTTGATAAACAATGTTTTACTTCCATCTGAAGTTGTTCGGATTTCTCTTTTCATGAGATTTTTTTCAAATTTAAACTAAATTCAGTACATTTAGAAAATAAAATTTTACTTGTAAACTCTATTAAATATTCAAAAAATGATAATTCAAAAAACTCCAAATTCAAAAATTGCAACTTTCGATCAGGAGAATTACCAATTTGGCGATCATTTTATCGACCATATGGTGATTTGTGAATATGAAAACGGGCAGTGGGGTGAAGCTAAACTGCTTCCGTACGGTCCGCTTCCTTTTTCCCCGGCTAACATGGCTTTCAATTATGGCCAGGCTTGCTTTGAAGGTATGAAAGCCTACAAAGACAAAGATGGTGATGCTTATCTCTTCCGTCCGGAGAAAAATTTTCAGAGAATCAATAAATCTGCTGTTCGTCTTGCAATGCCGGAAGTTCCTGAAGAGGTTTTCATGGGAGGTTTGAAGGCTTTGATGGACATCGACCGTGCGTGGATTCCGTATGGAGATGCAAAATCACTTTATATCCGACCATTAATTTTCGCAACTGAAGAAGCTTTGAAAGCCAGAATTTCCACGAAATATATGTTTGCTATTGTAGCTTCTCCAGCAAAAAGTTACTATACAAAACCGGTTTCTGTAAAAATTTCCGATTATTATTCCAGAGCAGCAAATGGCGGTGTAGGTTTTGCAAAGGCAGCAGGAAATTACGCCGCATCTTTTTACCCAACACAGCTTGCTATTGAAGACGGTTACGAACAGGTAATTTGGACCGATGACGCAACTCACGAATATTTTGAGGAAAGCGGAACGATGAATGTCTTTGTAAGAATTAACGATACTATTTATACGCCGCCAACTTCAGAGAAGATTTTGGACGGTGTCACAAGAGACAGTTTCATTCAGTTAGCCAAACATAAAGGTATTGAAGTAAAGGTTGAACCAATTGCCGTAAAAGATGTTATCGCAGCACAAAAGGATGGTTCACTTAAAGAAGTTTGGGGCGTTGGAACTGCAGTTGTAACCAGTGTTTTTGAAGCTTTAGGTTATGATGGTGAACGCTTAGAACTTCCGAAATTATCAGACGAAGAAAGCTTTGCTTTAGGCTTGAAAAAAGCTTTGGTAGCCATCCAAACCAACAATGCAGAAGATCCTTTCGGATGGAGAGTTTTGGTGGAGGAAAATGTTTACGAAAAAATGTAATCCCATTTTTATGAATAGAAAAACCGCAGAAATTCCTGCGGTTTTTGTTTTTTTATATGTGAAGCCAAATGCGTATTTTCGCAAAAGTTTTATGAAAAAAATACTCTTCATTTCGGCAATCTCGGTACTTAGCTGTGCAAAACAGCAAAGTCATCCTCCTGTTGGTGGATTTCTGAGTGAGAAAGATTTGCAGGCATCAAAAAACCGTGCTAAAGTGTTGAATGAAACAGAGCGTGTCCAGATTCAGGAATGGATAAAGGCTCAAGACGAGAAATTCTATCCGATGAGTATGAATTACTGGGTGAATCTTGAGAATCTCGGTGCAAATACTCGAAAAAGCAACGATGAAATTGTTTCTTATCAATTCGATATCTACGATTTTGATGGTGTGAAACTGTATGACAAACCGAAAAAAAATGAAAATGTTCAGTTAGGTCGTTTCGAAGAACTGGAAGCTGTGGAAGATGCGGTTCGTTATTTAAACAGTAATCAGGAAGTAACGCTTCTCGTGCCGTCTGTTTTGGCTTTCGGAACGTATGGTGATAATGACAAGATCCCAAACGACATGCCTTTAATTATTAAACTTAAAGCTTTATAATACATGTTTAGAAATAGAATATTAATTTTTTTGGCAGCGGTTTCGCTGGCAAGTTGTACTCCAATTTATAAAAAAATGAACGTAGACAAAGAAACTTTTGATGGCCTAAAAGACGGTCTTTACGCCAATCTTCAAACTTCCAAAGGAAACATGCTGGTAAAACTGGAAGATAAAAAAGCACCGGTTACAGTTGCTAATTTTGTTGGTTTGGCTGAAGGAAAAATCGAGAATAAAGCAAAAGCTAAAGGACAGCCTTATTACGACGGTACAATTTTTCACCGCGTGATTAAAGATTTTATGATTCAGGGTGGAGATCCGAAAGGTACTGGAATGGGAGATCCCGGTTATAAATTCGATGATGAAAAAAATGACCTGAAACATACAGGAAAAGGAATTC
Source organism: Bacteroidota bacterium (assembly GCA_023458415.1). GTDB lineage: Bacteria > Bacteroidota > Bacteroidia > Flavobacteriales > Weeksellaceae > JAEWZO01. The sequence continues at coordinate 64,053 of JAEWZO010000023.1, forward strand.
TTTCCATGGCGAATTCAGGACCAAATACCAACGGCTCTCAGTTTTTTATTACTGAAGTAGCAACGCCTTGGTTGGACGGAAGACATACCATCTTCGGTGAAGTGGTAAAAGGTGAAAACGTTATCGATTCCATCGCTACTGTTGAAAAAGGAGCCCAGGACAAACCTAAAACTGATGTTGTCCTTGAAAAAGTTTCAGTTTTCAGCAAAGGTGATGAGTATAAAGATTACGATGCGAATAAACTCTTCACAGAAGGGAAAGACAAAATTCAGGAAAACAACAAAGCAATTATTGCTCAGATAGAAGCTGAGAAGAAGAGAAAAGAAGAAGAATTTGCAGCCAATCAGGAAAAACTTGCAAAAGAATTGCAGGCAGATATGCAGCAGACTGAGTCAGGACTTTTCTATAAAATTACAAAAGCAAACCCTATAGGCAAAGCACCAAATGCAGGAGACATGGTTTCCGTTCATTATGCAGGTAAATTGGTTGACGGAACTGAATTCGATTCCTCTTTCAAAAGAAATCAACCCATCGAAATTCCAATCGGAATGGGACAGGTAATCAAAGGTTGGGACGAAGGAATTATGCTCCTTAAAGAGGGTGAAACGGCAACATTGCTTATCCCTGCAGAAATGGGTTACGGAGCAAGAGGAGCCGGTGGAATTATCCCTCCAAATGCATGGTTAATTTTCGATGTTGAATTGGTAAGAGTAAAATAATTTTTACAGCACACTAAATAAAAAAAGAGCAGTTTTTACTGCTCTTTTTCATTATTAAACATTGGTTCCGCACAGGTTTTACAATAACGTGCATCAGAATCGTGTTCACTGTTTCCGCACCTTCTGCAGATTCTTGTGATGGTGGAAGATTTTCTCATTTGCGAGGTTACAATACCGGTTGGAACGGCAATAATGCTGTAACCGCAAAGCATCAGGATAACCGAAATAAATTTTCCCAATGGAGTTATCGGAGAAATGTCTCCATATCCAACAGTCGTGATGGTAACAACCGCCCAGTAGATGCAGGTTGGGATATCGGTAAAGCCATTTTCTCCACTTTCAACAACGTACATCAGCGATCCCAAAATGGTCACCAAAATCAGGATGAATAAAAGGAAAATATAGATTTTTCTTGAACTGTTTTTCAGCGCCTGTACAATGTACTGTCCGTCGTTCATATAATCCATCAGATTCAGAATTCGGAAAACTCTCAGAATTCTCAACAGTCGGATGATACTTAAGAACTTGGTAAACGGGAACATTAAGCTCATGAAAAACGGAAGAATCGAAAGGAAATCGATAATTCCCATAAAACTGAAAATGTAATCCTTCTTATTCTTTACAATGATAATTCGGAGGAAATATTCAATGGTAAACAGGATGGTGATAATCCATTCCAATTGCACCAAAGTTTTATGGTAGCGCATGTCTACACTGCGCATACTTTCCATCATTACGATAAAAGTACTCAGCGCAATCATCACAAGAAGACTAATGTCGAACAGTTTTCCGGCCGGCGTATCTGCAAAATAAATAATCCGGAAAAGTTTGCGTTTCCACTTTGCGGTTTCGGGAATCAGATTGTGTTCTCGTTTCGGCATGATTGGGTTTTTCTGCAGTGCAATGTACCAAATAATTAGTAATTTGCACAAAATTCAGTTATGCTTTTAAAAGAATTCATCGCAGGAATAGAAGAGGAAATTCAGATGCCACAAGCGGAAGATTTTGATAATGTTGGTTTACTCTGCGGAAATCCTGAAAGAGAAATTACCGGCTGCCTTGTTTGTCATGATGCTCTTGAAAACGTTGTTGATGAAGCAATTGCAAAAAACTGTAATCTTATCGTAACCTTTCATCCGATTATTTTTTCCGGACTGAAATCTTTAACAGGACGCAATTATGTGCAACGTTCTGTGCTAAAAGCCATCGAAAATAAAATAGCTATTTACGCAGTTCATACCGCTTTTGATAATGATTATTTTGGGGTGAATTTCCGAATTTGTGAAGAACTCGGATTAATCAATCAACAGATTTTGATGCCGAAAAAGGAAAACCTGATGAAGCTTGAAGTCTTTGTGCCGACCGAAAATGCTGAAGCGGTGAAAAATGCAATGTTCGAAGCCGGAGCCGGAAATATTGGTTTCTATGACGAGTGCAGTTTTTCAATTTCAGGAGAAGGAACTTTTCGTCCGTTGGAAGGATCAGATCCTTATTCAGGAAAACAGAATGTTCGCGAAACTGCTGATGAACAGCTTATCTCCGTTATTTTTGAAGCGTACAAAGCAAATAAAGTTCTTGCAGCTGCAAAATCTGCGCATCCATACGAAGAAGTTGCTTATCAGTTAATTTCTCTGGAAAATGAAAACCAACATTCCGGATTGGGACGATTTGGTGAGCTTGCAGAAGCGCTTTCTGAAAAGGACTTTCTGGAAATGGTGAAAAATAAATTCGGACTCAGCGTGATCCGCCATTCTGCTCTTAGTGGAAAAACCGTGAAAAGAGTTGGTGTTTTGGGCGGAAGTGGTGCAAGCGGAATAAAAGCGGCGATGGCCAAAAAATGCGATGCGTATCTCACCGGAGATGTACGATATCACGAATTTTTTCAAAGCGAAGGAAAAATGCTGATCTGCGACATCGGTCATTTCGAATCAGAACAATTTGTAACTCAACAATTAGTTGAAATATTATCGGAAAAATTTCCTAAATTTGCAGTCTCAAAATCAATGGAGAAAACCAATCCTGTTAATTACTTTTTATAAATATGGCTAAGAAAACCAGTGAAATTTCAGTAGAAGAAAAACTAAGAGCGTTATACGATCTGCAGATTATTGATTCGCGTCTGGACGAAATTCGCAATACAAGAGGTGAACTTCCGATCGAAGTGGAAGACCTGGAAATTGAGATTGAAGGTCTTGAAAAAAGAGCTGAAAAATTTCAGGGAGAAATAAAAGAACAGAACGACGAGATTAATACCAAAAACGAGGTAATTAACCACGCTAAAACGCTTATTGAAAAATACAAATCTCAACAGGATAACGTAAGAAACAATAAAGAGTTTGAAGCATTGGGTAAGGAAATTGAATTCCAGGAGCTGGAAATTCAGTTGGCTGAAAAGAGAATTAAAGAATTTGATGTGAAAATCTCACACAAAAACGAAACTCTTGAAGAACTTACCACAAAAATTGACGAACTGAAAAGTCACCTGAAATTCAAAAAGGAAGAACTTGAAGGTTTGGTAGCAGAAACTCAGAAAGAAGAAGAATATCTGATGGGTAAATCTGAAGAATTCTCCGGAAAAATTGATGAGCGTCTGTTGGCTTCATACAACCGCATCCGTTCCAATTCTCCAAACGGACTTGCTGTAGTTGGCTTGGAAAGAGGAGCGCCGAAAGGATCTTTCTTCACAGTTCCACCACAGAAACAAATGGAAATAGCGCAGAGAAAGAAAATCATCATCGACGAACATTCAGGAAAAATTCTTGTTGACGACGAATTGGTGAACGAGGAAAACGAAAGAATGGCGGAAGTAATTAAGTTTTAATTGCTTCATAAAATAAGGATGGCTGCAAATTTTGCAGCCATTTTTTTATTCGTTGTGAACCAGAAGAATCCAACCGTCTTCCAGAAGTTTATAGCCGATATCGTAAACAAAATAATATTCAGCACCGTTTTTATACACTTTTAAATTTGTGAAATATTCGAAATCAAAACCTGCTGTTGTGAGTTTGGATTTTGTTGTTTTGGCTTTTCCTTCAATGAAATTATGCTCCGACAGAATTTTGTAATTCTTTCGAAGAATGTTATTTATTGCACGGATTTTCTTGCTTGCGGTGCTGTTCTGTTTGTTGTTGTACGCGTTGCGGCAACTGTCACTGCAAAATTTTTTGTCAGACCTACCGTAGATTTTTTCGCCGCATTCCAGACAGTTCATGGTATTATTTTGATCAAAAATAATAATTTAAAAATTACAGTTTCAGAATTCCACGAAATCCGCGCGCTGAGTAATAAGATTCCGCTCCGTTGTGATAGGTAAACACGGTATCATAACGACGGTCTCCAAACAGCGCACCTCCGAGTTTTCTGATTTTTTCTGGAGTTTGCAGCCAGCTGGAAGTTTTCAAATCAAACTCACCGAATTGTTGTATAACTCTGTACTGTTCTTCATTCAGAATTTCAATTCCAATTTTCTTAGCAGCATTTTCTGCACTGTCTTTAGGTTTGTTTTCCTTTCTTGAAGCTAGAGCAGCATCATCAAAGCAAAAACTTCTTCTGCCTTTCGGACTTTCCGCCGAACAGTCAGAAAAGATAATTTCTCGGGTTCCGAAATCAACCACATCCGGTTCGCCGCCGGTTTCTTCCATTTTCATCAGTACAGAAAGTTTTTTGTCCGTCAGTTTTTCAGCAACAGATTTCCATGTGGTCTTTGGATGCCTGTTCATATTCTGATGAAATCTTTCCTCAAGGATTTTTAGTAATTCTTCGTATTCGGATTTCTGGTTTGTTGCTGCCATAATTTTTTTATTGAGGTTAAAAGTAAAAAATATTCTCTGTTCGGATTAAAAAATAGTCATTGAATCACTTTAAAAATGCAGCGAACAAATTAAAAACAGTAACTTTATAGTCCTAAAAAATTAATAGAATTATGAGTATCCGACTGAATATTGATGACCAGAAAAAACAGACACAACAACAAAAAGTTGCCGCGTTGCGTGGACTGATGCTTGAAAAGGAAATTGATGCTTTTATTGTTTTCTCTGCAGATCCGCACATGAGCGAATATCTTCCTGCGGAATGGCAAGAACGGGCTTGGTTGACAGGATTTACAGGTTCCGCCGGTTTTGGAGTAGTTACCAACGGTAAAGCTGGTTTGTGGACAGATGGAAGATATTTTATACAGGCGCCAAAAGAACTTGCAGGAACTGATTTTGAATTGATGAAAATGGGTGTTGACGGTGTTCCGGATTATATCACGTGGCTGAAAAATGAAGTTAAGGAGGGTGGAACTGTTGCCGTAAATGCGTTGGCTACTTCACATGCAAGCTGGGAAGAATTGAATACAAAACTTGCCGAGAAAAACATCAAAGTAGTTGATTTGCCTTTATTAAAGGACATTTGGACTACACGCGGAACGATTGTTAGAAATCCGATTTTTGTTCATCCTGAAAAATGGGCAGGTAAATCTGTTACCGAAAAACTGAGTGACATCCGTGCAAAAATGAAAGACCAGAATACAGATTTACACATCATTTCTTCCTTGGATGATGTAGCCTGGACTTTAAATCTGCGTGGAAGCGATGTGGAATGTAATCCCGTTTTTCTGGGTTACGTTACAGTTTCCAATGACGATGCGATTCTATTTGTCAACCAACAGCAATTGACTGACGAAGCGAAAAAACATCTGGAAAAGTCCGGAGTTTCAGTGAAAGATTATGGCAGTTTCTTCGGTTATTTACAGGAGCAGAAAAACAGAAAAGTTCTGATATCTCCAAACAGCAATCAGGCGATTTTTGTAGCACTGCAAGGCAACGAATTTGTAAAAGCTGCAACTCCGGGAAATTTGATGAAAGCGGTAAAAAACGAAACTGAACTTGCAGGTTTCCGTACGGTAATGGTTCGTGACGGCGTTGCCATGGTGAATTTCCTTTACTGGCTGAAACACAATGTTGGTAAAATCCCGATGACCGAATATTCTATTGGTGAAGAACTGCTGAAATTTAGGGCTGCAGGAGAAAATTTTGTAGGAATCAGTTTTGGAAGTATTGTCGGCTACAAAGGAAACGACGCAATTCCACATTATTCTGCGAGTGAAAACGAAAGCGAAGTGGTAACCGATTTTGGAAATATTCTTATTGATTCCGGTGGACAATATCTTGAAGGAACAACCGATATCACGAGAACATTTCCTGTTGGCGAGGTTACCGATGAATACAAAAGAGATTCAACATTGGTTTTAAAAGGAATGATTCGTCTTTCGATGGTAAAGTTTCCGAAAGGCACAAAAGGTGTTCATTTGGATGCTATTGCGCGTTTGCCGTTGTGGATGGAAGGGAAGGATTACAGCCACGGAACCGGTCATGGAGTAGGAAGTTTTATGAACGTTCACGAAGGACCGCAGAACATTAGAAAAGACATGAATCCGCAGGAACTGATTCCGGGAATGGTCGTTTCAAATGAACCAGGATTGTATATCGAAAACAAATACGGAATTCGACATGAAAACCTTATCGCGGTCAAAAAATATAAGTCGACAGACTTCGCTGAATTTTATGAGTTTGAAACTTTGACGATCTGTCCGTTCTTCAAGGAAGCTATCGTGAAAGAATTGTTGTCTCAGGAAGAAATCGACTGGTTGAACAATTATCATCGTTGGGTGGAAGAAAAGTTGGCGCCGCATTTGGAAGGTGACGTTAAAAACTGGTTCCTGGAGCTAGTTTCACCGCTTTAAGATTGCAAAATGAATTGAAACCTCGCCGCAAGGCGAGGTTTTTTCTTTGCAGAAAGTTCAGTCGAAAGCACCCGCAAAATATCACTAAATTTGCGGTATGAATCAGGACACCATCTGTGCATTGGCCACAGCCAACGGAACCGGCGCTATCGGAATTATCAGAGTTTCCGGTGAGCAGTCATTTCAAATCGTGAATAAAGTATTTCAGGGAAAAAATCTTGAGAATGCGGATTCTCATACTGTGCACTACGGATTTATCAACGATGGCGAGGAACAGATTGATGAAGTGATGGTTGCTGTATTTCATGCGCCAAAGACTTTTACAACGGAAAATTCTGTGGAAATTTCCTTTCACGGATCACCGCATATTGCTAAGAAAATTCTTGAAGTTCTGATAAAAAAAGGAGCAAGAATGGCCAAAGCAGGAGAATTTACGATGCGCGCTTTCATTAATGGTAGAATTGACCTTTCTCAGGCAGAAGCCATTGCAGATGTTATCGCCAGTGAAAACGAAGCTTCACGAAAAGTTGCTTTGAATCAGCTAAAAGGCGGTATTTCCAATGAAATTTCTGAGTTAAGAGGTGACTTGTTAAACTTCACTTCTCTGATTGAACTTGAACTTGATTTTGCTGAAGAAGATGTGGAATTTGCTGACCGAACAGCGATGAATACACTTTTGGATCGGCTTGAAGATAAACTGACATCATTAATTGATAGTTTCCAGTATGGAAATGCAATTAAAAATGGAGTAGATGTGGCCATCATCGGTAAACCGAATGCCGGAAAATCCACGCTGCTTAATGCTTTACTGAAAGAGGAAAGAGCGATTGTTTCAGACATTGCAGGGACCACGCGAGACACTATAGAAGAAATTCTCCACATCAAGGGAACGGCGTTCCGTTTTATTGATACAGCCGGAATTCGCGAGACAACCGATACGATTGAAGCCATAGGTGTTCAGAAAGCAAAGGAAAAAATTGCCACTGCAAAAATTCTTCTTTATCTCTACGATGAGTTTGACTCTAATCCTGAAGAAGTCATTTCTTTTGTTAAGGAGTTCTATCGGGATGACCTGAAAATTATTCTTCTGCATAATAAAATTGATATTCAAGGCCTGTCTGAAAATGAATTTGACAATCAACTTTCTGAAGCTTTAATACCAGAATATACCACCAATATTCTTCCAATTTCTGCGAAAGACCAAACCGGAATTGAAACCTTAAAATCGGAACTGATCAATTATGTTGAGAGTATGAAACAGGACGAAAACAACGTCATCATAACAAATCAGCGGCATTACGAGTCTTTACAAAAATCGTTGGATTCCGTACAGAAGGTAAAATCAGCAATTAATCAAAGCATTCACACGGAACTTCTCGCTTACGAACTTCGTTACGCCTTGGAACACCTCGGCGAAATATCCGGTGAATTTACGAACGACGAGGTGCTGGGGAATATCTTTTCTAAGTTTTGCATTGGAAAATAATTTACGTTTCTTTTTATTTCTTTTGTGTTCTTTTGTTTGATTATCAAATGCTTAAATAATTTATTTTTTCTGATGTTAACCTTTTTTTTCTAAATTTGTACCAGCGTAGTACTACATCAAATCAAAACGTAGTACATTCGTACTACATTATGAAAATCTCACTATATAAAAGAA